>JAPLNB010000158.1 GCA_026693085.1 Planctomycetota bacterium | reverse complement strand
GGCGCCTTGATCCTCAGCAAGACCGGCGGCACCACCGCTGCTCAGGTCTTCGATATGCTCGCCAGCGGCCGCAACGGCGGCGACTGGAACGGCACCGGCCTGGTCAGCAGCACCGCCGCGGCACGGTTCCTCACCGACGGCTTCACCGGCCTGACTCAGGCCGAAGACGCCGGCGGAAATGTCGTCGTCAAGTACTCCTGGAACGGCGACGTCAACCAGGACGCCCTGGTCAACGCCGACGACTACTTCTATGTTGACAGCGGCTACATCACCAAGGATCCTGGCTACGCCAACGGCGACCTCATGCGGCGCCTTCGGTTCTCTCGCAGTTGTTCTCGACGGAGCCGGTGCTCTAAACCGGTTCACATAAGTCACGTTACGCTCTCTTCCTTCCGAAGTGTAGTGTGCAGCAGGACCGCCCCCCCCGGGGCGGTCCTGCTCTTTTGCGTGTCCGCCTGAACCAACCCCACCCTTCATTCGCCACCATCGCGGAAGCCCAGGACACTCTGCCCCATGCCCCAGAACTGCCCCATCCCCTTACGCCACAATATCGCCTCCGACCGATCCCCTCCCCAGCCGCCCCCAGCTCGCCGAGTCCTGTGCTTCATCCCGCCATCCTGACCATCCCGCCGACCCGTTCGAAGATCGGGTTCACCTGACGCTTACCTCTCGTCGCCACCAAGCCCACCTGCATCGCCCAAACAAAAGCGGCTTTGGCACACAGTCCAAAGCCGCTTACGCTTATTCCTGCCTATTGAACAACCACTCACTTCGTCCGCAGCTTACCGTTCTCTCTGATCTTCCCGGTAAACCTGCCCTTCACTGTAATCTTGCCGATCTTGTGCTCCGCATCGATCGTCCCCGCAAAGTTCCGGCCGATCACGATCGATCCGACCGAGCCATCCGGACCGATCGCGTGAATCTTCGACCTCGAGTTGAAATCCCGCCCCACGCTCAGCGTCTTGATCGTGCCCGCCACCGTCGCGTTCAGGCCCAGCACATCACGACCCACCGAGAACGTCGTTATGGCACCGGTCACGATCTGCACATTGCTGATGTCCTGAGCAATCTTGATCGTCTTGATCGAGTTCGCGAAGTTCAGCGTGCTGAACACCGTCGTCGCCAGCGCGCCCACTGCCCCCGTCAGCGGCGTCCCGCCCTCGAACCGCCATCCCTGCAACAAGCCAAGATCCCGAAGCGCATTCGCCTCCAACCCGCTGATCACCCCACTGTTCGTCTTGCCCGACACCGACGGCGTCTTCGTCGCAATGTTAAAAAACTTGTACAGGTCCGTCGTCCGATTCGCTGGCACAGGAGCATTCGGATCGTTCCCCGCCACCTCGCTCGGCCGCACAGCCGTCGAGAACTTCGTCACCGGAATCAAACTCCCGTCGCCCACCGCCACCAGGTTGTTGATACGCAGCCCCGCGTCCACCACGCAGTCACGCAGCCCATACCCCTCAGCCTGTACACGATCCACTATCCCGCTCGACGAAGTGTGGAAGTAGCTGTTCAGGATCCCAAACCCTCCCGTCACCTTCACCGTCCCGATGCTGTACGCGCCGAAGAACGTGCCAATCACCCCGCCCGGCAGATACGTCGGCGCCGGCGGCGTTGTCGTCGTCGTTCCACCCTTGCCCCTCAGATCCACACGGGTACGCCGCCCGCCGCCGCCCGTGCTGCTGCTCGTCGATTTCGTGCTGCTGCTGATCACAACCGACCCGATCTGGTACACCGGGCTTGCCGCCGTGCCCCCAATGTTCGTCCCCGGGTAACCCTTGAAGGATTCGATCCGCCGCGCATCGGTCAGCGGATTCACCACGAAAATGTCCGCATTGATCAGCGACCCGTCCGTCAGTTGAATGCTCGCAATTCGCGTGCTGCTCGCCACCACGCCTCGGATGTCCGCACCCTTGTTCCCTTGGACCAGCATGATCGGCCCACCCGCAAACAAGCCCGCCAACGCCATCGCCCCGTTCCCACCGTACGGAATCCCCGCGCCGATGTTCACCGTGTTCAGCGTCCCCGATGCATACACCGGCGCCACGATCCCCTCAAAGGTCGTCTTCAGCCGCGTGTTGTCCGAATCCGCGGTCAACCGCTGTATCGTCCCCGTCCCACCCCCCGCACCATACCCGGGATACACACGCGTCCCCACGTCCGCCGCCACCGCCGCACTCGCTATGATGTTCCCAACCGCGCCACGGCTGTTCACCGTCAAAATGTCGCTCGCAATGATCCCCACCCGCTGCAGGTCGAACGGATACGCCCCAGGATTCGCTGCCACCGACCCCACCAGGATCGCCTGCGGCTGTATCGTCGCCTCCGTACTGTGCATCGGCACCCCCAGCGTCTGACCCCTCAGCTCGCCAATGCTGTCCGCCAGAACGTTCACAATCTCCCCAGGTGTGTTGTTCGCAATCCGCGTGAACCGCGGCCCGACGATGCTGAACACGTCCACCCGCCCCTTGCCGTTCAGGTCCACCGCCAACAGCGGCCCATTCGGGTCCACCGCCAACTGCCCGTTCGCTAGCTGCACGATCCCCGGCCCCGCAACCCCCGCCGCTATCCGCAACTGCCCGATCTCCGCACCCGCCAGCGGCGACTCCGGATTCCCGTTCACACTCACACCAGACGTCGCTTCCACCCGCACCGCCGCCACGCCGCCGCTCCCTCGAATGCCATACGTCGTCACCGTCAATATCCCCCCCCCTCCCGTCGGCGATATCGTGATCGTCGCACCCGAATCATCATTCAACGTAACCGATTCCCCCGCCTGATACGCCGTCGCCGGCGAAACCCCGCCGCCGAATATCGTGTCCCGGTAAACCGTGCCCCCAACGTTCATATACCGCACGTTCCCTTTCGGCCCCGTCAAAATACGCGGCCCGCCCGATTCAATCGTCCCGAGGTTCCCCGCCACGTCGATCAGATCAATCACCCCGTCATCGCCCGTCTGGTCCGCGTTCACCATCAACGTGCTCGCAGGATTCGTCGCCATATTCCCCGCTCGAACCACCCCAATCTTCCGGTTCGATATCAGGTTCCCATACAACATCGTCGCCGCGTCAACCATCTGGTAATCACCCCCAACGATCGGCAGCGGCGCCACCGGCACGACCGTCGGGTCCAGGCTCGGCACGTAATCCAGCGGAATATAATCGTCATTCACCACCAGAATCCCCGCCGTCGACCGCAGCAAGCCCACGTTCCCGTTCGGCACATGCACGTTGGTCCCCACACCCCAGCGCCCGTCCCTCAGAACCCCCACCTGCGCCCCCTGGATCGTCCGAAGGTTTCCGTTCAAAACCTCCACGCTCATCTGCATCCTCGCCGTCAGGCTCACCGGCAGCATCTTGCTGTACGCCAGGACCGTACCCTCAGCCACCAGCGCACCAAGATCCCCGTTCTGCACCGTAAACCCCGACATGCTGTACTCAGCATCAAAAATGTTCCCCGTCGCCGCCACCGCGCCCAGCGTGATCTTCCCCACGTTCGACAGCCGCAACTCGTACCTATCGATCATCCGCGACGTCGTGTTCGTCGTCGTCCCCGCCCAAATCGTGTCCCCGTACAACCCGATCGCAAACCGGTACAGCCCCGGCCGGTCCGTCGTAAACCGGAACGGCAAACCGCTGACGCTGGCCGAATCCGCGTTGGCATAGTTCGTCGCGATCAGCCGCCCATCCGGATCAAACACGCCCACGCTCACATACGTCATCGTCAGGTTCTGCATCCCCATCGTCGCCAGATCCACCAGTTGTGTCTCAACCGTCTGCCCCGCATCCAACGCCACCGCGTAATAGTCCGAGAAGTCACTATACTTGTCCGTCGCCGCCAGCACCCCGCGAACCTGAACCACGTCGTTCTTCCCAAGCTCCGCGCTGCTGAAGCTCGCTAGGTACTGCGCCGAAGCCAGCGTGTCGTTATAAAACACCGCGTCCGTCAGGTCCCCCTGCGTAAAGCTCGGAGTGTAATAATCCACATTGTAGCCGCGGGTTTCGACCTCCTTCTGTGCCTGCGAATCCGCCGAAACACCC
Organism: Planctomycetota bacterium; assembly: GCA_026693085.1. Classification (GTDB taxonomy): domain Bacteria; phylum Planctomycetota; class Phycisphaerae; order Tepidisphaerales; family Tepidisphaeraceae; genus JAPLNB01. The sequence goes on along the minus strand of JAPLNB010000158.1, from coordinate 46,018 downwards.
TCGTCACCCAGCACGTTCACCATTCCGGTGAACGAATCGTATGTCCTCACCTGCCCCAGACGCCCTCCCACCTTCAGCTCAAACCGCGTCAGGTACGCCGGGTCGCTCAGGTCCGCCCCCGTGTTCGTGCCAATCGGCCCAGCTACGATCAGGTTCCGCAGGTCCCCTTTCACCTGGAAGTTGTTCGCCGACAACGACGCTACCGACGACGCATAGGTGCCGTCCGTCTCGCCCGTCAACAACTGCCCGCACGCAAACATCTCCATCGACCCCCCGACCACCACCCGCCCCGTCACCGTGCCCCCAAACAAAAACTTCCCGAGATCCTGATTGTCCGCAACCACCACCCCCGCATTCAGCACGTCGCCTTTCTTCCACGGCATCACCCCGATCGGCCCCGTCGTCGGCACGCTCAGAATCGGTATGTTGTCCGAGTTCTGCATGTTCGGAATCGCCTTCGTCCTCGCACCCAGATACAGCTTCCCTGTGTTCGCCGCCGTATCGACCGTTATGTTGTCGCCGTTCTTCGCGCTCCACACCCGCAACTGCCCCGCGCCGTCCGTAAACGGCCGCAGATTGATCTTCCCGCTGTTCTGATCCCGCTCAATCCGCGTAATCGCTATAAACGAGTTGATGTCCGCCTTCTGAACGTACACCGCAAACAGGTCCGCCCCTTTCAGCTTCTGCGTCGGATTCGCAGGATCAGGTTCGTTCTCCCCAATAAGATTGCGCAACGTCACCTCCCCCGTCACATCGTCCACCACCCCCGCCACAAACTCCGCCGTCACGTTCCCTCCCACCGTCACCTGCATCAGATCATCCGCGGCGGTCCGGTAGACCGTGCTCTGCGTCATCACCTGCGTCGTCGTGAGCTGCGTCGTCGGGTCCGTATACGTGTACAGCCCCGGCCCGATCAGCGTCGTCAACAAACACCGCGACTCCAGCCCCTCTATGTGGCCAAGCAGATTCTTCCTCTTGCTCGTTTGACGTGCCCGGATCAAAGCCCTGCGATGCAAACTCATCTGGTGCTCCTCCCCAGCCAACCCTGCCCATCGTGCCGGCACGGCGACTGGAAAGATCGTTGAACTAACACTCGTTCCGCTACCTCTGCCACCGAACTCCCCACCGGTCCGCCGGCTTGCCGCGTATCCCAATAACCCCAAGCCGCACAACAGGTTCGAGCTCCCGACTCTGCACAACCAACCGCACCCCCGAGAATCCCAATTTCTATCACTGCTGAGCCAGGGTGTCAACCTGCGGACCGCTCGCTAAATACGACGCCGCCCGCCCGTTCACGTTGCACGAAACTCACAACAATCCCCTTCCCACCCCCCCACATCCCACCCCCCCCACCCATCCCAATTCTTCAGCCCACCCCCCCTCCAAACTTCCCATCTGATTCATCATTCATCATTCATCATTCCCCCTCTTCCCCCACCCGCTCTTGAACCCTTGAACCCTTGATCTACGGCATCGGCAAATCCCTAAACTCAAACGGCACCACCATCTCCTTCGACTCGATCGGGATCTCCCACACCAGCTTCGCCGGCTCCCCACCATCCTCCGCCCCAGGCCAATTCTGTCGCCGAAACGTCAAATTCACATTCGCCTCATCCCCACCACCCCCGCCTCCACCGGCATTGCTCGTCCGAAGCAACGGATTCCCCTTCCCATCCACCAGCTTGAAAACGTTGTATGGATACATCAGCATCCACTCATTCGCCGTCCACCCCGACCGATACAGCGTCATCTGCACCACGTACAACTCCCCCTGCTTCCGAACTCCCTTCAACGTAAACCGTTTCCCACCCACCACCTTCGTCACATTCCTCGCCCCAATCACATCCCCGACCTCCGCCTTCTCCGCCCTCGTCTGCACGATAAACCGCACCGTCCCCTTCAACTTCGCTATCCGCTGCCCCACTCCCGCCGGAGGCTGCAGCGACACCGATAAATTCCAAAACCAATTGCTCGGCGGCTGCATCGACTCCGACACCGCCCGCGGAACACCCACCAGCGAATTCCCCTTCTCGTCCACCGCCTGCTCGATCTTCGCCACATACGAACCCTGCAACACCCGGATCTTCGGCTCCGCAAACACCAACATCTGAATGCTGCACACCCGCGACACATTCCCAGGCTGATTCAAATCCACCGCACGGTGCGTGTTCACATTCGCCGCCGTAAACAAAAACGCCCCGCTCACCGCGCCAGGCGACTGCCCAAACATCCGCATCCCCATGTTCCTGTCCGTAACCGTCATCTCCCGCGCCAATCCATTGCTCTGCAACCCCACCCCCACCTTGTCGCAAACCTCCTTCATCGCCACCCAGAACGGCTGCCCCTCAATATCCACATCCACACCCGGCCACACCCGCGATTCCCACAAATCCGCCGGATTTGGCCTCAAATCCGTATTTGCCTGCTTCGATATCTCCGCAAACACCTCTCTGGGCGACGCACCCCTCATATGCAACGTCACCAGCGACGCCCCCGTGCTCGCCATCTCCTCCAACTGCCTCAGCACCGCCTCCACCCGCGCCCGCACCTCTTCATCATTCGTCCCCCTCAGAACCGCCCTCAACCTCACCCCCACCTCTGGCCCCAACTGCACCAACCCCTCTTGCGCCTTCTGCCGAACCTGCCACGAATCACTCGACAACTCCCCAATTAACCGCTCCGCCTCCTCACTGGGTCGAGTCGTCGCCTCCCCCCCAAAAACCAACACCCCCAACATCATCACCCCAACCGCCACTCGCCTCGCCAATCTCCATCTCGCCGCCATAGCACAACTCCTCCGGCTCTCGCACCAGCCCAACCCAACGCCCAAGCCACCGAACCCTCCACCGACCAGATTATACAACGCCTCGCCTCTTCCCCAACTTTCAATTCCCCAGCCCCCCTCTCCCTCTGCAACCTCCTTCATCCTTGCCGTAAGTCCCAACACCCTCGGTGGGTGCCATACCCACGCCTGCCGCCAATCATCGCGCTTTGCTCAAGATGCCTGTTCGGCAGGCGTGGGCATGTTTGTTCCCCCCCCGTAAAGAGCGGATCAAACCCGCATATCCGCGGATGCGGTAAGCCGGGGGCGGATTCGGTTGGGGTGACAGGACGTACGGCGGGGGTCCGGAAAAGGGTCAGCCGCCATTTACTTGCACGGCCCGGCCCTGCTATACTCTCCCCCATGCCCAGAAGACCCCGCACAGCCCCGGGCGGTTTGGCTTGCCATGTCATCAACCGCAGTTCCGGCAACATCAAGCTCTTTCGCGATGCCGCCGACTATCAGGCCTTCGAGAAAGTCCTCGCCGAAGCCCGCGAGCGATGCGCCATGCGCGTCTGTGCTTATATACTCTTGCCCACCCATTTTCATCTAGTCCTGTGGCCCAGCCGGGAAGGCCAGCTCTCCCGGTTCATGCAGTGGCTGTCCATGACGCACACGCAGCGATGGCATGCTCGCCACCACAACGCCGGCCGCGGGCACCTCTACCAGTCCCGCTTCAAGAGCTTCCTGATCGAGCACGACGCTCACTTTCTGTCCGTCTGTCGCTACGTCGAGCGCAATGCCCTGCGGGCGAAGCTGGTGAAGCATGCGGAGGACTGGATGTGGAGTTCGCTGGCATGCCGGGAGCAGGCCCTGGAGAAGGCCAACGACCTGCTGGACGATTGGCCGGTCGAGCGTCCACGCCGCTGGCAGCGCCTGGTGAACCGCCCGCAGAGCCAGCAGGAACTGGAGGCGGTGCGCCTGAGCGTCCGTCGCGGCCGCCCCTACGGCGATGACAACTGGACGCGAAAAACCGCCGCCCGCCTGGACCTGGCCAGCACGCTCCGCCCAGTCGGTCGCCCAAAGAAGCCGAAGCGGGGGGAGTGAAATGGCTTCTGACCCTGTTTGCGGGTCCTCTCCATCGCCGCCACCGCCTCCACTCCCCGCACCTTCGTCGCCGAACACCGCGATGAATGGCTCCGCCCTTGACCAGCGCATTCTCCCCACAAAACAGCATCATCACGATATGCCCATGGGTTGATTTGCTTACCCCTCGCTGTAACATGCTCCTCGAAGATGCCTGCGGCGGGCGTGGCAGGCTTCGGAGCGTTTCTGTTTTCCATGGCAAGGCGGGCCGACTTGTTGTCCCTCGCGTCGGCGATCGCCGTCCGCTGATTCACAGCCCTGCTTCGGCAATATTCACAGACGCATCGCGTTTGTGTCAACAGAGTGGTCTTCAACAGCCTTCACTTCTTCGCCTTCTTCGCGCTGGTCTGGACCGGCGTTCTCCTTCTACGCACGCGCATCGCCGCCAGAAACCTCCTGCTGTTGGCGGCCAGTTACTATTTCTACGGATGGTGGGACTGGCGATTCCTCGGCCTCCTGATCTTCTCAACCGTCGTGGATTACATCTGCGGCCGACTGATGGGCGCCAAAGCTCCCGACGCCGAACGCGGACGACGCGATCGGATCATCCTCGCTCTGAGCATGGTCGTCAGCCTCGGACTCCTCGGCTTCTTCAAGTACTACGGGTTCTTCGTCGACAGCGCCGTGGCGGCCCTCACCCGACTCGGCTTCCAGGCGCACCTCAGCTCGCTCAAGATCATCCTGCCCGTCGGCATTAGCTTCTACACGTTCCAGACGATGTCCTACACCATCGACGTTTACCGCGGCCACGTGCCGCCCGCCCGCAGCCTCCTCAATTTCGCCCTCTTTGTCGCTTTCTTCCCCCAACTCGTCGCCGGTCCCATCGAACGCGCAACGGCGCTGCTCCCACAGTTCAGCCGCCCGACGATCATCACCTGGCCCGGCCTCTCCAGCGGAACTTACCTGATTTGCAGCGGACTGTTCAAAAAGGTCGTCCTCGCCGACAACGCCGCCACCGTCGTCCAGTGGATGTTCTCCCAAAACAACCCCAACGGCTGGGAGGTCATCCTGGGCGCCTATGCCTTCACGCTTCAGGTCTATTGCGATTTCTCCGGCTACTCCGACATCGCGCGCGGCACCGCCCGCTGGATGGGCTTCGAACTCATGAAAAACTTCAACCAGCCCTACCTCGCCACCAACCCCGCCGATTTCTGGGCCCGCTGGCACATCAGCCTCAGCACCTGGCTCCGCGACTACCTCTTCATCCCACTCGGGGGCACCCGAAAAGGACCCCTCCGCAGCTACGTCAATATCATGATCGTCTTGGTCCTGGCCGGCCTCTGGCACGGAGCCGCCTGGACTTACGTCGTCTGGGGATCGTTCCATGGCATCATCCTCTGCGCCCACCGCGCCATCCGCCCATGGTTGGAGAAATATCTCAACCCCCAGCAACCCTTCGCGCGACGCGCCTGGCATGTCTGCCGCGTCCTCATCTTCTTCCACATCGCAGCCGTCGGCCCGCTCCTCTTCCGCAGCCAAAACCTCCAGCACGTCGGCGAAATGTTCGCCGGCTTCGGACGGTGGCCCGTCCGTGAATTGCTCAAAAATACCAACAGCCTGGCCATCGTGGCAGGCGGCCTCCTGGTCCTCCTGGCGGTCCAACTGGCCAAGGAACTCAGTAACGACGCTTACATCCTGCTGCGGCTCCCCATCCCCGCCCGGGCTATCCTCTATGCCGCAGGAATACTAGTCTTCCTCGCATTCGGTGACTTCTATGGCGAACCCTTCATCTACTTCCAGTTCTGATATCCCCTCTCTTCCCGGCGGCTTCCCCTGGGCCCTCGCCGGCGCCATGCTCATCCTCCTGGCCGTCGAAATCGCCATCCGCCTCGCGCCACCGGAACAATTCATCCCCTACGACGGCGGCCTCGGAGAACATCTCGCCATCGCCAGCTTCCTCTCCGCCATCGGCCCCGCCGATGTCGCTTTTGTCGGCTCCAGCATGACACGCGACGGCATCGCCCCACCCCTCGTCCGCGCCCAGCTCGAGCCGGCCGTCGGGCGCCCCGTTTACGTCGCCAACTACAGCGCCAGCTCGCTCGTCATCGACGAAACCAATGCCATCGTCAACTACATGATCCGCCAGAAGGCTACCCCACGCCTCCTGCTTTGCGAAATCTGCCCCCAGCAATTGAGGCCATCCACTTCCTTCCGCATGGGCACCACCGCCATCTTCTGGGATATCGAAGACTTAATACGGAACTTGGTACAGAATGGAAAGGCCTCCACCCGCGCTCTCCCCATGTTCATCCGCCGTCAAGCCGGCCAGGGATGGCTCACCCTCCGCTACCGCGAACGCCTCCGCCAGTGGAGCCAGCAATTGCTGCGGCTGACCGACAAGCCCATGGTTCCCATGCTCGGAGACTACCCCGAAAACTGGGACGCCCGAACCACCACCTCGCTCGCCGATCCAGCTCGAAGAGACAGTCTGGTCCAGCGATGGCTCCAGCGAAATCTGCGAGGCGGACGCTATCCGAAAATCGACCCGAAACTTGTCGTCCGCCTCGAACAAACCCTCCAACTCTGCCGCCAACACCAGATCCCTCTCGTGCTCTACGAAATGCCCCTGTCGCCGGCCCTCCGCGCCAAGATGCCGCCCGACGTCTACAAGGAGTTCTATGCCCTCGTCGGCGAGTTGGCCGGTGTCTACGCAGTCCCCTTCTACCGCGTCGCCGATCTGGACCTGAGCATCGGCGATGAGCACTTCTCCGATGTCGTGCATATGAACCGCCGCGGAGCCACCCTGCTAACACATGCCCTCACCCAGAAAGCCATCCTCCCCCGCCTCGCCCCTCAGACGCGCGCCGATCTGAGTACATCCAACTCATCTCACTAAAGGTCCACATGAACATACGAGGTGTCAGGTTGCTTTTCTTTGCACGGAAACGCGGTTTTGGGTTATATTGCGAGACGAAGCAAAGGGGCCACTCCTCATTATCCGACGAAGCAAAGGGGCCACTCCTCATTATCCGGCGAAGTAGTAGTAGGGTCTCCCGAGGAGCCGCCGAAAACACTCTGTCCCCCCGAATGGCCTGATCGCCTCTTCCGCCGACCCCCCCCCCCCGACCCCGCCCAACCGACTATCTCCGAACCCTAACAATTCCCGCCATGTTTTACTTGACATTGCCACTCTTCTGTGGTATAATACCTCCGTGGCAGGCCGGACGCTGTCCCCCTGCCGGGTCGGGGGGCCAATCCCCTCTACCACGCTCTTTGACAATTTCATTCCGCACCGCCTCAGCCCCAATCGCCCGCTCATATGCACGCCGGTCGCTATGTGTCGGTTTCGGTCACTTTGTGTTCGGTTTTGGTCGGTTTGGGGTCACTTTGGGGTCGGTTTGGGGGCGCTTTGGGGTCGGTTCTGTTCCGTTTTGCCCGGTTCTATTAAACAGAAAACCACTCAACCCCTCATTCCCGCTCATCTTACGCTTTTACCCCCCTCCGCCAAACTTTTTTCCCCGCGCTGCGCCACCGACCCCCTTTCCGCGCAACACCCCCCTTGAACCCTTAAACCCTTGAACCCTGACCCCTGACCCCTGACCCCTTGCACCTCACCTCTTACCACTTACCATACCCCCATGCCCGACCAAACCACTCCCCCCGCCGACTTCATCACCGTCGACATCTCCGATTCCTTCGCTCAGTTCATGTCCACCCTCCCAGGTTCCATCGCCATCACCACTTACCAGGCCGGCAAAGTCGCACTCATCGCCCACGACGGCCGACAAGTCACACTCCTCCTTCGCCAATTCGACAAACCCATGGGACTCGCCATCCAGAACCAGTCCCTCGCACTCGCCACCCGCCACGAAATCCTCCTCCTCGCTAACGCACCTCTCCTCGCCCCCGATTACCTCGAATCCCAGCCCGGACGCTACGACGCACTCTTCCTCCCCAGAACTGCCTACTTCACCGGCGACGTCAATGTCCATGACCTCGCCTTCGCCAACAACCAGCTCCACCTCGTCAACACCCGCTTCGGCTGCCTCTGCACACTCGATCATAATTCAAATTTCTTGCCATATTGGAAACCACCATTCATCTCCGAGATCGCCCCCGAAGACCGCTGCCACCTCAACGGCCTCGCCATCGTCAACAACCAGCCCAGGTACGTCACCGCCCTCGGCGAAACGGACACCGTCGGCGGCTGGAGACCCAACAAAGCCGCCGGTGGCGTCATCATCGACGTCCAGTCCAACCAGATCATCCGCCGAGGCCTCGCCATGCCCCACTCCCCACGCTTCCACGACAACCGCCTCTGGTTCCTCAACTCCGGCGCCGGAGAACTCTGCTTCCTCAACCCCCCAGACAACTCCCTCACCACCGTCTGCGCCCTGCCCGGCTACCTCCGCGGCCTCGCCTTCGTGCCCCCATTCGCACTCGTTGGCCTCTGTCAAATCCGTGAAAAACACATCTTCGGAAGCCTCCCCATCCAACAGCGTGTCAAGAAACTCCTCTGCGGCCTCGCCGTCGTCGACCTCCGCACCGGCCGCCAAGCCGCCTTCCTCGAATTCACCTCCGGCTGCCAGGAAATCTATGACGTCCAATTCCTCCCCGACATCCGCCGCCCCATGATCCTCAACCGCGAAAAAGAAGCCTCCCGACAGGCCTTCACCACCCCGGCCTTCTCCTACTGGCTCCGCCCCGGCTCCGAAATCCGCGATCCCAAATCCCCCTCCTGATCGCTCATATCCCGGCCAATCGCCGACGGCCTCTTCACCACAACTCGGCCGGCCCGCCATTCCAAAAATTGCTCGATCGCTCGCTCGAAATCCGCCAGGCTGTTGATGAATCGCATCTGCTCCCGCAACATTCGGCATGGATTCATCTGCTTGCCATACCACGTCGCCCGCCGACGAAATTCCAGCACCGCCATCCGCTCCCCACGGTAATGCAGCAAATTACGAAAATGCTCGCGCATGAGCTGGCACTTCTGATCGAGAGTCGGCGCAGGCGGGATGCTCCCGGTCGTGAGATAGGACCAGACATCGCGAAAGATCCAGGGACTGGACAAGGCATACCGCCCGATCATCACACCGGCGCAGCCGGTGCAGTCGAGCATGCGCTTGGCATCCTGCGGCGAGCGAATATCGCCATTGCCAACAATCGGTATGGACCTGACCGCCCCGACGACCTCCGCGATCCGCTCCAGCCGGCAGCGTCCCGAGTACTGCATCTGGGTCGTACGGCCGTGGACCGCGATCATCGCCACACCGGCGTCTTCCAGCCGCGGCGCGAGCTGTGCCGCGACGATCGAACGGTCATCCCAGCCCAGACGCATCTTGACGGTCAATGGAATCCGCCGGAGCGATTTCTTCATCCGCTCAACGATTCGCAGAGCGCGGTCGGGATCACACAGCAGCTTGCTGCCGGCGTTCAGGGCTGTGATCTTCTCCGCAGGGCACCCCATGTTCAGATCGACGATATGAACGCCGTGATCCTCGGCCCAGCGGGCGGCATCGGCCAGGGCATCGGGATCGGACCCGTACAACTGCAAAGCCAAAGGTGAGTCCTGGGGGCAGGTGGCGGCGAGTTCCATCGAGCGGCGGTTCTCGCGAACGACGCCTTCCGGGCAGAGCAGGTCGGTATACGCCAGACCCACCGATCCACAGGCGCGGGCGACCAGGCGGAACGACACATCGGTATAGCCGGACAGAGGCGCCAACAGCAAATTGGTCGCCAGCCGGAGAGTGCCAATCGTCAGAGTCGCCGCCATACCCAGAGCATAACATCCGATTGGCAAATGCCCACAGCACCGCGGGAAAGACGCCGCCTCGCCGGCCAGTCCGGCTCGACCGCCGGCTGGCGTGGCCTATGGGTTGGCATGGTTTGCCCGATGAAGATTAGAACTCCCAGCCTTTGCGGTATTCGCGCTTGATGTATTGGTCGGCTTCGGGGGCGTTGGTGGCTTTGAGGTTGGCGTGGTCCCAATCGAGTTTCTTGCCGGTGCGGATGGCGACGTTGCCGAGCAATACCACCTCGGCGAGGGGGCCGCCGAAGAGGGTGAAGTCGGAGCCGGCGGGAGGGCCGCCCTTGATGGCGTTGAGCCAATCGACCTTGTGGTCGCCGACACGGGGGATGAAGGGCTTGGGGCGCTCGAACGCTTGCATTTTGGATTCGGGGATGATGCGGGGTGAGACGGCGTCGTTGACGAGGATCTTGCCTTTGTCGCCGACGAAGAGGGAGCCGTTGGAGGGGAGTTTGCGGTCGGCTTCGAGTTCCTCGGGACGAGCGGGGAGCTTCTTGCCGTCGTACCATTTGACGGTGCATGGGGGGAGGGAGCCGCGGGCGGGGAATTGGTAGGTGATGATGGCCCAGTTGGGGCCGGTCTCGGCGGAGTTGCCTTGTTGTTCGGCTTCGATGGTGGAGGGGGCGAAGAGGTCGAGTGCCCAGAAGGCGGAGTCCCAGAAGTGGCAGCCCATATCGCCGAGTGCGCCGCAGCCGAAATCCCAGTAGCCGCGCCAGTTGAAGGGGTGGAGTCCGTCGTGGTACTCGCGATAGGGAGCAGGGCCGAGCCAGAGATCCCAGTTGAGAGTTGGGGGGACGGGTTTGGCGGGTGGGCGTTTGGAGATGCCTTGGGGCCAGATGGGCCGGTCGGACCAGATGTGGACTTCGCGAACGGGGCCAATCGCGCCCGACTTGACCCATTCGACGAGAGTGCGGAGACCGTCGAGGGCGTGGCTTTCGTGGTCGTGCTGGGTGGCGACTTTGTACTTCTTGGCGGCGATGCCAAGCTGGCGGGCTTCCCAGACGGAGTGGGTGAGGGGTTTTTCGGTGCAGACGTGTTTGCCGAGTTTCATGGCCAGGAGGGAGGCGGGGTAGTGCATGTGGTCTGGGCCGGAGATCATGACGGCGTCGATGTTACTCTGCTTTTCGAGCATTTCGCGGAAGTCGGCGTAGGTTTTGGCATCGGGGTGGGCTTTGAGTGCGTCGTTGACGCTTTTGGAATCGGGGTCGCAGAGTGCGACGATGTTGCAGCCGAGTCGGGCGAGCCATTCGCGGTTGACGCCACCCTGGCCGGCGACGCCGACGATGGCCATGTTGACTTTTTCATTGGCGGCGAAGGATCGGGCAAGGTTCTGGGGGATGATGGAGAAGGCGGCGGTGGCGGTCGCGGCTTTCAGGAAGGTTCGACGCGTGGTCTGGTGAGTCATGCTGATAGGCTCCTTTGCTATGGGAGATTACCCCGTTGCCGCGGGGCTGTTGGCGCGGGATGCGGGCATGGCCTGTCGTTGGTTGTCCGTGGCTCGGGTGTATTTCGCGAAGTGGACCGATCCGGTATTCTATGGATGTGAGGTGTCGGCGAATGCAACGTCGGCCAGTGCGTGCGGGTAGAACAAGTCAGGTAGGAACGGGCTTTTTTCGTTAGGCAGGAGCGGCATGCGAAAGCGGAATACCAATCGTCGGGCGTGGATGACGGTATGCGTTGGGCTATTGCTGGCTGGCGGGACCCTTGCGGTCTTGATGGCCGCGGAGGCGGCTCCGGCGGCAAAAGTGTATCGTTCGCCGTTTGACGTGGCATTTTCGCCGGATGGGAAGATGCTGGCGGTGTCGGATCGGACGGCGGGAGTTCTGGCGCTGGTCGATGTGGCATCGGGAAAGGTGGTGAGGCAGGCGGAAGGGTTGGGCAAGCCGGGCGGGGTGGCGTGGGCGGGCGACCGGGTGTTCGTCAGCGAGTATGAGAAGGCGACCGTCGCGGAAGTTGCCGCGGGCGAGGGGAAGGTGGTTCGGCGGATTCCCGTGGGGATGCACCCGTCGGGTGTGGCAGTGGCGGCGAAACGACAGTTGCTGCTGGTGGCGACTATGGCGATGGGCGAGCTGTCGGTGATCGATCTGGCCAGCGGCAAGGAGAAGGGGCGGGTGAAGCTCGTCCGCGAGCCGTTCCATATCTCGGTGACGCCGGATGAGTCGACGGCGGTGGTGAGCAACCTGCTGCCACAGGGCGCGGGGACGAACCCGCAATTGACGACGGCGGTGAGCCTGATCGATTTGGAAAAGCTGGAGAAGGTGGCGGACATCAATCTGCCAGCGAACACGACGTGCATCCGGCAGACGGCGATTTCGCCGGATGGGAAATGGGCGTATGCAGTTCATACCGTTGGGCGAACGACACTGCCCGCGACGCAGCTCGATCGCGGATGGGTGAATACCAATGCGTTGAGCATCATCGATCTGAAGGCGAAGCAGTTGTACGTGACAGTGCTGCTGGACAACCTGGCGGAGGGGGCGGCGGACCCGTGGGGCTTGGCGTTGTCGAAGGATGGATCGACGGCGTATATCACGATCTCCGGGGCGCATCAGTTGGCAACTGTGAATATTGGGGATCTGCATCGGCTTTTGGAGGGGCAGGCGCCGGCGAAGGCTTCGACGAAGATGCCGCCGGGGCAGACGGTTTGGACGGAGATCAAGGCGAACCCGGGCAAACGGGCGGAGTTGGTGAACGATCTGTCGGCGTTGTACATCGCGGACCTGATTGTTCGCAGTCCGCTGCCGGGGAAAGGGCCGCGGGGCGTGAGCGTTTCGCCGGATGGGAAGCAGGTGGCGGTGGGCCAGTATTTCGCGGGCGACGTGATTCTGGTCGATACGGCTGCCAATCGCGTGGCGGCGGCGATTCCGCTGGGTGCGCAGCCGGAGATGGACGAGGTTCGGCGGGGCGAGAGCATTTTCCACGATGCGCATTACACGTTTCAACATTGGCTGAGCTGTGCCACGTGCCATCCGAATGAGGCGCGGGCGGATGGTTTGAACTGGGATCTGCCCAACGACGGGATTGGCAATCCGAAGAGCGCCAAGTCGTTGCTTAATGCGCATCTCAGGCCATTGGCGATGTGGAGGGGCGTGCGCGACAGCATGGAGACGGCATCGATGGCGGGGTTCCGGTTTGCGATGCAGCAGCCGCCGCCGAAGGATGTGTTGGCGTTGCAGGAGTATCTGCGGTCACTGAAGCCGGAGCAGAGCCCGTATCTGGCGAATGGGCAGTTGTCGGAGAAAGCCAAACGCGGGAAGGTGATATTTGCCGACGCCAAGGTGGCATGCGCCAGCTGTCATTCCGGCGAGCAGTATACCAACGGGAAGCTGATGAACGTGGGGACCAGGGGTGAGTTTGATCCGGCGGAGCATGTTGATTTTGTGACGCCAACGGTGATCGAGATGTGGCGGACGGCCCCGTATCTGCACGACGGGCGGGCGGTGACGCTGCAGGAAGTATTTACGAAGTTCAACCCGAAGGATCAGCACGGGGTCACGTCGCATTTGTCGAAAGAGCAGATTGACGATTTGGTGGAGTATCTGTTATCGCTGTAACGAGGTTTGGTAGCGAACAGGGCGGAGGACATTTTTATGACCCGGTTGCATCGCCGCATCGTTGGTCTAACGGCGGTCGTGGTGGGCGTATGCGCGTTGTGTTCGTGGCCGGCAAGGGCGGCGACCGCGCGAGTCGAGGACGACTGGCTGACGCAGGCGAAGGTAAGGGCGATGGCGCGATCGGTGGGGAATGTGACGACGGCAGAGGATGCCGCGGGCGGATGCGATGGGGTGAAAGATGGGAAGTGGGGGTTTCACACGAATCCGCTGAGTGAGCCGGCTTGGTGGCAGGTGGATCTGGGGAAGCACTGCACGATTGCGCGGGTCGTCGTGTACAACCGCTGCGAGATGCCGGATCGCACGAAGGCAATGGATCTGTTGATTTCGGGCGATGGCAAGACTTGGAAACGAGCCTATCGGCACGACGGCTCGCTGTTCCAGGGCTTCACGGATGGCAAGCCATTGGCGATCCAGTTAGAGAGCGTCGAGGCGAGATTCGTGCGGCTGCAGGTGCCGGCAAACACGTATTTTCACCTGGATGAGGTGGAGGTGTATGGGATCGAGGGGGCGAAGAACCTGGCGTTGGGGCGGCCGGCGGATCAGAGCAGTGTGAGCCAGTGGTCGGCGCGGCATACGCGCGCGGGCGAGGTGAAGTGGCCGATTGAACAGACGATTGACAGAGGAAGAAAGTTGGCGGGGGATTTGAAGAGCACGGGGGTGGATGTTGCCAGCGCACAACGGGTGCTGAATGAGGTGGAGGGGGCGGCGAAGGGTGTTGCGGAGGATGAGGGGAAGACGAAGGAGTTGTATCTGCGGGCGAGGGCCGCGGTACGGAAGCTGGCGTTGGCGAATCCGCTGATCGACTTTGACCGCCTGCTGTTCGTGAAGCGATCGCCGGGGGTGTACAGTCATATTTCGGATCAGTTTTACAGTTGGTGGTCGCGGCCTGGGGGTGGGGTGTTTGTTTTGAGCGGGATCAAGTCTGGGGAGCCAACTGTGAAGTGTTTGACCGGGCAATTCCCGGCGGGGTCTTTCTTAAGCCCGGATTTGTCGTTTGACGGGAAGCGGGTCTTGTTCTCGTACTGCCGGTATTACCCGGGACGGAGTGAACTGCGGAACAAGGTGGATAAGGAGGCGCAGGCGGAGGACGGTTTCTATCATGTTTTCGAGATGAATGTGGATGGGAGCGTGCCGCGGCAGGTTACGCATGGTCGGTATGACGACACGTTTGCGCGGTATCTGCCGAACGGGGAGATTGTGTTTTTGTCGACGCGTCGGGGGACTTTTTTGCAGTGTGGGAAGCAGAGCGCGATGGCGACGATCGACAAAACGTTGCCGGATAGTTATGTGAGGTGCGGCGGCGATCAGTATCGGCCGGTGGCTATCTACACGCTGCACACGATGGATCGCGATGGGGGGAACATGCGGGCGATTTCGGCGTTTGAGAGCTTTGAATGGGACCCCTCCGTCTCCAGCGACGGGCGGATCTATTACTCGCGATGGGATTATGTCGATCGGCATAACAACCCGTACATGAAGCTATGGGCAACGAACCCGGACGGGACAAATCCGCGAATTGTGTGGGGGAATTATACCCGCAATCCGCAGTGCACATTTGAAGCCCGGAGCATCCCCAATTCGACCAAGCTGCTGATGACGGCGACGGCGCATCATTCGATCACCGGCGGATCATTGGTGCTGGTGGATGCGGCGTCGGCGATCGATGGGACGGAGAGCCTGACGCGATTGACGCCCGAGGTCTGTTTTCCGGAGATGGAAGGTTGGCCGCAGACGTATTACACGAATCCGTGGCCGTTGTCGGAGAAGTATTACTTGACGGCGTGGAGCGATCGGCCGGTTTTACAGGAGGGGAATCGGAACAACACGAATCACCTGGGGCTTTACGTCTACGATGCGTTTGGGAACTTGGAGCTGATTTACCGGGATGCGGAGATTTCGAGCATGTATCCGATTCCGGTGAAGCCGCGGCCGACCCCCCCTACCGTGCCGAGCACGGTGAACTGGGATGGGCCACAGGAGGGAAAGATCGTCCTGCAGAACGTCTATGCAGGGTTGACCGGCGTCGCATCGGGAACGATCAAGCGGCTGCGGGTGGTGGCGATGCCAGTGAAGGTGCAGCCGAACATGAATCAGCCGGTGCTGGGGGTAACGGCAGAGGACCCGGGGAAGCTGGTATTGGGAACGGTTCCGGTGGAGGCCGATGGGTCGGCGCATTTCCGGGTGCCGTCGGGCGTGTCGATTTTCTTCCAGGCGTTGGATGAGAAGGGGCAGGCGGTGCAAACGATGCGGAGTTTGACGTACCTGCAGCCTGGGCAGAGCCTGTCGTGCATCGGGTGCCATGAGTCGCGGGCGACAGCGCCGGCGGCGGCCGGTCATGTGATGGCGATGGCACGCCCGGCGTCGAAATTGAAAGACGGCCCGCGGGGAACTTGGCCGCTACGCTACGACCAGCTCGTGCAACCGGTGCTGGATAAGCATTGTGTGTCGTGTCATCGGGCGGGTGGGGAGGCGGGGAAGATGGATCTGGCTGGGGCGAAGTCGTATGACCTGCTGGTGAATTATGGGAAGCCGAGTCTGGCCGATCATGTGAAGGAGCGGTGGAACAGTGGCCGATCGGTGATCGCGGCGGGTGCGGCTCAGAGCAGCGTGCTGCTGGCGTATCTGGTGAAGGACCAGGTTCACCGGGCGGTGAAGCTCGATGGGGAGGCGTATGAGCGGCTGGTGACGTGGATGGATACCTATGCGCAGCGGCAGGGGCATTTCAGCCCACAGCAGGAGGAGGATCTGGCACAGTTCAGACGGGAGGCAGCGGATCTGCTGGAGAGGTGACGGAGCCGCGGTGGAAAGAGGGTGGACGATACCCATCCTACATCTTTTTTGCGCCTGGGCATGCGGTGACTTCGACCTCAAACAGCAGGTCGTCGCGACAGACGTCGCCGATGAGCACTACCCATGGCCAAGGCAAAGTGTCGGCCCAGCAGCTCTCAAAGAGCTCTTTGACTTCGGAGGTGGCGCAGTATGCAACCGCCTGGACGACATCGCGCACGTTCGTGCCCATCTGGTTGAGGACGGCGGTGACGTTTCCCAGGGTCATCTGAACTTGTCCGGCGGGGTCGCCGACGTGGCAGGTGGCGCCTGCGGTATCGATGGCGGCCGTGCCGGAAACGAAAACCGCATGCCCGGCGAGGGTTTTGGCGTCGGCGGCGCGGGCGAACGCGGAGCCATATTCATACGCGGATTTCTGTTTGCCGGCAGCGTGGTAACGCTTGACCAGACCGTCCCCACCGACGACGGCAAAGAGATCCATCGCGCACTTGGCGGAGCTGGCAGGGGAGACGCCGATGCCGGTGGAGGCGGGCATTCGCCCTTCGGAGTCGCCGCGGACGAGGATGCCGCGATCAATAAAGAGGCTGTTCCTGGCCTGGTTGAACTGGCCGTACCAGGCGAGGATGTTGTCCATGAAGATCCAGGTTCGTGCGACGGATCGGAGGTCGGCGCCGACTTGTCTGAGGAGTGCTTCGGCTTTTTCGAAGGTGGCGCGGGCCTGGGCTGGGGCGTCGCCGGCTTGGGGCGAAGATAGGCCGCTGGCGGTGACCCACCGGCAGCCGTTCTGCTCGAAGGCGCGGCCGAGGCCGACGCCGTCAATGGAGAGGGGACGGGCTTTGATGGCGGCGTGCACAGCGTGGACCTGGACGGCGGCGATTCGATCGCTCTCCCCTACCGATGCGAGCCACGCGGGTTCGACCGTGTCGTTCAGATCGCCATAGGCTTCGGCGCGGAGGGCACGGAGCGTTGAAATGGACGCGGGAGGAGCGAAGACGCGCTCCTGGCAAATCCAGGCGCCGTGCTGGCGCAATACGGCGGCGACAGCGGGGAAGAGTTCCTTGGCCTGTTGTGAAATGGAACTGTGGCTGCGCGGTGTTGCGGTAATGTAGATCTCCAAAGCGCCAGCCGATTCCACGCCGCGTACGTCCAATCCCATGTCACCACCACTTTCCGGGCAATGGTCGCCCGGCACTTGTCTAATCACCCCTGCACCCGGTCCATCAGTAGCATATACTCCGGACCGGCTGCTGCGTTAGTTCGACGGAACTCGATTCATGGGCCGGCTTTGGTGCCGCTCGAGTTCAAGGATGCTTCTGCAGTTCGCGGGCGGTCCGGTTGTCGACTTCAATGCCCCAGGCCCGGGGGCGTGGCCAGGCGATAAGCGAGGTCCGCCCCGTCCTTCCACCAGCGGAGCGGGATGGGGCCATCGGTGGTGATCAGGGGTCCGATGGGAACAGCATGCTCTGATCCATTGCGCTGGCTTTGCCCCGCCGGCCCTTGGCGGAGCTTAGCCGTGGTTCGCCGGGCAGTTCGTCTTTCGCCGGCTTGATGCAGTCGGGCGATTCGTGCTTTGCGCTGTTGACCACATTCGAGACGGGTATGGCAACCATCTGATTGGCTGGGTATGGTGTCAGCAGTTCGAGCAGATCCTCAGGATCCACTTCATCCGGCTCGATCCATTGGTGGTAATGGTCCTCCCGGAGCAAGACCGGCATGCGATTGTGAATCGGCCGCAGCAGCTCGTTCGGCTGCGTGGTAATGATCGTACACGAGGGAATAACCGACCCATCAGGCGCCTGCCACTCGTCCCACAGGCCGGCAAACGCCATCGGGCGGTCGCGCTTGAGCCGTATGTACATGGGCGTCTTGGTGCCGTCGGTCTTTTTTCGCCATTCGTAGAAGCCGTCGGCGGGGATCAAGCATCGGCGGCGGCGAAGTGCGGTGCGAAAGGCGGGTTTTTCGGAAAGGCTTTCGGCGCGGGCGTTGATCATGCGGGTTCCGATCGCTGCATCCTTCGCCCAAGACGGGATCAGGCCGAAGTGGAAGTACTCGATCTTGGGCTGCGTCTTGTTCGGCGCGGCCGCGACGGCTTGAGTGGGAGCGATGTTGTAACGGGGTTGCGCCGGCTGGTCAGGCGGGAGAATCCAGGGAAACAGATTGGTGAAATCGGATAGCCGAATCAGGGTGAAACGTCCGCACATGGCAGCGAATTGTATGCGTCCACCAAGGGCCTGACGAATCGCGGTAGACGGGAAAGAAGCACGAATCTCGCGGGCGCACCGGCTCTTCATTCCGCCGTTTGGATGCCCAGGTCCTTGACCTTCTTGTTCAGCGTGTTGCGGTTGATGCCGAGGAAATCCGCCGCCTTCGTTTTGACCCCGCCGCACTTGGCCAACGACCGGTCGATCAGCGCCCGCTCAACCTGGTCGATCAGGAGCTGATAAATCTCGCCCTCGCGCAGCTCGTAATCGGCGATCGCCTGGTCCGCCAAACGCCGCGAGAGTGCTTCGATCGATTCGCTCGAATGATCGCTCCGACGCTGGGCGGCGAACATCTGCACGCTCAACGGCAACAGGTCTTCCGTGAAATCCTCTCCGCTGCTCAGCACCACTGCCCGCTCGATGGCGTTCTCAAGCTCGCGGACGTTCCCAGGCCAGGGATAACGCAACAAAATGCTCACCATCTCCCGGCTGATGCGTTTCAGGCAGCGGTTGTTGATCGCGTTGTACTTGTCCAGGAAATAATCGATCAGCCGCGGGATATCCTCTCGCCGATTCCGCAGCGGCGGAAGATAAATGCTCACCACATTCAGCCGGTAGAAAAGATCCTCGCGGAAGTTGTTCCTCGCGACTTCCTCCTGAAGGTCAACATTCGTCGCGGCGATCACGCGAACATCGACTTTCACCGTCTGGGTATCGCCCACTCGCTCGAATTCCCGTTCTTGAAGCACACGCAAGAGTTTCACCTGGAGTTGGGGCTCGAGGGTGCCGATCTCGTCGAGGAAAATCGTGCCCCCGTCCGCGGCTTCGAATCGGCCGATTTTGTCGCGGATAGCACCGGTGAATGAGCCTTTGACATGGCCGAACAGTTCCGATTCCAGGAGTGTTCCGCTGAGCGCGCCGCAGTTAACACGGATGAACGGCTTGTCGCGTCGCGGCGAGTTGTAGTGGATGGCCTTGGCGATCATCTCCTTGCCGGTGCCGGTTTCGCCGAGCAGCAGCACGGTGGCGCGGGAATTGGCGACTTGGCCGACGGTCGCGAAGACCTCGTGCATCACGGGCGAGTCGCCGATGATGTTCTCGAACTTGTACCGGTCGCGCACCTGATCGCGAAGCTGGCGGTTTTCCTCCAGCAGTTCCTCCTTCTGCCGCATCACCATGCGATTGATCTGGATCGCCTGCGACAGCAACGCCGCCACGATCGTCAGGAAGGTCTGATCGATAACAAGCTGCTCATCGCTGACAAAAGCCTTATCCACGCACAGCGAGCCAGCAACCCGGCCTTCGATTTTGATGGGAATGCAAAGGAAACTGATGACCGCCTTAAGGTCATCCATGTCACGGGCGACGGTGCGGTTCAAAAAGTCCGGCTCTTTCCGAATATCCGGGATAATCCGAGGCCTGCCCGTCGCAACCACACTGCCCGTCACTCCCTCGCCAACCGCATACACCCCACGCTCGATTTCGTCCGGCTTGAATCCCACTGCCGCTTCTATGCGCAGCCCACCCGACGATTCATCAAGCAAGACCAGCGACCCCCGCATCATATCCAGCTTTTTAATAAGGATTTGCATGATCTGCGTAAACGCCTTATGCAGATCGAGCGTCGAAGACAGAACTTGGCCAATGTCCGTAAGAGTGGCCATTTCGTGGTCTGTGTACGATCCCGGTGCTGCAGAGATTGGCGAGGCCATAGATGTCGTGATTATATCCTGGGCACACGTGCAAGCGAAATGAGCACTGGCGGCCCCATGGTGCTTGCATCATCTGCGGACGAAGCCCGCCCAATCGACGCTGCCGATCGCCGCCGCAATCCCGGGAGGGATTGGCTCCGCCGTTGGCTTCGTCGGGATATGCTCCTGCGGCACGACGCACAAGATCGGCGTCTTGCCCCATTTTTCGATCGCGCGGGGGTTGGTCTCCTCCGCCAGCGGCGGCGTGTCCGTCGGATAACGATTGATGACCACGCCCGCCACGCTCACCCCCCGCGACCGCAACGCCACCAGCGTCAGCAGCGTGTGGTTGATCGTGCCCAATCCCGGCCGGGCAACCACAATGGTAGGAACGGCCAGCCATTCGGCCACATCGAGAAAGGTATGTTTGTCATCCATCGGAACCATCACGCCGCCGACGCCCTCAATAATCATCACGTCCGCATGGCGTGACATCAGCCCAATCGCACGGCCGATCGATTCCCAATCGAGGGGCTGCTTCGCTCGCTCGGCCGCCACAGCAGGCGCAAGAGCCTCAACATATCGCTGCGGGCAGATCAGATCCAGCGGATTCCGAGCATCCGCGCAATGGGCTAAGAACTCCGCATCCTCGCTGACCAGACCCTCCCGCCGACGAACGCACCCGGTAGCAACAGGCTTGCAAACTGCAACCCTCGCCTGCTCATGCCGGCGAAACCACCGGCCAATGGCGCCGGCTATGACGGTCTTGCCCACGCCGGTATCGGTGCCGGTGATAAGCAGTGCGGGGATGGCGATCGCCTGGAGCATGGGTGCTTAACAATCATATCGGCAATTCAGTCAATTCCGCGGCCAAGCCAGCCACGATGGTCCGCAGATCCTCGACCCCCATCGCCAGCGGCGGCATCGAGACAATCACGTCACCCAGCGGCCTGAGGATTACCCCCCGCCGGCGGAGCTTGTTGCACACCTCATGGCCAACTCGCCGATCCGGATCGAACGGCCTTCTCGTCACCTTGTCCGCAACCAGTTCAATCCCAACCATGAACCCCTTCTGACGGATGTCGCCCACCACAGGCAGCGGGCGCAACTCCTCGAGCATTGCGGCAAGAACCCCGGCCTTCTGGGCGACGGCTCGAACGAGGTCGTTTTTCTCGAACAGATCGAGCGACGCGATCGCGGCGGCGCAGGCGAGGGGATTGCCCGTGTAGGTATGGCCGTGGAAGAAGGTCTTGCCTTCGCGGGGATGCCCGAGAAACGCATCGAAGATCCGTTGTGTGGCAAACGTCGCCGCGAGCGGCAGGTAGCCGCCGCTGATGCCCTTGGCGACGCACATCAGGTCGGGTGCGACGCTCTCATGCTGGCATGCGAACATCCGGCCGGTTCGGCCAAAGCCCGTCGCAACCTCGTCCGCGATCAGCAGAACATCATATTGCCCGGCCAACCGCTGCACGTCGGCCAAGAACCCCGGCGGTTGAACGATCATCCCAGCCGCGCCCTGCACGATCGGTTCGATCACGATGGCCGCAATGGTCTTGTAATGCTGGCGTAGAATCTTCTCCAGTTCGGCCAGGCAGTACCGCTTGACCTGTTCGGCACCCTCCCCCCCCCCCGCCGGCGGACGGTACACAAACGGCGACGGCGCGTAATGCACCTTGAACAGCAGCGGGAAGTATGGCTTGTGAAACGCCGTCGTTCGCCCGACCGACATCGCACCGACGGTGTCGCCGTGATACGCCTCGGTGAAGCCGATGAACTCGGTTCTCCCCCTCCTGCCGATGTTGTGCCAATACTGCACCGCGAGTTTGAACGCGATTTCCATCGCCGTCGCGCCGGCATCGGAGTAAAAGACCTTCTTCAGGTTTGGCGGCACGATCTTCATCAAGCGATCAGCCAGCAGGATCGCCGTTTCGTTGGCCAAGCCGAGCATGGTGGTGTGCGCGACTTTGTCGAGTTGCGCGCCGATGGCGGCGTCGATCTCCGCCACGCGATGGCCATGAATATTGCACCACAGCGACGAAACGCCATCAAGGTAGCGATGGCCGTCCGAATCGATCAGGTACATCCCCTCGGCCGCCGCGATTACCAGCGGCTCCGCTTCCAGCCATAGTGACATGGGCGTAAAGGGGTGCCAGAGATGCTGCTTATCCAGACGGCGAAGATCGGCGGTGGTGTACTGCATCAACCAGAGGGTAAGGGTCCGCTCCGTGGCGGGCAAGCGGAGTCGATCAGGGCATGTGCCATCGTGGTTCACACGATCGTCACCTCGTCTCCGACCGCCAAACGAAGGCGCTCCCGCGCCGATCCGTCCCGCACCGCGATCTCGAGCAGCCCGGAGCTTCCGATCAGCGCCAGCGCGTGGCCGGGACCAACTTGGCTGTAGGTGTGCTTCACCTCACCCAGATCGCGGCCGGCTGCGCAAATGCGCGTCCCTGCCGCCGCTTTGACCGTTTCCTCCAACACATTGGTGATCGCGTTGCCAAACCGGTCAAAATAGATGATCTGTCCCGTACGGGCTGGCGGCGTCGCCGGAGCGATGTCCAGCAGTATGGGATGATCGATCGGCCGGCTGATCTGCTCAAGCGTGGCCGTACCTGCCGCCAGCATGCCTGCCACGGGAGCCATGACGTCGCGGCCATGAAACGTCGCGCTGATGCTGCTCGGCCGCCAAGTCAATTCATGCGCCCGCACGCCCGCGTGTCTCCGCCAAGTCCAAGTGATCAACCCATTATCCGGGCAGACGACCCACTGCTCGCCGACGCAGCCAACCAGCAGCCGCCGATCCCACCCCACCCCAGGGTCCACGACCGCCAAGTGAATTGTCCCCTCCTCGAACACCGCCACCGCTCGCTCCAGGCAGATTGACCCTGCCAGCACGTCGCCCGCCCGTATGTGGTGCGTCACATCCACCAGCCGTGCGTGTGGACAGGCCTTCAGGAGAACGGATTTCATCGCCGCGACGTACCAGTCATCGAGGCCGAAATCCGTGGTCAGCGTGATGATCGGCCCAACTGAGGACATGGCCGCAGGATATGACCACCCGGCAAGGCGGTCAATTGCGTTGTCAGCCTGTATGTTCGCCACTTTCCCCACAGACAGGCTCCGGGCGATCACAAGAATCGCCGCTGACGTTTTTCCCCCTTGCCGCCGTCACGGCCGTTGCAAATGGAACCGCCTGGTGTAAAAACGACGCCATCAAGAGGCTTGAGGGCATGCACGATCGGCAGTATCCGGCAGAATAGATGGAGATGGATAGAGCGAACATGAAGCAACTCCACGAATCATCCCCGCAGGAGAGAATGATTCAGCAGCAGCTTGTCGAACGCGGCATTGACGATCTGCGCGTACTGGCGGCCATCCGCAGCGTCCCCCGCGAGTTCTTTTTCGCCGCCGACACCCGCGCTCAGGCCCACGCCGACCGCGCAGCCCCCATCGGGCACGGCCAGACCATCAGCCAGCCGTATATGGTTGCGCTGATGACACAACGCCTCGACGTGCAAACAGGCCAGCGCATCCTCGAGATCGGCACGGGCAGCGGCTACCAGACCGCCGTCCTCGCCCACCTCGCCGGCGTCGTCTATTCCATGGAGCGGGTCAAGCCACTGCTCGATCAAGCCTTCGAGCGACTGATGTCGCTCGGCGTCCGAAATGTCCATCTTCGTTACGGCGACGGCAGCATGGGCTGGCCCGAGGCGGCCCCCTTCGAACGCATTCTCATCACGGCTGGCGCTCGCGAACTGCCCACCAAGCTCCTCCTGACGCAGTTGCAGGACAATGGCATCGCCGTCCTTCCGGTCGGCGACATCCAGGAGCAGGTGCTCGTTGAGATCCGCCGACGCGGTGATGCGCTTCAGCGAACGGACATTTGTCCGTGCCGGTTCGTAAAGCTGATCGGCCAGGCCGGCTGGTCTGAATAGTCCCACTCCAAAGAGCAACATCGCTCACACCATCGGCCTTTGCGCGCTCTTGGCATATTGCCGTCGCCGCAATATCGTATGGTCCGCCCGATTGGTATTTATCAGAGGTGGACCATGCATACATTGAGCGTTGCACTCATCGTCGTCATCGCGTTTATCTGCGCTGGTTTTGCCGCCGCCGCTGAGCCTCAGCCCGCCGCCAGACTGTCGCCGGTGCCTTTTACTTCCGTCCATCTGGAGGATGTGTTCTGGGCGCCGCGGATCAAGGTCAACATCGAGAAGACCGTCCCCCACAACTTCAAGTTCTGCGAGAGCACCGGCCGGATCAACAATTTCGTCAAGGCCGCCGGACAGATGCCCGGCAACCACCAGGGCATCTACTTCGACGACTCCGACCTCTACAAAGCCATCGAGGCCGCCGCCTACAACCTCGCCCACCAACGCGACCCCGAATTCGAAAAATACGTCGATTCCGTCATCGACAAGATCGCCGCTGCCCAGCAACCCGACGGCTACCTCTATACCTACTACACCGTCCGAAAAGAACTCGACAAGCGATGGTCCAACACCAAAGACATGCACGAAATGTACTGCGCCGGCCACCTCATCGAGGGTGCCTGCGCCTACTACCAGGCCACCGGCAAACGCAAGCTCCTCGACGTCGCCATCAAGCTTGCCAACCACATCGACTCGGTCTTCGGGCCGGACAAGCGGCACGACGTCTGCGGCCATGAAGAAATCGAACTCGCCTTGGTCAAGCTCTGGCGAATCACCGGCGATCCCCGCTATCTCAAGCTCGCCACCTTCTTCGTCAACGAGCGCGGCCGCGACTGCGGACGCAAGAAATTCGGCGAGTACGCCCAGGACGACATCCCCCTCCGAGATCGCAAGGAAATCGCCGGCCACGCCGTCCGCGCCATGTACTTCTTCACCGCCGCCGCCGACGTGGCGTCCGCCAACAACGATGCCTCGCTCATCAAGGCGTTGGACACCATCTGGCACGACGTGGCCGACCGCAAGATGTACATCACGGGCGGCATCGGGCCATCATCGCACAACGAGGGCTTCACCGTCGCCTACGACCTGCCCAACGACTCCGCCTATGCCGAAACCTGCGCCTCCGTCGGCATGGTCCTCTGGAACCACCGCATGACGCTGCTGCACGCCGACGCCAAGTACGCTGACGTGATGGAGCGTTGCCTCTACAACAACCCCCTTTCGGGCATCTCCCTCGGCGGAACCAAGTTCTTCTACGTCAATCCGCTCGGGTCCAAAGGCAAACACCACCGCGTCGATTGGTTCGGTTGCGCCTGCTGCCCACCCAACATCGCTCGCCTCCTGCCCTCGGTCGGCGGATACCTGTATGCAACCACCGGCAATGCCCTCTACGTCAACCTCTACGCCCAGAGCCGCGCCACGCTTTCGCTTGCGGACAACAAGATCTCCATCGCTCAGGACACCCGCTACCCCTGGGACGGCGCAATCAAGCTCACTGTCACACCCGAAAAGCCCGCCCACTTCGCTTTGAACCTCAGCATCCCCGGCTGGTGTAAAGCCGCCACTATCAAGATCAACGGCCAGGCGATTGCAGCCCGCCAGAACCCTAACGGCTACGCCAGCATCTCACGTGACTGGAAAGCGGGCGATACGATCGACCTCGATCTGTCCATGCCCGTCGAGCGCGTCTACGCCGATCCCAACGTCAAGGCCGACGTCGGCCGCGTGTGCCTCCAGCGCGGGCCCATTGTCTACTGCCTCGAAGGCGCCGATAACGACAACCACGTCCGCAATCTGTCGCTCCCCAAAGACTCCAAGCTCACCGCCGAATTCCGCCCCGACCTGCTCAACGGGGTCACCGTGCTGAAAGGTGCCGCGATTCCCCGCGTCAATGGCAATGCCACCCCAGCCCCCGTTCAGTTCACCGCAGTCCCCTACTATGCTTGGGACAATCGCGAGCCGGGGCAGATGGTCGTGTGGATTCCGGAGGACCCGAAGCTCGCCGAGCCGCTGGCCTCCCCCAGCATCGCCAGCCAGAGCACGACGTCCGCCTCGCACACCTGGCAGCTCGATGCCATCGATGCGCTGAACGATCAGAACGACCCGGCCCGTTCCAACGACCAAGCCGTGCCCCGGTTTAGCTGGTGGGACCACAAGGGAACCACCGAATGGGTCCAGTACGACTTCAAATCGCCGGCGAGAATCGCCGCCGTCGAGGTCTACTGGTTTGACGACACCGGCGCCGGGTCCTGCCGTGTCCCCAAGAGCTGGCGCCTGCTCTACAAGGACGGCGACGCATGGAAGCCGGTCGCCAACGCCTCCCAATACTCCGCCAAGCTCAACGCATTCAACCGCGTCACCTTCAATCCAATCACAACACCCGCACTCAGGCTCGAGGCTCAACTCCAGGCCGATTTTTCCGCGGGCATTCTCGAATGGCGGGTGATGGAATAGTCCTAACACAAAAACAGAAAAGAGCGGCCCGTTTCCGGGCACGCCCTTTTCAGTGCCTATCCTGCTATCGCGGTTACCGTTGCAGCAGCGCTAGAACACTTTGGGGGGAAGTGTTGGCCTGGGCCAGGACCGAGGTGGTCGCCTGAACCAGGATCTGTGCTCGCGTAAGGGCTGCCGTTTCCGATGCGAAATCGGCATCGCGGATGGCGCTTTCGCTGGCGGTAACGTTTTCCAACGCAACGGACAGGCTGTTGATATTGGAGTCAATGATCTCTTTCTGGAACGCCCCAAGTCGCCCGCGAAGGGTGGCGACCTGCTTGATGGCCTTGTCGATGATCCGCTGGGCTTTGACAAGGTTTGCACTGGACAGCGAGTTGTCCCCGCCCGAGCCGAGGGTGCTGAGGTACCCCGTGCCCGCGTCGCCAAGGTTGCCGCTGGAGACGGAGGCAAGGCCGATGACCGCCTTGTTGGGTTCGGAAACCTTCGAGCCAATCGCGAAGGTTGCGCCGCCGCCGGTTATGTCGAAGGTCGCGGTGCCGTTGTTCACGTTGGCCGCACTGGCAAGCGTGAACTCAACGTCGAGGTTGCTGTTGCGGAAGCTGACGTCCGTGCCATTGACGTTGGCTGCGGCGCCGTTGACCTTCACAACCGCGTCAACACCGGTGTCCTTGCCGCCGGTGCCGCCGACGGTCGCCCACGTTCCGGCAATGACCTTCACGCTGACAAACTGGCTTGCACCGAACTTCGTGCCGTCGAGCCGAAGGTCTGCACCGGACAGGCTGGCGCTGACACCGGTGGTGGTCGTGACGGCGTTGACGGCGGTGATCATCTGCGCCACTGTCGTCCCGGTGGCGAACGTGAGCTGCTCGCTGCCGTCGTTGCCGGTCACCTCGACGGTGATGTTGTCCGCCGCCGCTCCGACCTTGCCGACGTGCGCGGTCTGGGCACTGGTGGTCACGTCAATCGCGACGGTCACGCTCCCGCCCCCGCTGGGTACCAACGCGGCGTTGACACGCACATTGCTCGCGTTCGTGGGCGTCGTCGTCGTGTAGTCGAAGTTGCCGTTCAGCAGCTTCACCCCGTTGAACTGCGTTGTGCTCGCGATCCGGTTGATGCTGCTTAGGATCGAGTCCACCTGGAGCTGGTTGGCCGCGATTTCGTCGTTGGAAAGCGCACCGGTGTTGGCGGCCTGATTCGTCAGGCCCTGCACTTCGAGAAGCAACTGCGAGATCTCACTGAGCGAGCCTTCGGCCGTATTGATGACGTTTCCGGCCCGGCCCGAGTTGTCGATCGCCTGGTTGATCCCGCTGATTTCGCTGCGCAGCGTTTCACTGGCGATCAGCGCGGCAGGTGCGTCCTTGCCCCTGTTGATCTTTAATCCACTCGATAGCCGCTCCAGACGCGTCGCCACATCGGCGTTGTTCTTGAGCAGCTTGTGCATCGCTTGAAGCGACGAAATATTCGTGTTGATCCGACTCATTGTATCCTCCGTGACATGCGGGCCAGGATCATTCCCGACCACGCTGGTGCGGCGATCTTCCGTGGTCGTCGCGAATCAAATTACGGTCGTTCGACCAGAGCCCATCGCAGAGACATCCATCCTTGCGGAGGCTCAAGGCCGTTCACCAAGTTGAGCTGAAGGAGATACTGAGCCGGAACTCCGCCCCGGCACAACCAGAAAGGCACTCGCTGGGTGGGAAACCTCCTTGTCTAAAGAACCGACGCGGCCGAATCCGTTCGCCCGCGAGCTAAGCCAACTATGCTGCCTAGCCTCTTGCTGCATCTTCTTCTCGGATAAATCCACGCGCAAACTTTAACCTGGAGTGCCGCAAATCATGCGCGGGGCGCGGTTCTGATAATATCAATGCGGATGGCCGTCACATTGGGGGAAGCAGGAATTGCGCGTCGTCAGACGCTTCGATCGTCCCGTACGCTCTGCCGCAACTGCCCACACGCGGCGTTGACGTCATGCCCGCGAGGCAATCGCACGTGGACCACCACCCCCCGGCCGACCAGAATACCGTAAAAAGCCTGGATCCGCGACGCGTCCGGGGTGGCATATACCGCGCCGCTAAGTGCCACGCCGATCGGGTTGTAGGGGATCAGGTTCACGTGCGTGCGAAACCCCTGCAGCAGATCCGCCAGCAACTGCGCCTGACCGTCCGAGTCATTGACGTCCTTCAGCAAGCAGTACTCGATCGTGACGATCCGCCCCGTGTGCTCGCTGAATCGCCGCGCGGCGGCGATGATCTGGCCAACATCGTAACGCCGGTTCATCGGCACGATCCGGCTGCGTGTGACGTCGTCGGCCGCATGCAGCGACACCGCCAGGTGCACGTTGAGATCCGCCGCGGCCAGTTCGTCCATCCCCGGCACGATGCCGACGGTAGAAACAGTGATCTGTCGCCCACCCAACGCTCCCATGCCGGGCGCGGCAATCCGCCGGATGGCCGTCATCACATTCCCGAGGTTGTGCATCGGCTCGCCCATTCCCATGAGAACAATCGTCGACAGCCGGCGGTTCTGTGACTGGGCCAAGTGCCGCAGGTGGAGGAACTGCTCCACCATTTCGCCCGCATCGAGGTTGCGCTTCAGTCCGCCGCGCGTTGAGGCACAGAAGTCGCACCGCATCGCGCAGCCGATCTGTGAAGAAATGCACCCCGCCGCGCGCGCAGGCTCATGAGCCGGCATAAGCACCGATTCGACCGCGCCGCCGCGCCCAAACCCGACAAGCAGCTTCTCGGTTCCGTCAACACTGCTGCTGCGAGTGATGAGGTGTGATTGACGCAACAGAATGTCGTGCCCCAGATGCGATTCAACAGATTTGCCCAGCCGGAGCGCAGCCAGGTCAACCTGCCCCCCGCCAAGGTAAAACGCATGCAGCAGCCGAGCCGCGTGCGTGGCTTTACAACCCCAGCCTGCAAATTGCGCAGCCAGCGCATCGGCGTCGTAGTCGCTCAGAGCCGGTGGCCCCTGAAACGAAGATCGCGTTTGAGCGTTCCGGGCAGGCTGTTCCATAGCGTGGCTCATTCATCCAGCGTTCCAAATGGCAGGTCCACAGGCATCGCCGCGGGCCGGTCCTGTTCGAGGCGCACACTCAGAGTGTTTAACGGCAAGCGGCAGGTATGTCTACGGCCAGGGATCATCACTGGCATGTGCAACCATAGCTTGTCCGTGGAGGTTGTTGTCTCCCGCGAAGCATGATATAAACCACAGTTCATATTCGCCGCCATCATGGCGGCATTCGCCTGAACGGTGGGCTTGGCTGTTGGATCAGGCGATCTGTGAGTGCTGAGCAGGTGCAGCAGTAACGCATGTCTACCTGCGTCGTCAGCGGTCTGATGGAGGAGAGAACATGTCTCTGGAACTCTTTTCATCGGCAATCGGAGTGCAGGATATGCGCCCTCGCCGACGATTTCTTCTCGCACGGACCGTTGCGAGCGACAACCCTTGGCTTCTCTTCGAGATGCTCGAGCCGCGGTTGCTCCTGGCCACCGACCTGTCCGCCGCCCATGACCTCATCCCCGATCTGAATCTTCAAACCATCATCCGCCAAGCTCTGAACAAGCCCACCGGCCCGATCACGGACACCGAACTTGGGTCGCTGACATCCCTCGACGCATCCGAGAGCAATATCAAAAATCTGGCGGGCTTGGAATACGCCACCAATCTGCATTGGCTGGATCTCTCCGCAAACGACATCGCCGACATCAGCCCACTGGCGAAGCTGATCGGACTCCGGTCGCTCCACCTCAGCTTCAACCCGCTGGACGATCTGCATGCCCTGCCGAACCTCACCGCGTTGCAGTAGCTTTCTCTGGCGGGCATTGGACTCGACGACCTCGGTTTCCTTTCCAGCCTGACCAACATCCAACACCTCGATATCAACGACAACTACATTGAGAACATTGCCCCGCTGGCCGGTTTGGTGAACCTGACGGCACTTGACCTGGACAGCAACCTCGTCGCTGATATCCACCCCATAGCCAGCCTGGCAAACCTGACCGAGCTTCACCTATTCGACAACGACGTCCGGAACGTCATCCCCTTGACCGGCCTGACAAAGCTCGATCATCTCGACCTCGCATGGAACAACATCGCCAATCCCAGCTCTCTGGCCGGTCTGACCAACCTGGTTTACCTCGACATCTCGCACTGCGCGATCACCGACATCACCTTTGTCAGCAGCCTCACGAACCTGGACGAACTCGGCCTCTACAGCAACGCCGTCAGCGACATCCGCCCCTTGGCAACCCTTGCCTCGCTACAGCATCTGCACCTCGGCTCCAACCGCATCAGCGATATCAGCCCCCTGGCGACCCTCACAAACTTGCAGGACATCGACCTTTTCTCAAACCAGATCACCGACATCAGCCCCCTCGCCCGCTTGACGAAGCTCACCGAGCTGTATTTCCACTCGAACTGGATCAGCGACATCGCTTCACTCGCCACCCTGACACACTTGCAGACACTCTACCTCGGCTACAACCTCATCACCGACATCGGCCCTCTGTCCGACCTGACGAATCTGTCTTCGCTCGACCTCTCGCACAACGGCCTGGACATCAGCGATGGCGCCCCGGCCGCGCGGATCATCGACACACTCCTGGCAGCCAACGTCGATGTCACCGGTGATCCCCAGAACGCGCCGCTGGTCATTGCCGACACGCCCGCCAACGACATCACCTATGTCTCGCGCGACGGCCTCGAAGTCAATGTCTATGCCACCGCCGATGGCACCGGCGATGCGATCGCCACCCGCGACCTGAATACCCTCTCCACCATCCGTATCAATTCCTCGGCTGGCGACGACATCGTCATCCTCGACTTCTCGAAATACAGCCCCATCCCCGCCGGCGGTCTGTCCATCGACGGCGGATCCCACAACACCACCGCCGGAAACGTCCTGCTCCTGCTCGGCCTGCACGACAACCCGGACGTCCGCATCAGCGGCAATCAGGTTACTGTCGGCTCCGACATCATTTCCTACACCAACATCCAGGCCGTTCAACTCTCAACTGGCAGCCTCGGCTCGCTCACTCTCGCTGGATCGGCTGCAGTGAACGTGATCCCAGGCACCGCCGCGGTCCTCAACGTCGGCTCGCTGACAGTCAGCAACGACGCCACGCTGGACCTCGGCGACAACAGCGTGGTCGTCAGCGGCCGCCAGAATCGCGAGGCTGTCGTCAACCACTTGACTGCCCTGATCCGCTCCGCCCGCGGCAACGGCGACTGGAACGGCAACGGAATCACCAGTTCCGCCGCCCAATTCACCCCCTTTACCACTCTCGCCTGCCTCATCAACGACAAGATGGATGGCACTGGACCGCTCTACACCACCTTCCCCGAGCTGGACGGCATCCCCATCACCACCAACGACATCATCATCAAGCTCGCTTGGCAGGGCGATGCAAACCTTGACGGCGTGGTCAATGCGGATGATTACTTCCTGATCGACTGCGGCTTCACCACGCAGGCGAAAGGCTACTACAACGGCGACTTCAACTACGACGACAGCATTAACGCCGATGACCATTTCATGGTCGATAGCGCATTCATCGGCCAAGACGGCACCGCGTCTGCCCTCTTGGACGGCTCGCTCGCACGCGCCGATACCGTCATCCGGCGGCCGCCAAGCCAATCTCACCAAGACGGCATCCTGGCGGATTTGTTCCGGCCCCTGCCGCTGCTATAGAGTCCCGGCCGCATCATCATCTCCCCCGCATCGGCCCAATGTACTGCTTGGCCACGACAATATCGTCAAACCACACCGTCTGCCGGTCCTTCCAGAACGGCCTCGTAGGATCGCCGTCGTCGTACCCGTAGTGCTCCATCCACAGCGTGTTGATCTTCAGCTCCATGTCCTTCCGCCAGCGAATGCCCGTGAATTCGCCCGCCAATTTGTCATCCACCCACATCGCCTGCTTCCCATCCGCTTTGTCCGACGCCGAGTTCGCCTGCATCATAAACTCCCAGCATTGCCACCTCCCCAGCGACGGGATCACGCGCTGCGCACCCGCCGCCTTCCCCTTGCCCGGCCCCGGCGGGAAAAAACTGTTCCCCCAGTACTTGTTCATCTTCGCGTCCATCTCCATGTCCATGTAATAGCTGTAAAAACTCACCTCCCCCGGCGGCGAATTCTTGCCCCACGCAAACCATGGCTCCATGCCCGTCGAAAAATACGTCCCGTCCGGCTTCAGTCCCGCCTTGCCAAATGCGTGCCATCGGTTATTCCGCGGGTTCGCCCCCAGCCACACAAAATGATGCGCATACTGGTAATCCGCTGAAAACTTCACATAGAACCGCACATAAACCGCCTCCGCCCCAGGCATGAACCACTTGATCAGGTGCCCCCCCCTGTCCTTCCCGCGAGTCATCGGCATGGCCACGCACGCCTTCCCCGCATGCGGATCCTCCTGCGTCAGCGCGACCGGCCCTTTCTGATCCTCCCACTTCTTCAAATCCCCCGACTCGAAATCCTCTGAAAATAGTACCGCCGCATCCTTCTCAATCCCCGCATCTTCCGCATACTTCGCCGCCAACCCCGACTGAACCTCCACCTGAGCCCCAACGCACCACATCGCCAGCGAGAGTGCCATCACCCAATGCAACCGCTGTCTCATCACGATCCTCCTGCTCTGCGATCACGGGTTCACAATCGGCAATATGCCTGCTCCCGACAATCATCGCCAAACCGTTCCTGCGGTATAGTACACTGACACTTGCCCAGGCACAGCCGTAGCGTCACTGAACCCGCCGGCGGCGGCTCGCTTTGGCGCAACCACCGCACTCGGAGAAATCGCATGTTGCCACGCTTCATGATTGCATTGCTGGGAATGATCTGGATGCACGCGGCTTGGGCCGCTTCGGCCGATGAGTTTGTCGGCCCTTTCCCAAGCTGGAAGAACGTCAAAACCGACTACGGCGCCGTCGGCGACGGCAAAGCCGACGACACCCCCGCAATCCAGAAAGCCCTGGATGATCTTCGCCTCCACCCGCAGTCGCACGTGCTCTACTTCCCCGCCGGAACCTACCGCATCACCAAAACCATCGGCACCAGGCGACAAGCCCACACAGACTGCATGGGCATCGCAATCGTCGGCGAAGACCCCGCCAATACCATCATCCTCTGGGATGGACCCGAGGCGCAGACTATGTTTCTCTATGACGCCTGGTACTCCAAAATCAGCCGCCTGACGCTGGACGGGGCCGCCAAAGCAAAGATCGCACTGGCCTACGGCGGGGGATTCTCCACCTACAACGAAACCTCCGACATGGTCTTCCAAAACGTCGTCGATGGCTTGGCCATGGCCACCGGCGACAACGGCCAGGCCGAGAACGAGGTCCTCCGCTGCACTTTCCGACGCTGCTCCGGCGCCGGAATCCGCACCAACAACTTCAACTCGCTCGACATCTGGGCCTGGTACTGTCTCTTCGAAGACTGCGCCTATGGCCTGTACAACGGCGCCGGCAACTTCCACGCCTGGCACTGCGTCTTCCTCCGCTCCACAAAGATGGACATCGCCTCCGCCAACCTCATGACCTTCTCGTTCGTCAACAACTTCTCCATCGGCTCCAAGTGCTTCATGGACTGGTCCGGCGGTCACTCCTGGGGATCGCCCACCTCCATCACCGGAAACCGAATCATCGACTGCACCGGCGATTTCTCCATCCGCCTCGGCAACGCCGGACCCTATCTCCTGGCCGACAACGTCATCCGCAACCGCGACGGCAACGCCAAACCACCCGTCATCCTCACCTGGGGCGATCAGGCGCTCGTGGGCAACACCTACACCGTCAGCGACGCCGTCGTGCCCAATGGCCGGTTCCGCCGAATCGATGAAAAGGTCGTCGACCGCAATTCCATCGACACGACAATCCCCAAACTGCCGCCCACTCCCCCCAAAGTCGCCCGTCCACGGATCGAACTGACCGCCGGCGCCAATGCCGACGCCATCCAGGCAGCCATCGACCAGGCGGCCAAACTCAAGGGTCAACGTCCGGTCGTTCACCTCCCCGTCGGCCGATACAAGCTCGATCGCACCCTAACAGTCCCCCCCGCCGTCGATGTCCAGATCGTCGGCGACGGAGCCGGTGAAACAGCCACCGTATTGGAGTGGGCCGGCCCCCAATCACAACCCATGCTCACGCTGCAAGGCCCCAGTCTCGCCTCCCTCCGCGACCTCAACCTCCACGCCCCAGGCGCAACCGCTCTACGCATCGAAGCCTGCGACCAGAACGGCGGCCGAATCTTCGCCGACCAACTCAACGTTAACGCCGCCGGCAATTCAAAAGGCATTGGCGTGCACCTCAATGCAGTCGATCACACCGATCTCCTGTTTCGCTGCCTCCAGGGCGGCGGCTGCGGCGTGTGGGCACAGGCCACCGGCGGCCCGGACCGCCAAGCCCGCAGGAACTCGCCCGGACAACTGTCCATCCTCACCGGAGCCACCGGATCTTCCATTCGCCACTACGCCGTCGCCAACGGCGCACAACTCGTCGTCCGCGGAATCTACCACGAGGTCAGCGCCAACGAACCCCAGGCGGTAAGCCTCGCCGACTCCGGCATACTCTCCATCGACGCCACCCGATTCTCCTGCAAAACCTCGCCCGAAGTGCCCCTGTTCTCACTCAACGGATTCCAAGGCAATCTCACGCTCCTGACCAGCTTCATGCTGCCCGTGGACACCCCCGCCACCGGCCGGATTGACATCTCCGGCGATGGCTCCAACTGCAACCTCCTGGCCATGGGCAACATGTTCTGGGTCAACGAGCCAGGCGTCACCACCGACAAAGTCCTGCGCAACCACGCCATTCCGCCCGCTCACGCAGCCATCGCCCTGTCCAACCTGAACTCCGGAAAACATCTGCCCAAGGGATCGGCAACACTGGATGACTCCGGCCAGGCCGATGATGCATTCGTCCTCAAAATGCTCGCGCCGCTTCGCCAGAACCGCGTCTGGCTGCCGCAGGACGATCTCCCGCCAGGTTGCACAAATGTCCGGATTCGTCGCATCATCGTCACCAGCGGCGCAGCCGCCACCGCCGTCGAAATTCTGGGATTGATGCCGGGCCGCAACTGACCATAATGGCATACTCGATAATCCGAATCAGGAGGCAGCATTGGACCACGCATCACCAACTCGTCGGGATCTGCTCAAGGGAGCAGCGGCAGCGAGCGCTTTGCTCGCCGCCCCAGCAATTCTCACCGCAGCGGTATCAGACCAGCAGAAAGGACAGCGTATGGCCAAGGTATCCATCGGCGTCAACATGGAATTCGTCCGCCACGATGACAAGTCGTTTGAATGGGGCGTCGACAAAGCCGCCGAACTCGGCTACGAGTATTGCGAGCCTATGGTTCACTGGGGCCGCGAGCTCCTCTCCGAAGCAGGCTACTTCCACAGCGTCTCCATGCTCGACGACCCCTATCGCATCAAACGCGCCTGCCAGAAGGCTGGCATCAAACTCTCTGGCCTCTCCGCGCACACCCCCCTCTGCAAACCCGAAATCGGCACCGAGTATCTTAAGCAGGCCGTCCGTTTCGCCGCCGAATGCGGCGCGCCTGTCATCAACACCGACGAAGGCCCCAAACCCTCCTGGACCACCGAAAACGAAGATTTCGTCCTCATGAAATACACGCTCCGAGAAGCCTCCTACCTCGCCGAGCCCCGCGGCATCAAGATCGGTATCGAACCCCACCAGCAATACAGCAAACTCCCCATGGGCCTCGACCGCATCAGCCGCCTCGTCGACAGCCCCGCCATCGGCATCAACTTCGACACCGGCAACTCCTACCTCGCCGGCCAAGATCCCTACAACTGGCTCGAAAGCGTCGTCGGTCGCCTCGTCCACCTCCACGCCAAGGACATCTCCGTCCAACAGAGCGATAAGGAACGCGGCAAAGTCACCGGGACCCCCGTCGGCTGCGCCTGCGGCGACGGCGTCATCGACTGGAAAAAAGTCATCGACATCGTCAAAAAAGGCGCCAAGCAGGATATCGTCTTCTCCGTCGAATGCGGCACCATCGACCAGGCCAAGCGCAGCATCGCCCTCCTCAAGGGACTGCTCGCCTGAAACCCCGCAAAACCTCGATCCGACAAAAACAGGCTTCGAAGCGGCTCCTGTTTTCCATGAAGGCGCCTATGGGCGCTGACACACCCTGACGCCGCAACGATTGTGTGTCGATATGCAATGAAATCCCGTTCGTCGCCCTACCCCTTTCCGGCGCCAGCGGTGGTACGATATTGCTGATGCACTGGGCCTGATGATCCAGAGTGAGTATCCGATGTGGTAACGCATTTCGACGAGGTGAATCATGACGCGTCAGATTAATCGTCGCAAGTTCCTGGCGTATTCCGCGGCATCCGCTGCGGCATTTACCATAGTCCCGAGGCATGTGCTCGGAGGACCCGGCGCCGTCGCCCCGAGTGAGAAAATCACCGTTGCATTGATCGGCTGCGGCACCCAGGGGTTGACGGAGCTGGTGAGGATGCTGCCGATACCGGACATCCAACTGGTTGCCGTGTGTGACCCCAATAAGGACAGCGATGACTATGTGGAATGGGGGAAAGGAAGCGTCCGAGCAACGATTGCAGCGGGGCTGGGAAAGACGCAGTGGCGAGCGAGCACGAAGGGCGCTCCCGGCGGCAGGGACGTCGGGCGGGAGATTGTGCAACTGTATTACGCGGACAAAGCGGCTTCGGGCACGTTCAAGGGATGCGCATCGTATACGGATTTTCGCGAGTTGCTGGAGAAGGAAAAGGGCGTGGATGCGGTGAAAGTAATGACGCCGGACCATCTGCATGCGACGGTGGCGATTGCGGCGATGAAAAAGGGAAAGCATGTTCTGATGCATAAACCGCTGGCGAATCGAGTGCATGAGGCGAGGATGGTCGTCGATGTGGCGAGGAAGACCAAAGTCGCGACGCACTTCATCCCGGCGGATTCGGGGGAACAGGTGGCGGTCGCAGCGAAATGGATCAGGGATGGCGCGATCGGGACTCTTCGAGAAGTGCACAACTGGTCGAACCGGCCCGTGTGGCCGCAGTACGCGACGATTCCGACCGATACGCCGCCCGTGCCAAAGGATTTCGATTGGGACTTGTGGCTCGGGCCGTCCCTGCACCGGGCCTATCACCCGCATTACACCCACGCGGTCTTCCGGGGCTGGTACGAGTTCGGTGGCGGGCCGGTGGCGGACATGGGGCATTACAGCCTATGGCGGGTTTTTGCCGAGTTTGGCCTGGATGCTCCGATTGCGGTTGAATCGACGCCGAGCCATGTCTGCACCATCGTCGATGGTGTGAGCATGAAGATAAAGAACGACTACTCGTTCCCGATGGCGAGCACGATTCGGTTCAAGTTTGCGGGCAAGGCAGATCGGCCGGCGATCGATCTGTTCTGGTATGACGGTGGAATGAAACCGCCCACGCCGGCGGAAGTCGAAGAGGACCATGGAGAGTTGGCGGCGGAGGGGATGATGTTCGTTGGTGATAAGGGCAAGATTCTCGCGGATTTCCTCTGCGAGAGTCCGCGCATCGTCCCCCAGCGGAAGTCGCGAGAGTATTGGGGTGGCAGAAGCGTCGCGGCGTCGGCACCACAGGATCGCGGCCCGGAACGGACTGCCGACAGCCCCGCATGGGTGAGGGCATTCAAAGGAGGCGAGCCGACGAACGGGGATTTTCTGCTTGCCGGGCCGATCTCTGAAGCGTTCAACCTGGGCGCGATCTCTCTGCAACTGGGCGGCAAGCGATTGGCCTGGAACTCGGAGAACATGAAGATCACGAACCTGCCGGAGGCGAACAAGTACTTGGTCCGCGAGTATCGAAAGGGTTGGGAATTGAGTGTGTGAGGAGCCGTCACGGGATTTGCTGCTTACGGGAAATGAGCCGCATCCGACCAGAACACCCCAACAGTTTCCGAAGGAAAACCGCAGATTTCCGAAGCAGGCGCAGTAAAAGGCGCAGCATCTGAGCTCCACTTTGGCCGTTTTTGACAGCCTGTTCTACGCACGATGCTACAAAAAGGATCGGACTCCTGCCGATGTTCGCGGATACTTCTACTGTAACCGTTGCCCTCCCGTTATTGGACGAGGCGTGTCGATATGTTGAGACATGGAGACTGACGCCGAGACAGGGACGTCGATTCTGGAACACCCTCAGCGCAGGCATCGCTGGACATCGACGACCCCGGCGGCGCCGGGGCGCGCATCGCGGATCCACTCGGAGAGGGTTTTGTCGCTGATGCCCATGTCGATGGCGGCGGCCCGCTGCGACTTGCCGCATGTTGCGGCATAACGCACGGCGGCGAGCCTGAACGCCTGGGTGAAATGTCCTTGAAGATCGCGCGCCGACCTGGCATCGGGCATCGCCGACATCGCGACGGGCCGCGGGACGGCCGGCGGGACGGAAGAAAGAGCAGAGCCTTTGAATGAAGAAGACTGGGACGATAGTTCGGACATGATCGATTCCTTCTCCGCGGGAGCTTACCCGCAATGAGGAACCGAAACGCGCCAGTTGGAATTGGGGAAGGTCACCTTGCGCACCTTGGAGAGCAAGCTTCTGGGCTTCCAAGCGTGCTACGAGACGATTGCCAAACCCTTCGAGTGGAAGTTCACCCGGACCAACCTCGAACAGCTCCTGGCCAAACTATCGCAATACGGGCCGCAGCCCCGCACGCACATCCGTCGCTTCTTCTCTCACAAATCCCCATCCCTATCCCTCAACCTCTCGGCGATACCAACGCCGCCATACGCCCCGTCATCCCACGCTCCCGCCTGTGTGAGAAAAACTCCCCCGCATCCCGCCACGTGCACCGGTCCGTCGTGTCGATCCGCTCCGCGCCAACTCCCGCATCCACCAACTGCCGCCGAACCGCCTCACGCAAATCCACGTGCCCCTTCCCCTCGCAATCCCGCCGAATCGGTGCCCCCACTCCAAACACTCGCTCAAACTCCTCCAAAACCTCCCCACCAACCTCAAATGCCTCCATCCCGATGCACGGCCCTATCGCCGCCACCATCCCGCCTTCATCCCCCATTCGCCCTACTTCCCCCACCGCCACCACCACCACCTCCGCCAACACCCCACGCCATCCCGCGTGCACCGCCGCCACCCGCCGCCCGTCCCCACTCGCCAACAGCACCGGCACACAGTCCGCTACCCGCACCGACAATACACAACCTGCATTGCCCGTCACCAGCGCGTCCCCCTCCCTCACCTCCCCGCCCTGCTCCCCGTCTCCAACCTCCACCACGCGCGATCCATGCACTTGCTTCACCCCGCATAGCCGCCTGCCTGCCAACCCCGCCGCTTCCATCACCCGCCTGTAGTTCTCCTCTATCCGCCCCGCATCATCCTGCATCGCACAGCCCCCATGATTCCCCAGATTCAGTGACGCAAACGCCCCCTCGCTCACACCCCCCTTCCGCGTGCTGAACCCATGCCTTACGCCGATCCGGCTCATCAGCCGCGACACATACACCACCACCCCTGCCCCTGTAACCATCTGCTCCAGCATGCCCTTCAACCTCCTAGGTATCCCTGCGCCTACCCTCCACCTATCACCACGACCGCCTCCTGCCGCTTCTTTCCATAGAGTCTACTCTGTATTGTTGTCCATCCCCGCTGACCCGCAAGCCCATGCTTACACAGCCGATTCCGTCCACAGGCCATGGAACTTCTCCCGCCACAAGCTTATGCTTTCACTCCAAGGAGGCAACACATGACTCACCCGGCAGGCCCCCGTATCGCCGTCTTCCCAGGCCAGTTCGATCCCATTACCAACGGCCACCTCGACGTCATCCGCCGCGCTGTCAAAATCTTCGACGAAGTCATCGTCGCCGTCGGCATCAACCCCGAAAAACGCGAACTCTTCACCCTCGACGACCGCCTGGCCATGATCCGGGATCTCCTGGCCGATATCCCCGGCGCTCGCGCTGCCAAGTACGAAGGCCTCACCATGGACTTCGTCCGATCCGTCCACGCCACCGTCATCCTCCGCGGCATCCGCGACGTCTCCGATCTCCGACACGAGTTCCAGTTGGCACTCGCCAACCGCGCCGTCGGAGGCATCGAAACCGTCTTCATAATGACCGGCGATCAATATGCCCTCACCAGCAGCAGCCTCATACGCCAAGTCGTCGCACTCGGCGCTGACATCTCCAAGCTCCAACCCCTCGTCCCACCCATCGTCCTCCAGCACCTCGAACGTATGCAGCGCCGAGGCATCAACTTCCGTAACCTCGCTCTCGATACCCCCGCCACCTGATCCGCCTACCGCTTCGCAGTCTGATGTATGTTCGTATCTCCATACGTCCACTCGCCCGTGCCACTTCCGCCCCTTATTGTTATTTATCCTTACAGTTGAGTCTTGACCCCCTTGCACTTCTTGAGCTATAATTCCTGAAGTAGTTGATTAGAGGTTGCTGAAGCCGGGGATGGGTTTGGTCAAAGGTCCGACTTCAACGCCTTGGGCTTCTTATGAGCTGCAGTACAAAAACTTAATCGGCGGTGTTCGCCGATGAGTCATACGGTTAGTCGCAGGGAGTTTTTGGATCGCGCGGTCGACATCTCAGCACGGACATCCCCGGGCTGTAATAGCAATCATCCGTTTTCCTTCTTTGCGTCGATCCGCTTCTAAACACCTTCTGCGGCACATTTTGAAAGGAGCGTCTTATGACGCGCACCAATCGTCGCAGGACGATGGGGTTCACCCTCGTCGAACTGCTCGTCGTGATCGGTATCATCGCACTGCTGATCTCTATTCTCCTCCCGGCCCTTAACGCCGCCAAAGAGCGTGCCAACCGTGTCAAGTGCGCCAGCAACCTGCGCCAGATCGGCCAGGGTCTGATGCTCTACGCCAATGACAACAAGGGCCAGTATCCCCGCACTCGCTACACCCCGGGCACCAAGATCTCAGCCTTCACCATGCCCGCAATTCTCGATCCGTTTCTCAACACCGGACCCGCTATCAATGACTGCACCGCCTCCATGTTCCTCCTTATCCGCCAGGCAGACCTCAATCCCGAAGTCTTCACCTGCCCCAGCAGCAACCAGGACAAGGACACGCTGAACAACCTCCAAGCCTCTTCGCGGTCCAACTTCACTAACGCCGAAACCCTCAGCTACAGCGTCGCCAACCCCTATCCCTCCAACAACGCCATCACCCTTGGCTACAAGTACAACAGCAGCCAGGTCGCCGACTTCGCCATCGCCGCCGACCGCAACGAGTGCACCGCTCGCACGGCGTCCGGTGACCCCACTAAGGCCACCTCCATTCAGATCAAGAATATGAACAGCAAGAACCATGAGACCGAAGGCCAGAACGTCATGTTCAACGATGGCCACGTCGAGTGGTGTTCCACCCCCTTCGTCGGCGCCAACAAGGACCACATCTACTGCGCCGATGGCTACAACGCGACCACCGGCGCACGCACGAACACCGTTACGGATTCGTTCGAGCCTGGCAGTGCACTCGACACCATCCTGCTCCCTCGCTGGAGCGCCGGCGGTGCCGTTCAGCCATAATCCTTGCCTTGAACACTTTCTGATTCAGGCCATCCCACAGGCCCACCCCCACCGGGGTGGGCCTTCTTCTTTCCAACCCCCCCCCCGATCCGCCCGCCTTCTGCCTGTGAATGCCGACCCCTCAACCCCCACCCCCCTCGATTCTACAGACATTCCCCCACAATGCCCGATACATACCCAAAGATTGACCAGCGATTGCTCGACCATTCCAGGATCACCACTCGTGGATCCCAACAACCAGGCTATGCTCAAGCTCTGTCTACACGGCCTGGCCATCAATATCGCCGCCTGCCCACAACTCCTCCAAGGCCCCACACAACACCTCCTCCAACCCTTCCTCGTCTCTGACCTGCCTCACCATATCGTCCCTACAGCCGGATCCATAAGCACTTACGAAACCGCAGATGTCCTCCGACACCTCTCCGTCTCCGCCAACCGAATCCCCCAAGTAGACCCCTGGCTCGAACTCTACCACGAACACGAACGCTTCTGGCTCGTTGACGAACGCTGGGGCATCGCCCAGATCAATTTCCTCCGCAGCCAATGGCGAAGCTGGATCCTCCCCCAACCCACCACCGACAACATCCGCATCGCCGAAGGTGCCATCCTCTGGCCACTCGCCCAACTCCTCCGCGCCCGCGGCCTCCACCTGCTCCCTGCAATATCCCTCGCTCGAGACGGCGGGGGCATCCTCATCCTCGCTCCCTTCTCCATCGAACCCGAACTCGTACGCCTCCTCCACGCCGGCTACCGCATCATCGGACAGCGATGGACCGCCCTACGCGAAGAAGACGGCCGAATACACCTCCTCCACATGCCCGGCGTACTCGACCGCGCTTTCCCTCCTCGGTTGCGACTCGGCCTCGGACTCCCACAGTCCCAATGGATCAACATCGAAAACGAATTCCCCGCCTCCACACAACACCACGCCTTCTGCAACACCGTCCTTATCGTCGAACCCGGCCGCCGATCCGCCGCACACGCCTCCCACCTCTCCCCCCACGAAGCCGAACAAATCCTCCGCGCCGATTGGCCCATCGTTGATATCCACCCCTCCCGACGCACCACCCTCATGCCCCTGCGTATCGCCAACCTCTGCCGCTGCGCCAAGGTCCAACTCTCCCGCAATACCGACGATCTACTGATCCTCCTCGACTCCCTTCACGACACCACCCCAAGCCACGCACCCCGCGTCGCCCTTCTCACCCGCCCCGGAACCCCCCGTATGACCATCCACAGACTCTCAATTCGCCCCTTCACCTAAACCCGAAACACATTCCCCTTCCCAAACACCCCCACCTCCGAACCCACCGTCTCCTTCACCAACGGCTCCGGCCCAATCACCACCACGCTGTATTTCAACAGCTTCACCCCACCTTCCTGCCAAGCCGTCGCCGACAGACCCATCTTCTCCGTACACAACCGCGTCAACAACTGCTCCCGACTCCAACCCGTCTCCCGCGCCACCTGCGGCAAAAAAGTCCCCACCCGTCCGTCGCACATCAAATAAATCCCCTCAGTCGGCGGATCAAAATCCAGCACATTCGCCGCCTCCCGCAACGGCGATAAAACGCTGATCTCCAAGTCCAGCCGCACCATCTCCTCCACCGTCACTGGATGGCTCCGAAACCGCGGGTCCTGCAGCACCGAACACGCCGTCTCGTTGATGCTCTTCAACAGCGGATCTCTGCTCTCCAGCCGCCCGATACATCCCCGCAGACGCCGGCTCGATCGATCATGCAGCGTCACAAAACACCCCGCCGCCATGCTCAACACCGGATCATCCGGCACTGGCATCACCATGCCCGGCGGCCTCCCCCGCAACGCCCCCTCAATACTCGCCCTCGCCGCATTCAACAGAATCTGCCGATGTGCTGCTGAAATCTCCATACCCGACCATCATATCACCACTCATTCCCCCAATCACCTCGCCCGAACACCATTGCCAACCCTGTTCCAACCACGCCCGCGCCTTATAATAGCCAAGCCGATCCCTACCGAGTACAGTGTTTAGATGCCCCGCGTGTGGGGCGAGTTTCCCGGCGGTCACCGAGATGTTCTGCACAAAGCACATCATATCGATCGGACCATTACCCCTCCTCCTCATCGCCATCGCGGTCTTCCTTCTCGTCATCCACTCCCTCAGGCACCGCGACGACCCCGCCCACCCCACCGACGACCTCGCCTGCCCACGCTGCAAATCCATCCACCCCTCCCACGCCAACTACTGCTCCCGCTGCGGCCACCAACTCCGCTGAAAACCGGGACTCCGGACGGTTTCCGACCGCACGCTCCCTTCCACCATCTCCCCTTCCACCCCTCGCCCCACGCCCCTCTCCCGTGTATAAATCCCCTCCTATGACAACGACCTCCAAACCCCGTATCCTCACCGGCGACACCCCCACCGGAAAACTACACCTCGGCCACTACGTCGGCTCCGTCGAAAACCGCCTCGCACTCC
The DNA here is from genome assembly GCA_026693085.1 of Planctomycetota bacterium. GTDB lineage: Bacteria > Planctomycetota > Phycisphaerae > Tepidisphaerales > Tepidisphaeraceae > JAPLNB01. Next base: position 1,695 of record JAPLNB010000158.1, on the reverse strand, counting down.
AAGATGCGTTCGACTGCTTCTTCATCATCGCCAACAAACACGCCTTCACCACACGCGCCGAACGACCCGACGAAATCCGCCAATCCGTCCTCGACATCGCCACCGACTACCTCGCCTGTGGCATCGACCCCAACAAATCCTCCATGTTCATCCAGTCCGAAGTCCCCGCCATCGATGAACTCACCTTCTTCTTCGCCATGCTCCTGCCCTTCAACCGCGTCATGCGAAACCCCACCCTCAAGGACGAAATCCGCGACAAAGGCCTCGGCGAAAACTACCCCTTCGGCTTCCCGCTCTACGCCGTCGGACAAACCGCCGACATCCTCGCCTTCCGTCCCGTCTACGTCCCCGTCGGCGAAGACCAGCTCCCCCACCTCGAAATGACCCGCGAAGTCGCCCGACGATTCGACCAGCTCTACTGCGGCGTCGATCCCCACACCGAAGACAAAAACTACGTCAACGCCGGCGGCCTCTTCCCCATCATCGAACCCAAGCTCGGCCGAGTCCACCGACTCGTCGGCCTCGGCGCCCCAGGCCCAGACGGCAACCTCCTGAAAATGTCCAAGTCCCTCAACAACGCCATCTTCCTCTCCGACGACGCCGACGCCGTCAAAGCCAAGGTCATGGGCATGTACACCGACCCCAAACGCATCCGCGTCACCGACCCCGGCACCGTCGAGAACAACCCCCTCTGGATCTTCCACGAAACCTTCAACCCCGACAAACAATGGGTCGCCGACAACGAAGAAGCCTACCGCCAAGGCAAAGTCGGCGACGTCACCTGCAAGAAAAAACTCATCGAAATCCTCAACGCGATCCTTGACCCCATCCGCACCCGACGCAAACATTTCGAGGTCCGCCCCCACGACGTGGTCGACGCCCTGAGAATCGGCACCCAACGCGCCAACGCCGTCGCCGAACAAACCCTCGCCCTCGCCAAAAAAGCCCTCCGCCAAGACTACTTCCCTCGAACGCTGCAGATGTGACGCGCCAATAATCGGCTCGAAACGCCCACGCACTTCAATCCCTGCGTTGTCCCTTGCACATCATGGGTTCTGCTGGTCGGGAGGACCAGGTGGCTGCTGTGCAGGCAGCGCCGGTGGCACCGGCACACCCCCATATCCCTGCCCATACTGCTGCTGCCCCTGCATATACTGCCAATACTGATTCTGATACTGCGCCGCCGCCCCCCGCAACATCGGCACCGCACGCGCCGCCTGCACCAGCCACCCCATCAGCAGCCCAAACATCGCCAACATCACCACCGCCATACAAACACCACCAAACGCCTGCGCCCCACCCCCCCCCGCCATCGCCAGCGACCCCAGCAGGTTCCACACCAAGAACAACAAAATCAACCCCACCAGCACCATCCCCGCAACAACCGCCCCCCGGCTTCCCTTGCGCACAAACAACCCCAACACAACCAGCAATACCGACAACACGCTCACCATCACACTCCACACCGCCAAAAGCACCTTGAAACTCAACTGCCCCTTCGATTCAATCTCCTGAACCACCTGCGCCATCTCCGGCGGAATCTGCTCCAACCGCACCAAACCCGCCACCACACCAAAACACCCCCCCATCAGCAGCCCCAACGCCCCAAAGATAATCATCAACAATCCCCCCCGTCGAAACGGCAATATCAACCCCCGATACTGCTCCCACGCATACATATAACTCGTGTACGCA
>JAPLNB010000157.1 GCA_026693085.1 Planctomycetota bacterium | reverse complement strand
AGTTAGGGTTTTGTTGGCGGGGAAATGGCGGAATTTTGGGGTTTTGGTGGGGGGCGGGGGGTGGGTGTCGGAGTGTCGGCGTGTCGGCGTGGGGATTTGGGGACAGAGAGGGGGGGGGAGTGGGGGGGGGCAGGCTATGGCGGAGTTGGAGACGGTGTAGCGGTTGAGGGCATTTCATCTGGTACGCGGGAACCTGGTCGGTACCCAAGGAAAACCCAGGGAACAAGTTCCCTGGGCGTTAGTCTGGTTCGGTGTGGTCGCCCACTACATCAGTGAAGAGCGGTTTAACGGGTGGGGGGCGGCGGGGTTTGGGTTGGGCGGTGAGGGCGACGACGTCGAGAAGCTGGATGGTCGAGTCCATAGGCAACCGCTGCTGCTCAGACGGAGATGGCCAGCTTCCGGGATTCGCCGGAGGCTTTGTTTTCGACGGTGAGAGACATCTTTCGGTCGGCGGAGAGTTGGACGTTGGCGTTGAGCAGTTCGATGCCGTAGACGCTGCCGTCGGGCGCCAGATCGACGTTCAGCTCATCGGTGACGCAAACGGTGCGGACCTTGCCACGCTTGGATTTGAGGCGTATGTACGCGATGTTGTACTTGGGGTCATAGGTGAGTTTCATGGACGTTGGCTCCTCAAAAGAACTTGACGATCACCGTGATCACGAGCCAGGTTGCATCAGGCTCTTTGGCGGCAAATGCCTCGACGCGTTTGGAGGCGTAGAAGTTGGCGTGCTATTGTGCATTATAGGGGAAGATGTGAGAGAACATGGTACGGCCGAACTTGGCGCGGGCAGGGCGGCCATGGCGGACGGTATGGATGACCTCGGCGGGAGTAGCGCCGCGTTCTTTGAGTCGGTCGCGAGCATGGGGGTGGAGGCGGACGGTCATTGGGTGGCCTGTCCGACGATTTTAATCTCATCGGGGGTGAGGGAGTAGAGGTCGTAGACGAGGGGGTCAACGGGAAACGATGAATGATGAATTGTGAATCAGAGGGCGGCGGGGGCGGCGGGGTGGACGGTGGGTGGGTGGGGGGAGGGTTGGCAGCCGGAGAGCAGGAGTATGAGTATGGCGAGCGACGGGAAGGGGCGAGGGGGGAGGCGACGCATGGGGGTGATTGTAGGGATTGGGCGAAGCGGGGGAAGGGGCGACGGGCAGCATCAACCGTAGCAATCGCTGGAGTGTGCACCGATTTGGGGAGATGAGCCAAAAAAAGTATTGGCGGAGGGGGTGGAAAATGTAAGGTGAGCGGGGAAGAGGGGTTGTGGGAGTTGGGGGTCGGGAAAAGGGTGAAAAAACCGGGCAAGACCGGGCAGAAACGGGCAGAATCGGGCAGAAACGGGCAAAAGGGGGCAGAGAGGAGCGAAAAGCGACACCGGAACGATCCCATTTCGGCCGTGAGGCGATTGGGTGGGCGGCGGGGGGTATTTGAATGTCAAAGAACGCGGCAGGAGGGAAATCCCCCCGGCCCAGGGGTGAGCAGAGCCCATCCCATGGTTGTATACGCTCGGGTGATAGAAATGTTGGCTAAAAATTAGGGATTGGCGGGATTTTGTTGGGGGGGGGAAGGCGAGCCACATTTTGCGAAGAGGCAGGGACGGGCGGGGGTGGCACGGCGAAGGGGGGCGGAGCGGTGGGACGAGAACGTCCGCGACCGAGCCGGGAGGGGGGATTTGCGACAGGGAGAGGTCTTGGCGGCTCGGTCGCGGACCCTACGAAGTATCGCGCAGGAAAACGATAAATGGTGGGCGAGTACACCCACCCTACCTGGCTTCGTAGGCCTGGGCGTCGGGGTAGATATGGACGACGGTGCCGACATCGCCGGGCTGGAGGCCTTCGGTGGGGACATCGGTGTTCAGCACGACTGTGTCATGTTCGTTGATCATGGCATCATGCGACTTGTCCACGGCGGCTGGCGTGGAGGATGGTGAGGCCGATGACCTCGTCGCCCTGGTAGCGGATGATCACGTCGTCATCGGTTAGTTCGCTGTCAGTGGCCTCGGCGGGCTTTTTGAGGTTGATGTAGAGGACGTCGGCCTCGGGATCGTAGGTTGACCAGAGGAAGCGGTGGGGCGTGCGGAGCACGGCAGGGACCAAGTCCAAGTAGTCGGTCATGGTGAGAGGGGCCATAGTTGTCTCCTGCGATTCAAGCCGCCTGGAACTGAAAATCCTTGAGGCTGAACTTCGGGACGCGTTTGGAAAGGTTGAGGATTTCGACGCCGACAACCTGGTTTTGGTCATTGAAGTCCAGAACGACGCCTGGGGAGACCTCTTCGGACTCGACGATCTTTGAATCATCGAGGCGGAGGTAGAGGGCGTCGGCTTGCTCGTCAACGCTGAGTTTCATAGGGTTCCTTTCATTCTGCGGTCAAAAAACGCGCTCACCACTCGTACCGGTGCGACGAGCGGATTGAGGACGACGCGCAGGACACGGTTTTCATGCTCTGGTATTCTAGCCAAGTGATGAACGAGTTGGGAGTCAGTTTTGTCGGGTTCGGTTTTTTCCGGCGCATGCAGGACCCGCTCAAGCCACTCGATGGGAATCCGTCGCTCGGTCATCGCGTTCCTGGCGTGTCGCGTCAGCTCGTACTTCATTCCGTTGCCTCCTCGACAATGCGGATTTCGTCCTCGGTGAGGCCGTAGAGCTGGTAGACGAGTTGGTCGATTTGTTTATCGGTGGCGGAGATTTGGCGTTGGAGGGATTCCTTGTCGGCGGGGGCTTGGGTGGCGGCGAGGGATTGGTGGAGGGAGAGCATCTGGGTGACGAGGGAAACGAGGCGGTCGTGGGCGGATTTGTCTTTTTTGTTGGAGAAGTCGATGGTAACCTCGAGGGAATTACAGGTCTATCCAGGGCGCTGGGCGTACGCTTGTAGGTCGGAGTCTGTGACTTGCTCGGGGGGTACCAGGCGGTAGTGCTTTTCTGCTGAGATGGCAAAGCCACTGGGAGTTTCCTCGAATTCGAACAGGGCGATGACTCCGTCTTGCATAAACTGGGCCGCGATGGGGCGGCAGATGAGGAGGGCGAACTTCTCCCGACACATCGCCAGATCCTGCATGATCTGCACGATGTTGATTGCGTCCCTGCCGCCTTTCGCCTGGACGGGGAACGCATAGTGGGCGCCCCTCTTGTCCAAGCCGATATAGACCTCATCTGTTTCAACCTGTCCGAGGTCCCTGACCGTGGTGCGCAAATGACTCTGCAGGGAGTAGCACGTTACACCTGTGAAGATGTCAATCAGGCGATTGTACCGGAGCTTGGCGAGGAGCGCCTGTTCGTCTGAGAGGGCGTACTTGGCGATGATGCCAGGCGTGGCGTCGGGGACTCGCGTCTCGACGAGGGCGTCGTGCGGCACGATGATCGATACCGTCGTGGCTTCGAAGCGGTATTTCCCTTGGCCTGCGGGGACAATGATCCAATCCTCCCCCGTTGGGGCCTTTGAACGGATAGACTCCGGAAGTGCAGCGCGATACCGAAACGTGTAGATGAGATCTCCCAGGTTCTTTGGAAGCTTGATAGCAAGATCCGCAGCAGCTCGTTCGATCTCTTCTCTCGTGAAATCTACTCGGCGGGCCCCGGACTTGTAGTGCTGCGCGAAGATCCGTTCGATGATCTGAACGTACCGGTTCTTGTCACTCATGGGATTGCCTTGCGTTTGTGCTTGACGTGACTTCTGGATGCTGATTGCTTTCCCGGCCAGCGCAAAATGACCACCTCTTCGCGAAGCTGCTCCCCTGTGGCGGTTGCTAAACGCGTACGGAATAGGTCAGTGGCGACTAATTGGTAGCCTAGCGAGGTGGCAATATCGGAAAGGAGCTTTCCAGTCCGAATCATGATTCGGAGGTACGAGGCTTGGTCCCCCACCACGTACGCGAGTTGAGCGCCGGGTCGAAGGAACGTCGTCAACTGCGCGAGGTGTCGCGCCATGCCCCCGAAATACAGCCGTGTCACACGCGGATACATTCTCTCAAAGCCAGAGGTCTTGCCAAGTTCCAGGCGGCGCGCTTCAATCGCGTCAGCGATCTGGTGAATCTCCGGGTACTGCAGAATCCAGCGATCGTCATCGTCATCTCTGTAGACGCTGCGCGTATTTGAACGAACAAGAGATCGCTTTAGCGTTTGTAGGTCCCTCTTGCTGTTGATGAGGCCAAGCAGCACTGATTCCAGTCGGGTTGTTCGCGTGTAATCCTTCTCGTTGGGGTATGGAGGGGAGGTGATAACTGCATCGACCGATTGGGGTTTGAGGACCGAATCGAGTTGTCGCGCATCCGCGCGGTGCACCTGGGCCTTCATGTGGGTCGCGTGCTGGATAACGCGAAGGTCCTGTGCCATCGCATTTACGCAGCACAGCCAAGCAGAGATAACTGGGGCGTCCTGTTTGGGGGGGGAAACGCCGACTTCAGGGCCGAAATGGAGGTTGCTTATCAGGTAGACCAATGCCTTCGCAAGAGCCAGACGCTCGTGGTTGTAGTAGCGATCGTCTCGATCGCGTTGCATGACATCGAGCAGCACGAGTGTCTTGTGTAGAGGCAGCGGGCTGATCGAGTCCGAAAGCAACAGATCCATCTGCTCTGGGGCGAGGGTACGGAGAGGGACAGTCGGATGCTGACCACTCAGCAGAATTGGGTTGTCCTCGATTCCATGCGTCCTCAACTCCAGCAGAGCGGCATCAGCGATCAGATGCGCGTGGTCAAGCAGTCGTTGTGGATCGACGCTCCAGTCCGTCTTCGTCATGGTTGCGAGAAAGGCCATTGGGTTGGCCTCCACACCGATGCTGGGGATGCCGTGCTTTTGGCACTCGACGATGGTGGTTCCGGTCCCGCAGAACGGGTCGAGGACACAGGCATCCTGTGATATGCCGAAGCGAGCAAGATAGTCGCGAACCAGGTGAGGGGGGAACGAAAGAACGAACCTGTACCAGTCGTGCACCGGGCGATCTTCAGGGTTGAGCTTGTTGAGATTGCCGTTCTTGCCGCGTCGGCCAATCGGTTTCGCGTTGAGGGGGTCGACGCGCTCGGTGGGTTGGGATTCGCTGTTGTGTTCCGGAGTTTCGAAGAGGAGAGTGGAGAACGTAGTGGGCCGGACAGGGGTTAGCTCGTAGTCCGTTTGAGAGATTCGGCGAATTGTCAGCTTGTCGCCGGGGGACAGTTGGTGCATTTTGACAAAAGACTTTACCCAGGAGCGGTCGCGAAAGAACCAGCGCGGGCGCCCGAGTGTGTCCGTGGGGATGTCAGTCAGGACCGGGCGCGGGAGGCCCGCAATGCAGAGACGCAGGGGCTGTCCTTGGCCGTTAGGCTTGCTGGACTTCCCGAATGCGGCTGGGGGAAAAAAGCTCTTGCCACAGGACCGGAGATTGATGCGTCCGTGGGTTAAGGCGGATGGAGTGAGCAGTATTATGCGAGACTCTATTGGCGTTATCACGTAAAGTGCACCTCTTGGGTAAGACGTCGAATAGCGATTGTATCTTACCAAGAGACTCGACCGACGCGAAATCCGGACGATGCAGGCGCGGAAACAGGCGGGGCCGGCGGTCCAGGCGTAGCGGCGGAGCTGGTAGGCGGGGTCGACGTCGTCGCGGAGGTTGAGGGCGGGTTTTTTGGCTTCGAGGAAGAAGATGCGTCGGCCGCCGATGCGGAAGGAGTAGTCGGGGGACTTGACGGTGCCAGCGATTCTGACGGCGTCTTCGTGGACGACTTCGCGGAAGGCGGGGGCGTAGGATTTGGTGTTGTCGATGTCCCAGCCGAGGGCGTTGAAGAGGGGGTTAATGAAATCGATGCGGCATTGGGTTTCGTTGTAGTCGGGGGAGCGGTAGAGGTCGGATTGCTCGTCGAATTTTCGGATGAGATCGTGGATGATGCCCGGGACGGTCCCCATGGGTTGGGATGATAT
>JAPLNB010000156.1 GCA_026693085.1 Planctomycetota bacterium | reverse complement strand
AGTCTTCGGTGCCGGTGCCCTGAAGGCTGGGCACTTCCTCGCCGTCGATGTAGAAGTAATCATCGCCTTCGCCGAACCAGCCATCCTGCGCATTGGTCACGGAGAGGACAGTGCCGACGTAGAAGCCGGCGCCCTCCAAGTTGGCGAAGGCGTAGTCCCTGCCGCCCACCGCCGGATATTCCTGGCGATACCGGGCGTAGAAGCAGGGGGTGTTTGGGGGTAGAGGCTCGTCGAGTTGCACGCAGTCCACCTGCCAATACAGGCCTGTCGATCGGTCGGGGTTGTCGTTGGTGACGACGATGCGAGCGGAACTGCGGAAGGGCATGCGCCAATAGCACGAGAGGGAACCGGTTGGCGACACCTGCACCGGGATGCTCTCCACGACCGCGGGTTTGCCGTGGCCGACGGCGAAGAAATCGCCGAGCGGCACCTCGACCGCGGGTTCCTTGTTCCCATCCCAGTAGATGCGAAGCACGAGCGCGTTCAACTCGCCGACCCAGCCGGCATGGCTGGTGAACCACATGTGGGTGATGACGCCGGGGCCTGCGAAGGTGGGCATCTCGACAGACTGGCCGGGCATGAGCCAGGTCATGTCCATGTTTCCGTCGTGCCAATTGGGCTGTTCGTTGCTGGAGACACGGCGGTTTCGTCCGCCGGGGGCCGGGCCGAGAGGGCTCAACAGGCCGCCGAAAACACCGGGGCGGGTAGCGGGCGCGGGGTTGGCCTGGTGGTCAATCCAGAGTGCGTCGTTCATATAGGCGCGAGCATACTCGTAGCTCATGGCGGCATCGTGGAGACCGCCGCCGGAATTGCGGATGAGGAACACGCCGCCGCCGGGCTGCTTGGGATCATCCCGGAATCCGACCAGCACAATGCTGTGACCATCGAACACACCCTCCGGCGGGGCCATCTCAAGAAGCCCGCCGTTCCAGCGTTCTTGCTTGGGCCAGCGGAGGCCGCCACAGACGGGCCATTGTTGAGCTAGGGTTCTTCTGATCTGGGCAAACTGCGCCTCGGTCAGTCCCGTTTTCACGTCCCATCGTTTGATCCAGTGCAACTGCAGGCCGACGTTTCGCAATTCGCTTGCGTGCTGCAATGCTGTTTCGCTGGGCCGCAACTTGGGATCGTATTGCGCCCGATAGGGCATGTCGGTCTCGGGACACGCGCCGAAGGCAGCAAAGCCCGTCCAGAGATCCGAGAAGAATCCGCCGTCGGCCGAGGTCTTGGTTGCCGCGTTGGAAGCCCAATTCAGGAACTCGACGCTCAGGCGAGTCGCGTGGCGCTGCTGGCTGGCCAGAGCATACTCGAGCGCTGTGGCCATGGTGAATGCCGAGCATGTGCCGCGGCCGCCCTGAAGTCGCACCGGCAGCGCCCAGTTCGTGAACACAGGCCGGAGATCGATCGAAGCGGCATTGTGACTTTCTGGCATGGCTCCACCAGTTGCAGGGTCCACGGGAAACAGCATCACGAGCAGAATCGCAGTGACCAGCACCATGGCACGGCAGCACTTCTCGGGTTGGGGGATCATGGGCGGATCTCTCCCCAGATCGGTGACCGGCGAACCAAGTGGCTGCGCGCCGTGGGCAGTGCACAGGGCCAATCGAGCAGAAAGAATCAATGCTCCGTCGCGATGCATAAAATACTCCCATCGGCGTCTGAGAGGTGCCAGAAGGCGACGTCTATGCGTATCGCAGTCATCCGCGACGCTTGCAGCATTTTCCTGCCCATCTCCGGGTCGGAGGATCGTGAGGCTGACGACTGAACCCTACCGGATGCACGGAAACACCGCGTTACCGGTAGAGCTGTGGCGTGGTCTTCCAGTCCTTGTCTTTTTCGTGGGCCATCTCGGTTACGCGCGGGCGCCGTTCGCGTAGGCGGACGGATTCGATGCCGCAGTAGTAGCCCTCTGACTGTCCACTCTTGCCGGTGCATTCCAGACGCAGCGTGTAGGCGCCGGGCTCAGGCCAGAAATCGAGCAGGTGAACCTCTTCGTTGATCACCTTCGCATTGTAGAGATCGATCTCACCGCCAAGCTTCACGCCGTTGAGATAGGCCTGGTACTTCCCGAAATCGTTGCTCCTGGTCATGTTAAGAAGCAGGCGCAGTGGCTCTTTCTTCTTGACCTCAAACGGGATTTCCAGCCAAGCTCCCTGCGCCTGCCTGGGCATATAGAGCAACTGCTTGCCTTCGTAGAGTTCAAGCTGTTGGGTCGTGACAGAACCTGCACCGTGGTGCTTGTCGTCCGCGAAATCAGCCGCCCGGATGATCAGCCGCTCGATGCTGGGCAGTGTGCGCTGTCGGGCATGAGGCGTGCGGGCGGCAAAGGTCGGCTCGCCGGTCTGATACCAGAACGCGACGCTGGCGTAATCGTCCTCGCGTTCATTCCAGCTCGTGGACTTGTAGTTTGGATTCTCATCGGGCGAAATCCACCCGAAATGCTCGAAGGTCACCTTGATGCCCGTGTTGAAGACGAGCGGATCGTTGATGTGCCACCGGTAGGCGCTGGTGTGCCCGCCGACGATGCCCCACTGGTCGAAAAAGGGCACGCCGAAGTACGGCGTGCTCGTCGTCTTCAGTCCCCATGCGGAGAGGAAATAATCCTCGGTGCCGGTGCCCCAGATGGACGGTTTGGCCTCGCCGTCGATGTAGATTTTCTCATCACCTTCACCGAACCAAGCGGGGCTGCGTGTGCGGACGGCAAGGACGGTGCCGACATAGTGGCCCTTTCCGGAGGTTTCGAGCACGACGTAGTCCTTGCCCTTCTGAACGGGGTATTCCTGGCGATACTGCGCGTAGAAGTAAGGTGTGTTGTCGGGGAGCTTGTCTCTCTTGATCCAGTCGATGTTGTAATAGAGCAACGCGATCGGCTTCTCGCTTTGGTTTTCAATTTCGACGCGGACGGACTTGCGGAACGGCATTTGCCAGTAGCAGTTGTAGGAATCGGCATCTTCGACGATCACGGGCAGGCTGATTAGCTCGCTCCGTTTGCCAAAGCAGTTGGCAAAGAAGTCACCGACCGGCGCTTCGACGGCGGGGCGCTTGCTGTCGTCATAGAAGATGCGCAGCAGCATTTCCTGGTGGTTGGCCGCTCCCTTCGGCGCCCAGCCTTGCGGCTCGGGCCCAAGGAAGGTGATCCACATGTGGGTGATGACGCCCGGCCCCTTTTCGTCCATGAGAACATGAGTCTCGCCCGGAGCCACCGTAAAGTTGTCCCAGTTGCTGGCTTCGTCGAGGTCGCCTCGCGGATCGGCTTTGGAGTTGATCTTCTTCTCCGCCCCGCCCCGACGCACCTCGCCGACACGCATGGTGGAGGTGGCACGCATCGACCGGCCTTCCTGCGGCTTGGCCAGGTCTTCCAGGGGACCGCCGGCGAAGGCAGGCCACGAAGCCCCGCCGATGACCGCCAGCACAAGAATTGCTGCTGTCATTGCTCGGTTTGTCAGAGACGCACAGATGGGAAAAAGAGAATGATGTGCAATCGCCCCAAAAGGGCGAACGCCTTTCCAGTTGCCGCTGCTTTGCCAGTCTGGTTCTGTCGGTTTCATAACTCACCGGGAATCGTGAATAGTGGTTGTGGCGGCCGATGCGACCCACCGTGGGCCGACATCAAGCCCGATTCAGGCTCGCAACGGCACCCATCCTAGTGTGCCCGGCTGGGGGAGTCCATTGCCCAACGCCGGACGCAGAAAAGCGGACAAGTCGAATTGGCGCAAGGAGGCGCTACATCGGGCGTATCGGTATCTCGCCCAAACACCGCACTGGGCCGTTCACCTCCGACGCTTGGATCCGGCTGGCAGCCGAGGGCAGTGACGCGGCGCGAGATGTGGGGTGTTGGCTTACCGGCGGCGGGGAGCGGTGGGGTGCGCCGGGGCTTCGGCTTCCTCGATGAGGCGCTGGGCATCCTGGAGGACGGCCCAAGTGTCGGCGGCGTTCTGCGCGTCAATTGCCTGGATGGCGAAGCCGGCGTGGACCAGGATCCAATCGCCGACTTTCAGATCGGGGACGAGCATGGTGTTGATACGGAGGCGATTGCCGTGGAGGTCCACCACGGCTTCCGTCTCGTCACATTCCACCAGTTGCGCGGGTACGGCCAAACACGTCGGTCACCTCATTTCGTTGGGATGGATCAGAGAGAGCGTTCTGGTCGATTGCGTTCCATGCTCGCAGGTCGTCGGCGATGCAGGCCGCCAGGCGGTCCAGGCCGATGTTAGCAAGGTGGTCGAGGTTCAGCGGCTCTTTGACGCCACAATCCAGCACTTCGGCAAGCTCGACATCCTCGTGAACAATGCCGGAGTGATCCTTCACAAGCCGCTGGCCGACACGACCGAGGAGGATTTCGACCGGATCATGGGCATCAACGCCAAGGGCACTTATTTCGCCTGTCAGCAGGCTGCACGCCGCACGGCAGATGGCGGCAGGATCGTGAATTTTCCCTCTTCACTGACCGCCCTCATGCTGCCCGCCCGCACCGTGGACGAAAGACTTGTCAACGCAGAGGCTGCCAAGCTGGTTCCTGGATTCACGAAGCCCGCCGGCTATGCTTGGCACCATACCCAGGAGGTGACAGGCCAGGGAGGTAAGGTGGTATGCAAGATGATGCGTGTCAGGAAAGATATACACGATGGCACCGGAGCAGCAACTAAATATCCGTTTGCCCCGCCCCTATCGTGCGTGGCTGCTCCAGCACAACGGAGGCAAACCCACTCCATCCGGGTCCGTTTCAAGCATGAAATGGGGCCTTACACTGACGGGAGAGTCTCCGCCTTTCTGGCAATCTACCCGAGCACGATATCGAGCCTTGGAACCGCGCTTTGTCGTTACAAAGTGTGGGACGCAAGAATGCCCGCCGAACTCACGCCCATCGCCGAAGATGCCTTCGGCAAGCTCATCGTAATGTCCAACGGTGGCCCCAATGAGGGCAAAGTCTAGTTCTGGGATCACGAAGAGGAAACCGATCCCCCCAGCTACGACAACTGCCATCTACTCGCGGATTCGTTTGAGGAGTTTCTTGACAGCTTGCATTGATCGCAAGGATGAACGCAGATTATGGCTGAGGAATCTGAGAAGATCGTTCCTTTGTCCCTGATTGTCGTCGCGGCGGCAGCCCTGTGCATTTCGGCAGCTCATTTGGCTGGCCCAAGAGGCGCAGCCGCCGCTATAGTTGTGGCCACGGTTCTTGCAGTTGTCAATGTGGTTGTGTTTACGGCGGTGGCATACGCGACATCGGCCATCATCCAGGCACCCTTCGGCCCGCTGGGGACAGCAATCCTGAAGTTCATGGCGATCGGCCTTGTAGCTTCAGCGATCGCGTCGTCCGTGCCAGCCATCGGCGGACTTCTGGCAACGGTGAGCCTCTTTGTGCTATTGCTGTGGCTCTTGGATCTGGATACCCGTGAGGCATTGATCTTCACCGCAGTCCTCGGCGTAGTCGGCTTTGCCATTGTGTTTCTGTTTGCCATGGCTGCCAGATGAGGACCCCTGATCCGTGTCCCAGCCTTGTCATGGGGCGCGCAAAACGGTTCTTCCGACAATCTGATGATTGAGTTCATCGTCGTGGGCGCGCCCCCGGGGTTCTGAGCATCATCTTCGCGCCGTACGGGACCGATCCATCCGCGGTGGGCCGCGCGCATGGTGCCTGCGGCGAATTCGGCGATCAATCCCCGTGTGCCGACGACGTAAGCGATATCTAAACCGCACCCTCTCAGTTTACGCAGGGCGGCACGGGGCTTGCTTGAGGCTGGGCCGCCGCGGCGTATGTTGAGCGCCATGCCCAACGACGGCCTCGATCTCCCCAACGACCTGGGCACTTGTCATGAACTGATCCGGCAACGTCGTCAGCGGCGCAGCAGCGACAGCGCCTCGGCGTAGGCGGCTGCCGGCACTTGCCCACATCCAGCATCGGCATCACCGTGTCATCGGTCCCGACCACGTGCGATTGCAGAACCCGCTGCACCATCCGCCGGTAGACCGGCTTGATCAGGTCGGCCACATCCCCGGCCCAGAGGCTCGTCGTCGAGCGATCGATCGCAAAGCCGTTTCGGGCGAAGATGTTCTCCAGCCGGTACAAGGGCAAGTCGTCGACAAACTGCTGGTGACCACATACGCCAGCATGCCCGGCCCGGCCCGGCCCTTCTCGATCGGCTGCAAGGGTTTCTCGGCCAGCGTGATCTGCGGGTTCTCGCCCGCCTGTTCGCAGTCCACGCAGGCATACTTGATCTGCACCTGCCGCACTCGATAGAAGAACCCCGGGGCCCGCTCGATCTGATAAGTGGTTTCCTGGCCGATCTTGGTCATGCCGACCTTCTCGGCCTCTGGCAGGTCGTGAACCTGCTCCACTGTCGGCAGATCCAGGTCCGCCAGGCGACGCCGGCCGCGCTTCACCCGGCGGACAGTCTGGGGATCGACCGCCTCTGCTCCGGCGGGCAGGTCCTGGGGGTTGTTCATGACGCGGCATTCTCATCGCCGCGGCCGGGGCAATGGAAGATGGGGTTTATTAAACGGACACCCTTTTCTCCCCTTTTTCCCCCCCCTCCGCCGGACCACCTGGTGGTTTTTTAGGGGCCATTGGCGGGGCCGGGGATTATAGGGGAGTTTTGATTTTCGAGTGTTGATTCTCGATTGGGGGAAATGGGTTCGTTTTGTAGAAATGGTGGGGCGGAGGGAGAGGGGGCTGGCGGGCGGGCCAGGGGCGAGGCGGGGGTGGAAGGGCGGATGGCGAAATTGGACGAAACGGTATCCATGTAGACTACTACAGATTAGTTAGGCTGTTGTTTGCAGGCAAATGGCGGAAATGTGGGGTCTTGGTGGCGGGCGGGGAATGCGGTATTCGGTTTTCAAAGCGCGTAGGGCTACTGCTGTATCCGCTTGGCTGATAGAAATGTTGGCTAACGATTAGGTTTTGGCGGGATTTTGTGTGGATTGGGTGGGGCGGAGGTGGCGGGGTTTGGGCGGGTCTGTTGGATGGGGAAAGGGCAGGGTCGTGAGAGTTGGGGGTGGCGGGTTGGGCAAGTAATGGCTCTGGGGCCGGGGAAGTAGCTGCGTGCGCGTTTCGTGCCCTCGGGGGCGGTGGGGATAACCTGTAGGAGGGCGATGTATTTGAAGGAGCGGTCGGTGAGGCCGGGGAGGCAGCGGCAGAGGCCGAAGGCGGCGGGGTTTTGGGGGCGGGCGATTTCGATGGAGCGGGGGAGGAGTTGGTCTTGCCAGAGTGCTGGGAAGTTGGTGAGGCGGGGTTTGGCGAGGATGGAAAGGGCGATGGCGCGGGGGGTGGCGGTTGGGGCGTACGGGGGTATTGTGGCGAAAGTGGGGGGGGGATTGCCAGGGAGAGGGGTGGGCGAAAGGGCGGTGGAAACGGGTTGGGCGCAGGAAGACGACATGTCGTTCTTTTGCGGACCCTACAGGGTTGCGTCCCCGTTTCATCCTGCGAGTCATCAGACACCCAGCTTCTGGTCTGGCGTGAACAAAGGAGTCCAAAACAGGGGGAGTGCCTGATCAACCATGTCCGGCGGGCATTGCGCGGGATCGTGTTTGTGCGGGTTCTCGATCCCCTCCGCACTGAAGACACCTAGCATGGAGAACTCGTCAAATCGCCCCGGGTGAGTGGCCAGGATCTTCCCTCTTCGCTGGTCTTGGTTGAAGTTGTAGAATTCTGATTCCGGGGTGAATACTTCCCATACGCTGGGGCCATTCGGACTTGTACGCAGTAGCTTTACCTCGAATTTGCCACCGAGCCTGAGGACTGGGGTGCCCAGATGGCTGTCTGAGGCCTGAGTGGCCGGGGAGGCGATATCCATGCTCATAGGCAATCCGGGTGTCGCCTTGAGGAAGATCGCCAAATAGAAATCTTTGGCATCCTGAACAACAAAAAAGTCAGGACCATCCTGTAAGGGCTTTCCGAGGGGATTCGGGCCAATCAGCTTGTAATACTTGTAGTCCAGCGTGTTCCCATGGCGGTTCCGCCACGGTTCTCTGAAGTGGTGCTCAAAATACTGATGGTAGATGCAGTTCTGTTCGTTAACACTTCTGACGGTGAGGCAGAAGCTCTGGTAGCCTTCCTTTTCATACGGATACGGGTTCAGCAACATGCTGTCCTTAGTGGCGATCATGAAACAGGTTGGCGTGCCCTTGTATAACCGGATTTGGGAGTTTGGCCCCGAAACGAGGGATGGGCTCAGACGCTCTCGCAACACGCGGATGGACTCGAATACCTCTGCCGCGATGTCGCCTGCACTGCGATCTTCCTGGTTTTCCCGCAACCTCGCGTACCATGGGTGCGTCAGAAGGATGTTAAGCACTTTCTTAGACTTTGGGCCCGGCGGGCATGCTTGGACCATGGCCTCGCCGAAGTCAGTCTCTTTTGCCAATACGCCTTTCAGCGACGATCCGACAATGTAGAGTTCGCTATCGTCTCGCTTCACATACTCCTTCAGATGTGGCATGAAGTCACGCAGAGCTTCCTGCCGGTCTAAATACACCATATGAAGACCAAGGCTGTCTGCCCTGTTCAGCAGATCTAGACTTGCTCGCATTCGCGAGACCTGGCCTGTGAGATCATCCAGCGAACGGGCAAGTTCGCCGCTGATCAGTTCGGCCCTCAGTCTCTCCATGGTCCTTTCATACTGGTGGCACTTGTCAGCGGACTGCTCGAGGGACTTGCCAGACTCGTTTTCTGACATGGGATGGACTCCTGTTTGTTCGCCTATGGACATAGTCGTTGGATCGCAGCTCTCACGCATTCATCCAGGGCCAGAACCCGGTTGAGATGGCACTGGAGATTCTCGCTTCGGTAGTCAGACTGGTCGCTCGTTGTCCGGCTGTCAAATCCCAAACGATCGTCGCAGATTGTCTGGATCAGTCTGCAAATCTCCTCAGTTTCCTGGGACAAATGATCCATTGCGAATTGTGCGACATACGCTTCGAGCTTGATTGACAGTCCGTTGAGAGGGTGCGGGTAGTCCATGAAAGACACTGGATCGCCTGCCCGGCTCACTCCATCGCGCAGAACCCTGTGTTGCCACAAGTGCGGGGAGCTATCGTATGGCCGCCGCGGAGGCGGCGCCTCAATCAACGCTCGGACATCAACGCCAGCTTGTCTGAACTGGTCCAGATACCGACGCACGTGACCTTCGATATTTCTCAGTACAGCAACGATAGGCCGGGTTTCTAAGGCAAGGTTGAGTTCAAGCGCCGACTGGTACCGCTCTTGGGGCCGCTTGGCCAAGCACTTCAGACAAATTGCCTCCAAGTCCCGGGGAAGGTCCATGGATTGCTCGCTGGGGCGCCGGGGCAAGCAGTTCTCATTGCTGAATTGACGTCTCAGTTCCTCCACGGTGATCCAGCCGTACGGCGGAAGACCCACCAAGAGCCAATATAGAACCGCACCAATGCCGTACACATCAGTCCTGACGGATATCTCACCGTACCTTGGGTCTGCCTGCTCCGGTGCCATGAAAGCAGGGGTACCGAGCACGTCATTCGGGTTGGATAGGTCCTCGTGTTCGGGCGCGAAGATCTTGGCTAAGCCAAGGTCAATGACTTTGACGGTGCCATCGTCACATCGAAGGATGTTGCCCGGCTTCAGGTCGCGGTGGATGATGCCATGTGTGTGCAGGTGCTCGATGGCACTCGCCACAGTTGCCACGATGTTACCGGCTTCCTCTGCAGAGAAGGGTTCCTGGTGCTCCGCCAAGGAACTGCCGTTGATCAGGTCCATTACGAAGAAGTGACGACCGTTTTCTGTCTCGCCGAACTGGTGGATGCCGACGATGTTAGGGTGCGTTACCCGCGCCAGCGTCCTCGCCTCTCTGTCGAAGCGTGCCTTGGCCCGATCGCTTGCTATCCGTGCAAAGAATACCTTTATAGCAACATATCGATCCAGGCTCTTCTGGTATGCTTTCCATACTTCACCCATGCTGGGAATCGCCAGGAGCTGTATGAGTTGGAAATCATCGGGAAGTATGGGAGGACTCCCTTCGCTTGGCGGCAGGCCTAGGGACCCTGTGGAGGTTGGGGCTTGGGATGATCCGAAGTACTCCATAATCTGATCACCTCTCTCCGGAAGGCGATCCAAGTACGGATCGGGCCCCGGATCTTCTTGTAGTCGCTCTCCGCGAAGTCTTACGTCGATTCGCAGCAGTGCCGGGAAAACTGCTGACTGAAGGTGCGGGGGCACCTTCTCGAGAAACGCGGGCAGGTACTCCGGGCTTAGGTGCCAACCCTGTTCGAACTCCGAAGCGAACGCATCGATGTCCGGCTCATCGGGCATTGCATCCTTCCCAAATACGGCCGACTTGGTCGCCGGTGCGAAACATAGACAACTACTCCGCCATAGACGCAGAACAACCCATGCCCACCTCCTTGCGGGTTCACCAACATTGGTTGCAATGACAACGGCCAGCGGATTCTAAATCGGCGAATTTCTAAAACCCTTACCCTGCATCTTTGACAAAGCACAGATTAGACACGGGGATAGGCCCTGTCAAGCGTATTCGGACTACTGCGCGTCGCTTGCCAGAACAATTGCGTATGGCCCGGCGGAGGGCAATATTTCAGGATCTTGCGACTTGCGCCCGGGCTGGCGCGCAGGTATAGTCCGCCCCATCGGTTGCGAAGCTTCGCGTTGGATACGCTTGACCGTTCACCTTGGAAAGACCAGCTATGTGAAGTCAAGAGCATAAGCAGAAGATTTTCTGAGGACTGACCGTGGCGATTGAATGTTCATCACGATTGAGCGGACGGTGCGTGGGGCTGATAGTCGCGCTGGTCTGTCAGGATGCGCCAAACGACGCGGCAGAGCTTGAGGGCAACGGCGGTGACAAGGGCCAGATAGTGCAGTCCTTCGCGGCGCCGGCGCAGGTAGTAGTCGCGCAGGTCACCCTCGCGG
>JAPLNB010000155.1 GCA_026693085.1 Planctomycetota bacterium | reverse complement strand
GGGCGGCGGTGGGACTTGGACAACGCCGAGGCGGTGATGGCGTTGGAAGCGATGTATCAGAGCCACCTGTGGGATCGCTACTGGGCCAAAGCACTATGCCATCAAAACTAACGCGCCGCCCGAATTATTGGGCACACCCCTCCATTACGCAACCCGGAATGATGAGTCAGATAACCCATCCCCCCCGCCCACCCTCAGGTTTAGCGGGTCGCTCGGGGCGGGCCGGTGTGCTAGACTACACCAAAGGCACCCTCGTCGTGTCGGGGGATGCACGAGAGACTGGAGACGATCTATGCCGGCAGAATCCGCGGCTGAACCGAACTTCGGCAACATGGCCCGACAGATGGGCAAAATGATGGACCAGTTCCATACGGGGTTCTTCGGCTTCCGTCCCAACGAAACCTGGACGCCGTCCGTGAACCTGTACGAGGACGAAACAGGTTACATGCTCTGCGTTGACCTGGCCGGCGTCGACAAGAACAAGATTGACGTCGTCGTCGCCGAGAACCAGTTGCGTCTCCGCGGACAACGCCCGGTACCCCTCCCCCCCCAACATACAGACCAGCAGCAGCAACCAGGACGCCTTCGCGTGCATCTGATGGAAATCGACAACGGCGGTTTCTCCCGCGAAGTCGAGCTTCCGCAAAACGTCAACCAGGACGCAGTGCAGGCAACCTATCGGAACGGAATGCTGTGGATCGTATTGCCAAAAAAGTAATCCCAACAATCCCCGATCCATTCGGATGCACCTACACAACGGCACACACCCATGGCTGAGACACAGGTTATCGATCAGAACTCGCAAGCCACCATTATCCACACCGGGTACGACGGCCAGCAACTGACCATCCCCCATGTCCTGCCCATCCTGGCGATCCGCAATATCGTCGTCTTCCCCGGCACGGTCATGCCCCTCAACATCGGCCGGCAAAAAAGCAAGAGCCTCCTCGACGAGGTCATGCCCGGCGCAAAACTCATCGGCGTCGTCACCCAGAAAAACCCCGACGCCGACGACCCCCGCCAAGACGACCTCTATCCCGTCGGCGTCGTCTGCACCATCCTTAAGCTCTTCCGGCTCCCCGACGGCAACCAGTCCATTATCGTCCACGGCCTCGCACGCTGCCGCCTCCTGAACATCGCCCAGACTGACCCCTTCCTCTCAGGCCAAATCACGGTCCTCCAGGACCAGGCCGACCCAAAACCCGAAATGGACGCCCTCATCGCGTCCGTCCGGCAGCAGGCCGGCCGAATCATCGAACTGACGCCCAACGCCCCGGAAGAGGCCGCCCAGGTCCTCAGCAACATCACCAACCCCTCCGCCCTGGCCGATTTCCTCGCCGCCAACCTCCAGACGGACCTGGCTGAAAAACAGGCCATGCTCGAACAGTTGAGCGTCGAAACCCGCCTCCGCATGGTCGCCACACGCATGGCCACCCAACTGGACCTCCTCGAGCTCCAATACAAGATCCAGAAGCAGGTCTCCGAGAACATCGACCGCTCCCAACGCCGCTTCTTCCTCCAGGAGCAGATGAAAGCCATCCGCAAGGAGCTTGGCGAAGGCGACAAAGGCACTGGCCTCTCCGAGGTCGACGAGCTCCGCCGTAAACTCGATGCCGCCAAACCCCCGGAACTCGTCATGAAAGAGGCCAACCGCGAGCTCTCTCGCCTCGAAGGCCTCCCCACCGCTAGCCCCGAATACGGCGTCATCCGCACCTACCTCCAGATCCTCGGCGAGCTCCCCTGGGACGTCCAAACCCAGGACAAGATCGATCTCGAAGAAGCCCGCCGCATCCTCGACCGCGACCACTTCGACCTCGATAAGGTCAAACGCCGGATCATCGAGTACCTGGCCGTCCGAAAACTCAAGCCCGAGGGCGGCGGCGCCATCCTCTGCTTCCTCGGCCCCCCCGGCGTCGGTAAAACCTCGCTCGGAAAGAGCATCGCCGAAGCCATGGGCCGAAAATTCATCCGCGTCTCCCTCGGCGGCGTTCGCGACGAGGCCGACATCCGCGGCCACCGCCGGACGTACATCGGCTCCATGCCCGGACGAATCATCGCTGAAATCCGAAAGGCCGGCACCCGAAACCCCCTCATGATGCTCGACGAAATCGACAAGATTGGCGCGGACTTCCGCGGCGACCCCGCCTCCGCTCTGCTCGAAGTCCTCGACCCCGCGCAGAACCACGCCTTCACAGACCATTACCTCGATGTCCCCTTCGACCTCTCCAAAGTCTTCTTCATCTCCACCGCCAACACCATGGACAACGTCCCCCCCGCCCTCCGCGACCGCATGGAGGTCATCGAAATCCCCGGGTACACCGACGGCGACAAGCTCGCCATCGCCAAACGCTACCTCGTCCCCCGGCAGATCGAGGCCAACGGCCTCACCTCCGAAAACACACGCTTCCATGACTCCGCCCTGAAATACGTCATCGAGTCCTACACTCGCGAGGCCGGCGTACGAACCCTCGAACGCAACATCGGCTCCATCCTTCGCGGCATCGCCGCCAAGATCGTCAGCGGAAAAGCCCGCCAGATCACCGTAAACAAGGAACAGGTCGAGCGCTTCCTCGGCCCACGCAAGTTCGAGCCCGAACTCGCCTCCCGAACCAGCGTCCCAGGCGTCGCCACAGGCATGGCCTACACCCCCGTCGGCGGCGAAATCCTCTTCATCGAAGCCTCCCGAATGCCCGGAAAAGGAAACATCACCCTCACCGGACAGATCGGCGATGTCATGAAAGAATCCGCCACCGCCGCCTTCACCCTCATCCGCTCCCGCGCCGAACAACTCGGCATTAACCCCAAAGTCCTCGCCGAAAGCGACATCCATGTCCATGTCCCCGCAGGCGCAGTCCCCAAGGACGGCCCCAGCGCCGGCACCGCCATGTTCACCGCCCTGGCCTCACTCATGCTCAACAAACCCGTCCGACACGACCTCGCGATGACCGGCGAAATCACGCTCCGCGGCCTCGTCCTCCCCATCGGCGGCATCAAGGAAAAGACCCTCGCCGCTATGCGCGCTGGCATCAAACACGTCATCATCCCCAAACGCAACGAAAAAGACCTCCCCGAAATCCCCGAAGAAGTCCGCAATGGCCTCGAATGGCACCTCGTCGAAAACGTCGATCAGGTCCTTAAAATCGCCCTCGACGTCGGCAATGACAAAAAGAAAAACAACCCACGCATGGAAACAAAACGCGCCGTCAGGCAAAATAAACGCAAAAGGTAACGCACGAACGGTCCACCGGGCGGAATGGGTTTTAGAACAGGACACTATGAGTCATTTCAACATTCAGCAAGAAGGGCCACACACCGTCGTCGAGTTCATTACGCCTTCCCTCATGGACCCCATGGAGCTGGAAAAGATCGCCCAGCAACTCTACTGTCTCGTCGACGACGAGGACCGCCGATCGATCATCCTCGACTTCGAACAAGTGGCGTATCTCTCCAGCCAGGCCATCGGCGTCCTGTTGGCGCTCCAGAAAAAGCTGGCCCTCCTGCCCAAGAGCCGCCTGATCTTGTGCGGAGTGGGCGCCAGACTCATGGAGCTGCTGCGAATCACCCGGCTCGACCGGGTGCTCACGATCCGCCCTTCCCAGCAGGAGGCACTCAAAGTGCAGCCGTAAACTTCTCCGGCTGCACAGGTTGATTTTTCGCGAGTAACAGGCCAACAATTCAATGGCTCAACCATTGAAAGGAGCCCTATGCCAGATATCCGCATTCGGACACAGTACAGCGTTTTCCTCGTCAACAAGCCTGGCGTACTCGCGCAGGTCACCAGTGCTCTGGCCGACGAGAAGATCAACATCGTCGCCATGACCCTCGTCGACTCCCAGGAACATGGCGTCCTCAGGTTCGTCACCGACGATGGCGATCACGTCCGCCAGGCCCTCGCGCAGCTCAACCTCCCCACCACCGAAACCGAGGTCCTCTGTGTCGAACTGCCCAACCGCCCCGGTGCACTCGCCGGCATCGCAGGACTCATGGGCAAGAACCACATCAACATCAACTACGCCTACGTCACCAGCGGCTCGCCAGGCGGCCATACCATCGGCGTCTTCAAGGTCGCCGACCTGAAAAAGGCCATGAAACTCCTCCACGAAACCGGCGGTAAACACCGCGAACCCAGCATCCGCCGCGTCCCCAGCCGCCGATAACCCTTCACCACCGAACAGACACCGCAAACCACCGCCACACAGATGACCGAGGTTACTCGTTATTTGTTGTTTGTTACTCGTTATTTGTTATTTGTTATTCGCGGCAGCCTCATCGATCACCAAACCTCCGCGAGTAACAAGTAACAAATAACACACGGATCTTCGGAACCATGGACACTCTGAACCATCTCATTCACCAGTGGATGCTCTACCTGGGTTCCGACGGCGAAGCCCTCGTCCGCCTCTTCCTCGCCGCCGTCCTTGGCGCACTCGTCGGCCTCGAACGCAAACTCCGCGGTCACGAGGCCGGCTTCCGAACCAACCTCCTCGTCTGCGTCGGCAGCGCCCTCGTCATGCTCGTCTCCATCCGCTTCGCCGATCACCCCTGGCCCGTCCGTCCAGGCTACAACATCAACGTAGACCCCGGCCGCATCGCCTACGGCGTCATGACCGGCATCGGCTTCCTCGGCGCCGGTGCAATCCTCAAACAGGACACCACGATCCGCGGCCTCACCACCGCCGCCGCGCTGTGGTGCGTCGCCGCCGTCGGCCTCGCCTGCGGCTTCGGCATGTACGTCCTGGCAACCTCCGCCGCCGCCCTCGTTCTCTTCGCCCTCTGGCTCCTCGACATCCTCGAGTCCGCCCTCCCGCACCGCCGATTCCGCAAGCTCACCATCCGCCGCCCCTGGAACGAGTGCTGCGTCTCCGAACTCGCCAAACGCTTCGCCGACGCTGGCATCCGCGTCGAGGACCAGAGCTTCCATCGCCTTCCCGATCTCACCGAAGTCGACGTCCAAATCCATATCTCGTACACCAACGCCGGCCGTTACGATGCCGTCGAGAAATCCCTGCACGCCGATTCAACCTGCCGCCTTATCGCCTCTGAACGTTCCTGATGATCCTACCCAACCCGGAAACCCTCCACGAAAAAAATAACCGGTTTCCACTTGCGAATTCCCCCCCCCGCGAGATATATTCATCCTGTTCATATCGATAGGCTTATTTTTCGTACACCTCGGGATTCGAGCAACGGCCGTCAGCGGCCCTGAACATGTTCAAGGAAGGTCTGTTGTGCCAAGTCTGCCGTAGGCGACTCACCTAATCTTCAATTCTGCCCTCAACCGCGGGCAGGGTCGCTCCCCTCGGGCGGCTCTGCCTCTTTTTTTCAACCCGCCACCCTCCCCCACCCTTGCCTCCGCCTCCGCCATCGGTATCATTCCCACCCCCAGACAAAGCACCCATGAAAACAGCAATCCTTCTCACCATCAGCAACATCTTCATGACTTTCGCGTGGTACGGACACCTGCGCTTCGCAAAGGTCGCCCTTTGGAAAGTCGTCCTCGTCAGTTGGGGCATCGCCTTCCTCGAATACTGCTTCCAAGTCCCCGCCAATCGCATCGGCCACCTTTCCGGCCAATCCGCCTCCAAACTCAAAATCATGCAGGAATGCATCACGCTCGTCGTCTTCTGCTTCTTCGCCATGTTCTATCTGGGTGAGCGAATCAAGTGGAATTACATCGTCGGCTTCGCCCTCGTCCTCGCCGCCGTGTTCTTCGTCTACCACGAGTGGTAACCCCCAAAAATCGAAAACCCCATCACCACCTCACCATCACCACCGTCGCATCATCCGCCAATTCTCCCGTCCCCGCGTGCTCCTTCACCGCCTCGAACAGCCTGCCAACCTCGTCCTCTCCCTCGCAGATTCTGGCCAAGCACTCCCTGACCCCAACCATCCCAAAACACCGCCGTTCACCGGCCGCCCCCTCCGCCCCCAGCCCGGGCTGCTCCACGATTCCATCGCTGATCACCAACACCCCGGCGCCCTTGGCCAATGCCACCGTCTCGGCAACGTATATCGCATCCTCACTAACCCCCACCGGCATCCCCTCCTCCCCGCTCAGTACCCGCGTCTTCCCATCCGCACCCACCATCATCCCATACCCATGTCCCGCATCCACATACCTCAGCGTCATCGTCCCCGCGTCAAACACCCCCACCCACATCGTGATAAACTTCCCCACCGGCCGCCGCGGCATCACAAACCGGTTCAGGTTCCCAACCGCCTTCTCCGCCCGCCCATCTTCCTTGAGCGCCGCATGCAGGAACCCCTGCGCCGCCGTCATCAGCACCGACGCCGCCACCCCCTTCCCCGACACATCCCCCACCGCCACCGCCACCCGATTCTCATCCAACTGAATCACGTCAAAAAAGTCCCCGCCCATCCCCCGCCCAGGCCGGCTTTCCCCAACATACTCAAATCTCCCCACCCGATCCTCCCGCCGCGGCAGAATCCACCGCTGCGCCTCGGCCCCTGCCGCCAGCTCCGCCTCGATCATGGCCTGGCGGCGCTCAATATCCACCCGCTTCAGGTTCGCCAGCGCCAATCCCGCGATCCGCCCCAACCCCACGCAAAATGCCGACGCGTTCCCCCGCATCTTCAACGCCGCCATCCCCCGCTCCCCACGCGAATCCAGATACAAATACGCCGCCACCGCCGACCCCAGCATCAACGGCACACAGATCGCCGTCTCAATCCGCATCTGCACGATGCTCTCGGACGTCACAGGCGCGTTCATCGGCGACAGCTCCGCCACCACCCCACCGCTCGCCGCCGCCAGCAACGCTCTGCTATACGCCGCCCCCTCCTTCCCGCCCCTGGTCGAGCGTCGCGACGCCACCACCTCCACTCGCCCCTCAGCATCCAAAGGCCGCAGCACCGCTCCGTTCGGCAGCCCCGTCCCCCGGATCGCCGCCTCCAGCATCACCTCCGCCATCTCCGGCTCATCAGCCGCCGCATGCATCCCCGCCGCGCTCTCCAACAGCAGCGCCAGCAGATCGTCCGCCATCGCCCCCCCACTGCTCTCCGACCCTACACTCCTCACCATCGTCTGCATCTGCCGCACATCATCCACCGACTCCACGCCCCCCAGGCCCCTCGCTTTGCTGGTGAAACTGAACGTCCAGGGCGTAATCCGAATCAAATCCCCCTCACGTAACGGCATCTCCGCTCCGCCGGCATCCAGGCGGCAGCCATTTAGAAACGTCCCCCATCGGCTCTTCAAATCCGCAATCCGCCACCCGCCAACCTCCCACCGTAGCCTGGCATGAAACCGCGACACCGTCTCCGCCGCCAGCCTGATCTCGCACTGCTCATGCCGCCCGATGCTGATCCCCCCCTCTTTCGCCCGCAGTTCGATTTCCTTCTCCCCAGGCCCACACAGCGCCACCAACCACGCCGTCCGACTTCTCTCCTGCCCGCTCATACACCCCACCATACCGCGCCCCCTTGCCCTCTCCAACTCCATCTATGCTGTATCTTGATTCCAAGCTCAGATTCAATACCATTCACGCCAAGGAGACCAGCTCACGGGCACCACAGCTTTCCAGCACGTCACCACCCTTCGCGTCCGCTACTCCGAAACGGACCAGATGGGCACTTTCTACAATTCCCGAGCCCTCGAATGGTTCGAATGCGCCCGAACCGACCTCCTCCGCGCCGCCGGCATCCCCTACGCCGACATGGAACGCAAAGGCTACCTCCTCCCCCTCGTCGAAGCCCACCTCAACTACCTCGGCCGAGCCCGCTACGACGATCAGCTCCAACTCACCGCCTCTGCTTCCCCCGCCGGAAAAGCCTCACTTCGCTTCGATCTCTCGATCGTCAACACCACCGCCAACGCCCTCGTCGTCACCGGCTACACCGCCCACGCCGTCACCGACCCCACCGGCAAACCCACCCGACTCCCCGACTGGATCCTCAACGCCCTCACACCCCCCGATTCCACCTGCAACTTCTGCAAAGGCCAAAATGTCTCCGTGCCTGCCCCGACTGACTCAAATGGCAAATCACCCATGATGAATCACCACGTCACCAACATCGTCACCGCCGGGCTCGGCGGTCAAGGCGTCATTAAAGCCTCCGACATCCTCGCCGACGTCGCCTTCCGCGCCGGACTTGATGTCAAAAAAGCCGAAATCCACGGCATGTCCCAACGCGGCGGCTCCGTCACCTCCGACGTACGCTTCGGCGATCGCGTCCTCTCTCCCATGGTCCCCTCCGCCCAAGCCCACTTCCTCCTCATCTTCACCCCCGACCAGGTCGACAACAACATCCACTACCTCCGCCCCGGCGGCGTCCTATTGACCCCCTCCTTCATCGACGAATCCAAACTCCCCTCCAAACGCTCGCTCAACATCGCACTCCTCGGCGCTCTCTCCCACCACCTGCCCTTCCCAGAATCCCTCTGGCTCGACGCCATCAAAGCCAACCTCCCCGAAAAAACCCTCGATTCCAACCTCCAGGCCTTCCAACTTGGCCGCACCGTCGCCGCTTCAACCACTCAACACTAAGGAAATTTCATGAGCACATCCACGATCCCTTGGAACGACATCCCTGGCGGGTTTCACCCAGAATCCAGCCCCGATTTCCTCCCCATCCCCCAACTTCAGGACCTCCAGTTCCACCGCCTCAAGGCCACCGTCCGCCGTGCCTTCGACCACGTCCCTCTCTCCAAAAAACGCATGGAAGAGCGATCCCTCACCCCCCAGGACATCAAGTCCCTCGCCGACATCGCCAAGCTCCCCTTCACCCTCAAAATCGACCTCCGCGACACCTATCCCTTCGGCCTCTTCGCCAGCCCCATGGACGAAATCGTCCGCCTTCACGCCTCCTCCGGAACCACCGGAAAACCCATCGTCGTTGCCTACACCCAGGCCGACATCAACGTCTGGGCCTCCTGCATGGTCCGATCCTTCGCCGCCGCCGGCGTCCACCGCGGCGACGTCATCCAGAACGCCTATGGCTACGGCCTCTTCACCGGCGGCCTTGGCGCTCACTACGGCGGCGAAGCCCTCGGCGCAACCGTTATCCCCATTTCCGGCGGTAACACCGAACGTCAAATCATGATCATGAACGACTTCGGCTCCTCCGTCATCTGCTGCACACCCTCCTACTTCCTCCACCTCTACGAACGCGCCCGCGAACTCAACATCAAACCCCCACGCCTCCGCGTCGGAATCTTCGGCGCCGAACCCTGGACCAACCAAATGCGCATCCGAATCGAACAGGAGTCCGGCATCAAGGCCTTCGATATCTACGGCCTGTCCGAAATCATCGGCCCCGGCGTCGCCATGGAATGCTCCTGCCAGAACGGCCCCCATATCTTCGAAGACCACTTCTTCCCCGAAATCATCAACCCCGACACCGGCGTCCCACTACCCGATGGCTCCGAAGGTGAACTCGTCCTCACCACCCTCTCCAAACAAGCCATGCCCATGATCCGCTACCGCACCCGCGACATCACCACCCTCATCCGAACCCCCTGCCCCTGCGGACGGACCATCCGCCGCATCGCCCGCATCTCCCGACGTTCTGACGATATGTTCATCATCCGCGGCGTCAACGTCTACCCGTCCCAGATCGAAACCGCCCTCCTCGCCGCCGAAGGCACCATGCCCCACTACCAGATCGTCCTCACCCGCGTCAAAGACCTCGACCAGATCGAAGTCAAAGTCGAAGTCACCCCCGAAGTCTTCTCCGACAAGATCCGCGCCATGGAAAACCTCCGCCAAAAACTCGAGAACTCCATCGACCACACCATCGGCATTCGCGCCACCGTCACCCTCGTCGAACCCCGAACCCTCCAACGCTCTGAAGGCAAAATCTGCCGCGTCCACGACCTCCGCGTCATGAAATAACTCCCAACAATAAACCCACTGGCAACTAACAACTGGCAACTAACAACTGGCAATTATTATGAAACTCAACCAACTCTCCCTCTTCATGGAAAACAAGCCCGGCCAACTCAAGGTTCCCTGCAGAATCCTCTCCCAGGCCGGCATCAACATCATCACCCTCTCCCTGGCTGACACCCAGCAGTTCGGCATCCTCCGCCTCATCGTCAAAGACTGGCAGAAAGCCCGCCGGGCCCTCGAATCCAATGGCTGCGTCGTCAATGTCACCGAAGTCCTCGCTATCGATGTCTCCGACCGACCCGGCGGACTGTACGAAATCCTCGAAATCATCGACGATGCTGGCCTCGCTATCGAATACATGTACGCCTTCACCACCGGCCCACAAGCCCAAAAGGCCACCATGGTCTTCCGCTTCGAAAACACCGACGCTGCCATCAAGGCCCTCTCCGCCAAAGGCATCAACCCCGTCGGCCCCGCCGACCTCTTCGCCCGATTAAGCTAAACCCACTCTTTCCCCTCGGCACCGGGCCATCCAACGCCAATCCACCGCCCCGCCCGTTTATGGCCGAGGTCCTGCCTGGCCAACGGCCAAGCCCTTTCCCGGTACTCCGCAAGAGGGGAAAGACGGCGGTACTGGCTGTGAATGGCGGTCAGGCTTTGGGCTTGACGACGCCAATCGTGAGCATGAGGTTGGCGTAGATGGCGCCCTCGCCCGTGGCGATGGTCAGGCAAACGTCGGGGGCGGCGGCGAGTTCGTAGAACTTGAAGCGTTCGACCTTGTCGAGTTCGATGTCGTTGCCAGCGGCATGCAGGATCTGGCGGAATTCGTTCCAGATGGGGGGATCCGCCTTGAGCGCGTTGGGGCCGGTGCGGGCGTAATCCATCACCTCGGCCTTCTCCACGTTGATGGCGCTGAGGAGGGACTTCAGGACGTCGGTGCAGTTGACCAGGCCCGGGGCGAGGTTCAGGAAGACAACCTCCGCGTTGGGGCCGCGCTTGGTCCAGTGGGGGTAGTTCCCGTCGGAGATGAGAACCTTGCTGGAATGCCCGGCGCGCGCCAGGGCGGCGTTCATCTGCGGCTGAAGCAATTGGCCTTTGAGCATTGCGAAACCTCCGTTTCCCGTTGGATTTCCTGACCGTACCCCCCCACCGTATCGATTGTGGTGGCGGCGTCAAGGGCAGAGATTGGCCAGACGCGGTGGCGAGTGTTATCATAGACAGAGGTTGCATCGCCGGTGAGGTGCCGGCAAGTGCAATCGTTTTCTTCGAGCAGAAATATGAGGTTTGACATGGCCGCATACGCAATTCCTCAGATCAGCAAGCCAACCAAGCTCGGTCGCAAGCAAGTGCAACTCGTGGCCAGTGGAGACCTGCGCGCGGGCGCGAACAAGCAGTGCTGGCCGGAGCAGGCGAAGATGGAATTGACCTTGCGGAAGGCGCTGGCGGAAGAGGGGTATGACCTGGTGCGGGCACATCCGTACAAAGATGACGAGGGCCATGGGTTCATCGGGTCGCAGAAGGAAGGATTGCAGGTTTTCCGGGATGTGGACCCGAAGGCGCCGATCATTGTGGCCGAGTCGGTGTGGCAGTATACGCATCATGTGCTGCCGGGGTTGATTTCGCACCGTGGGCCGATTCTCACTGTCGCCAACTGGTCGGGGACCTGGCCGGGGTTGGTGGGGATGTTGAATTTGAATGGGTCGCTGACCAAGGCGGGTGTGAAGTATTCCACCATCTGGTCGGAGGATTTCACGGACGCGTTTTTCAAAAACTACCTGCGGCAGTGGCTGAAAGAGGGGTATGTGAAGCACAAGACGCCGCATGTGACGAAGCTGAAGCATGTGAAAGTCGGCGGGGCGGAGCGCAAGCTGGGTGAGGCGCTGGCGGAGCAGATGCGGCGTGAGAAGGCGATCATGGGGATCTTCGATGAAGGCTGCATGGGGATGTTCAACGCGATTATTCCGGATGAGCTGTTGAATCCGACCGGATTGTTCAAGGAGAGGCTGTCGCAGTCGGCGTTGTACTATGAGACGACGCAGGTAAACGATGACGAGGCGATGGCGGTGCGCAAGTGGATGGAAGACCGGGGCATGAAGTTCGTGACGGGGCCAAACGAGCAAACGGACCTGACGGATGCGCAGATCCATTTGCAGTGTAAAATGTACATCGCGGCAATCCGCATCGCCGATGATTTTGGGTGTGACTGCATCGGGATTCAGTATCAGCAGGGGTTGAAGGATTTGCTGCCGGCGTCGGATCTGGTCGAGGGGACGTTGAACAATGCGGATCGGCCGCCGGTGAGGTCGCGGGATGGGTCAAGGGTTTTGTACGAGGGGCGGCCGTTGCCGCACTTTAATGAGGTCGATGAATGCGCGGGATTGGATGGGTTGATGACGGTTCGGGTGCATGGGGCGATGGGGCAGCCGGTAGAGAACACGTTGCATGACGTGCGTTGGGGCGATCCGGACCGGTCGGGGACGGTCGAGGATTATGTTTGGGTGTTTTTGATTTCGGGGTCGGCGCCGCCGGCGCATTTTGGTGGCTGGTCGAAGGCAAGCAGCGAGCGGCAGCCGGGGATGTACTTCCGGCTGGGTGGCGGGACGGTGAAGGGCATTTCCAAACCGGGCGAGATTGTCTGGTCGCGGATTTTCATCGAGGATGGGAAGCTGAAGATGGATCTGGGGCGGGGCGGGGTGGTGGCGTTGCCGGAAGCGGAAACGCAGCGGCGGTGGAATGCGACGACCCCGCAGTGGCCGATCATGCATGCGGTGACGTATGGGGTGAGCCGGGATCAGTTCATGGCGAAGCATAAGGCGAACCACATTCAGGTGGCGTACGCGAATAGTGATGTCGAGGCGGATAAGGCACTGCTGGCAAAGGCGTCGATGGCAGCGGCGTTGGGGATGGAAGTGAACCTCTGCGGGACCAGGAAGAATCGGAAGGGGTGGGAGTAATCCAGTTCACCACGAAGGCGCCAAGGCACGAAGTGGTTCTTGGTGCGCGCTGATCGGACGCCGAATCAGCGGCTGAAGAGCCATAGATAAACACCGATAGACGAGGGAAAGAGACGCAGAGCGATCTGGGGATGGTCAGAGTTCCCAGCCCTTGCGGTATTCCCGGTGGATGAGGGGGGCGGCGTCAGGGGCGTTGGTGACCTGCAATTTCTCCGAATCCCACTGGATCTTTTTGCCGAGGCGGATGGCGACGTTGCCGAGGAGGATGGTTTCGGTCAAGGGGCCGGAGAAGTCGAAGTTGGAGCCGGCAGGTGGGCCGCCTTTGCAGGCTTCGACCCATTCTTTGTGGTGGCCGATGGATCGGGGGATCGAGGGATCGGGGCGTTTGAAGTCTTTCATCTTGGCTTCGGGGATAAGGCGAGGGGCGCCGCCGAGGGGGACGATCATTTTGCCCTTATCGCCGACGAAGATGGTGCCACCATCCTTGGTGCCCATTTCGCGGCCTTCTTCGAGTTCGGGAGGGCGTTGCGGGAGTTTGCCGCCGTCGTACCAGGTGAGTTTGACCGGGGGTAGGTCGCCACGTTGCGGAAACTCGTAGCGGACGATGGACCATTCGGGGAAGGTTTCGCGGTTGTAGCCCGAGGTTTCGGCTTCAATGGTGGATGGTGGACCAAGTTTGAGGGCCCAGCAGGAGACGTCGAAGACATGGCAGCCCATATCGCCGAGGGCGCCGGTGCCGAAATCGGCCCAGCCTCGCCATTTAAAGGGGTGGTAGGCGGGGTGATAGGGGCGCTGGGGAGCGGGACCAATCCAGAGATCCCAGGCCAGGTTCTGGGGGACAGGGGGGGTTTCGGTGGGTCGGAGGACGCCTTGTGGCCACCAGTCTTTAGCGCGGTCGGTCCAGACGTGGACTTCGCGGACCTGGCCGATGGCGCCGGATTGGATCCATTCGACGGTTGCGCGAGTTCCTTCGGAGGAGTGGCCGCCATTGCCCATCTGTGTGACAACCTTTTTTTCGGCGGCAGCGAGCCGGAGGATGCGGGATTCGTAGACGCAGTGAGTGAGGGGCTTCTCACAGTAGATATGTTTGCCCAGCCGGATAGCGGCGAGGGCGGCGAAGGCGTGGACGTGGTCAGGGGTGCTGACGACCACGCCGTCGATGTCCTTCTGCTCCAGCA
Organism: Planctomycetota bacterium; assembly: GCA_026693085.1. Classification (GTDB taxonomy): domain Bacteria; phylum Planctomycetota; class Phycisphaerae; order Tepidisphaerales; family Tepidisphaeraceae; genus JAPLNB01. Next base: position 84,842 of record JAPLNB010000155.1, on the reverse strand, counting down.
GCTTGCGGAAGTCGCAGTAGGTCTTGGCATTGGGAAAGGACTTGGCAGCGGCAGCAAGGTTGGAGGCGTCGACATCACAAAGAGCGACGACGTCGGCGGCGCATTGCGAGATTTCGTGGAGGTTGCTGGCGCCTCGGCCGCCCGCTCCGATGAAAGCCACGTGGAGCCGTTGGGCGGGGGACTGCGCCTGAAGGATTCCCTTGGGCCATAAAGTGAACGCGGCAGCAGCGGCCGCACCGCTCCGCATGAACTGCCGACGTGTGATGCGACGCGTCATACTTACGCTCCAAACAGCAACATCTGTCGTAGCAGACTGGCTGAAGCTGCTCATTCCTATTTACCGCGTGGTGTGATCGTCCGTTGACGGGTTTGCGGTATACAGAAGGCCGTTTGGTCGCTTCCGGGGGGGGTGGTGCATGGCTGGGCGTGGGCTGGAACGCATGGCCATGCGTTTGACGCCTTATCCGACGGCCGCTAAAACCATCAATATGTCCGAAGCTTCTTCAAATGAGTCGCTGGATTCCTCACCGCTGGACGCGATGCGATCGCGGATTGACGCGCTCGACACCCAGATCGTGGAGTTGCTCAATGCGCGCGCGAGCGTTGTCCAGCAGATCGGCAAGCTCAAGCAGCTCACGAACGCCCCGATCTATGCGCCTGATCGGGAAAAGGAGATCATCGATCGCATTCGGCGGTTGAATAAGGGGCCACTGCCGGATCGGTGTATCGAGGCCGTGTGGCGGGAGTTGATGAGCGGGTCATTTGCGTTGGAGAAGCCGCTGCGGATCGGGTTTCTGGGGCCGCAAGGGAGCTTTTCGCATTTGGCTTCGGTGCGGAAGTTCGGAAGCAGCGTGGAACATGTTCCGTTAATCGATATTGCGACGGTTTTTGAAGAGGTTGTCCGGGGGCACATCGATCATGGGCTGGTGCCGGTGGAGAATTCGATTGGCGGCGGGGTGGTGGACACACTGGATGCATTCTTGTTGAGCTCGGCGAGGATTTGTTCCGAGGTCCTGATCAGCGTGCACCACAATGTGCTGTCCAAGGAGCCGTGGGACCGCATACGCAAGCTTTACTCGAAGCCGGAGGTGTTCAGCCAATGCCGGGACTGGCTGAGCCGGGTGGCGAAGGATCGGGAGTTGGAACCGACGGCGAGCACAAGCCGGGCAGCGGAGCTGGCGGGGCAGCAGCCGGGGGTGGCGGCGATCGGGTCGACCATTGCCGGCGAGTTGTACGGCCTGCACGTGTTGTTTGAGAACATCGAGGATAATCCGGACAACGTAACCCGCTTCTTTGTGATCGGACGGGAGGGGGCCAAGCGGAGCGGGGCGGACAAGACGGCCATCATGTTCACGACGGCGCACAAGCCTGGGGCGTTGGCGGCCGTGCTGGACGTCTTCAAGGATCACGGGATCAACCTGACAGACATTGAGAAACGGCCGAGTAAAAAAGTCAACTGGGAGTATTACTTCTTCATCGATGCGCAGGGACATAGCGATGATTCGACCATGCAAGCGGCGATTAATGCATCCAAGACGCATTGCCTGCAACTGACCATGCTCGGGAGCTATCCGAAGGCGACAGAAGTGCTGTGAAGCATAGGTTGTCGGTTGTCATCTGCTCGTTGTCAGTTCTTGATTGGGGGGCGTAAGATTGATGCGAAGCTCTTGCGTGGTGGGCTGGGAGGTTGATACTCTATAGTGCTCTTGGAAGCCCCGATTTGGATGATCGGGGGTCTGCGAAGCCGGTCCATGGATGGAGTTTCCGATGCTTCGTCACATTTACGCTGCCAGTCTGGGTGCCGTGTTGATATTCGGGGGGTGTGGGTCCGAGCCGAAGGGTGCGGGCGCCGCCAAGGGGATTGTGGCTGATCCACCGCCCCCGCCGCCATCAAGTCAGCCAGCAGCGACTCAGCCGGCAAGGCCTGTGGAACCCGTGAGCACGCCTGAAGCGTTGAGTTGGACGACGGCGGCATATGCGCAGGACATTGGGCCGAAGGTCAATCGCATAAGAAAACCGGCGGGCGGGGCGGATGGGCCGACGACTGCGCCCTCGGTGAGCTGGATTACGCCGCTGCAGACGCAGCCGAGCGGAGCGACGGCAAAGCCGGTCGAAGAAAAACCGCCAGGTGTTGTTGATCCACCGGCGACCAGGCCGGCGACCCCGGTCGCGGTCAGTGTCCTGGCGACGCAGCCAGCGGCGACTGCAGCCAAGCCGGGGTCGGAAGCCGGGCCGGCGGCGGTCGTGGTCCAGGCAGCCGTTCCCAGTTCGGATCAGCTTGAGCAACAGTTGGCCAGACAGATTCGGGACTATCCGCGGGACCTTTCGGCACAATTGGAGTACCAGGTTCTGCAGTGGCTGCGCGGGCGGCAGGTACCGCAGATGGACGTGATCGGGTCATTGACGGCGGAGGACCGGGAGCTGATCGCGGCGATCATGGATGGGCTCAGCAACTTCCGCACGAATGTGCGCGCGAACGAGAATCTGCTTTTGGCACGCAAGGCGAGGCCGTTGATTGACCTGGCGGAGCGGTTGCGAGCGCAGACAAGCCTGCATGTATCAGGCCTGGCGGTGTGCAAGAAGGTCTACGGGTTTGGGGCCTATGATCCGCTGCCAGCGGATCGGCTCGGCGCGGGACGCGAGATTGTGGTCTACTGCGACGTTGAGAACTTCTCGAGCCGCCTGAACGACCGGAACCTTTGGCAGACGGACATCACGCAGGAAATGATTTTGTACAACGATCGGGGGCAGCGCGTGGCGGTCGAGAAGCGGCAGCCGTTCGCGGATGTGTCGCGTAACCGGCGGCATGACTTCTGCGTTGCGAGAAAGCTGCAGATTCCGGCGGTGCTCGCGCCTGGGAACTATTTTCTGACGGTCTCGGTGTCGGATCAGCAGGCGAATCGAATGGCAGAGGCAACGATACCGGTGCAGATCGTCACGGAAAAATAAAACCACAGATTCACGCGGATTGGGCAGGCGGCTCGTGCACGAGAGTGAAGTCTTTGGAGCCGCGAGGGACTTTGAGGACTTCAAAGTCGATTTCGCTGTTGATTTCAGCTCCGATCAGCAGAACGACGGCATCGAAGTAGAAGAGGATCAGGAGGATGGCCACCCCCCCTACCGTGCCGTAGGTTTCGTTGTACTTGCCGTAGCGGTCGACGTAGAAGCGGAAGGCGACCGCCAGGAGCATCCAGACAATGACGACGAATACGGCGCCGGGGGTGAAGAAAACGTACTTCTGCTTGATGCTCGGGCCAAAGTAATAAAGCAGGTTGACCGTTGCGAACATGAGCAGGACGGCAAGTGGGAAGCGGAGGATCTGCCAGGTCCAGAGCAGCGGGCCGGAGATGCCGGTGATGCCGTTGCGCTCGATCCAGCGGATGGCGACGGTGCCGATGGGGAGGAGGATGAGCAAAGCGAGCACGAGGACAGCGACGATGGTGGTGAGGCCGATGGCCATGGGACGTTGTTTGTAGAACGGGCGGCCGTTGTCGATTTCGTAGCATTTGTCAACCGCAGTGATGGTCATGTTGATGCCGCCGCTGGCAGCCCAGAGGGTGAGGATCAGGCCGATGCCGAGGAGGCCGCCGTGGCGTCGGCTGAGGATGAAGGAGACGTTGTCCCAGATGGTGTCGGCGGCCTGCTTGGGCATCGAGCGGTAGACGACCGCTTGGATCTCGTTCTTGGCGTTTGTCTTCGTGCCTTCGGGCAGGTACGGCAGGAGGGTCATGAGGAAGACGACGAAAGGGAAGATGGCGAAGAGCCAGGAATAGGCGACGGCGGCGGCCCAAACGAGGAGATTGTCGTCGGACAGTTCGCGCCAGACGCGGCCGATGAAACCGAAGGGGCCGACGGATCGCAGGATTTTGGGGATGTCCGACAGTTGGGCCATGGGAGTATTGTGGGCCAGAGGGTATGGGGGAGGCAAGGCTTCAGGGGGCGGGGTTCAGGGCAACTGCCAGCGGCGGCGCATGATCCACTCGGCGGCGAGGAGGCAGAGAACCAGGAGGCCTTGCGTGGGCAAGTCGTATCTTTCGTCCCATTCGGGTCTTTGTCCCATGAGTTCCAGCGCGGCGCGGAGGGTGTTGCTGAGGGGAACGGATCGGGCCTGTTCGGCGGCCGAGGGCTTGTCCATGCTGATGAGCTGGTCAATGAGCCTGGGGAGCTGGGCCAGCTCGTACTGGAAACCTTTGGTCTGCTCGGCGATGGCAGCGAGGAGTTGGGGGTTAGCGGCGAGCTTGAGCATCTCTCCGGCGGGTGGGATGACGGTGAATTTCAGGGTTTGTTTGCCGACGGTCTTGCCGTCTTTCGTGGCGGACAGTTCGGCGGTCCAGTCGCCTTTGTCGGGGTTGGCGATGGTGACGTCATAGAGACCGGTGCGGGATTCGACCGGGTTGAGGGGGACTTGCAAGACGCCTTGCTGGCCGGCGCGGGTGAGTTTGACGTTGACCTGCGCGTAGCGGGTGGCGTCGCCGCGTTCGTCGCGGACCATGGCGCGGACGCGGACGGATTCGCCCAACTGGTACAGGCTCTTGTTGAGCAGCCCATCGATGGCGGCGCCGCGTTGGCGGTTGCGAACGTCTTCGCCGGCGAGCCAGCGGATGAGTTGGCCCCAGAAGCGGTTATACGGGCTGTCCTGGCCGAGGCCTCGCAGGGGAAGGTACCACAGATAGGTGGTGTCGGCGGTGAAGGCGGCGGAGCGGCCTTCGCCGTAGCGTTGGACGGCCAGGACGATCTGAGGTTTGCCATCCGGCCCAGGGCGCCCGGCGTGGACGAGCAGGACAGAAGCGCCGGATTTCGCGCGGGGGACGACGACGTTGCCGCGGAGGGCGGGCAGAGATTTTTGACCTGCAGTCTTGGGTTTTTGATTGGGATCGGAGAGGGGGAACCATTCGGCCAGGCCGTCCATGCCGGGATGGGTTTGGCCATCTGGGGTGAGTTGGGGAACGAAAGCCGTGCGTTCCTGGTGGCTGGCCAGTTCACCAGCGAAGACCGGGAGGGCTTTTTCAATGGCGGAGTCTTTGTAACCGCCCGGTCCGAAGTTGTTCTGGCCGCCGATCATGATGAGGCCGCCCCCCTTGAAGACGAATTGTTCAATGCCGGCCTGCTGGAGCTTGGAGAGGAAGCTGCTGTCCATGTCGCCGAGGATCACCACGTCAAACTTCTTCCACTCTTCGGTGCTGGCGGGCATCTTGGTGACGGGTTCGCCGTCTACGGTGCCCGAGGCGGTGAAACGCTCCTGTTGGATGCGGAGGAGGGAGGCAACTTCGATGTTCGGGTCCCGGGCGAGGGCCCGATTCAGTTGGGTGAACTCGGGGCGGACGCGGCCTTCGACATAGAAAACCTTGATGCGGGGATCGAGCGCGAGCCCTTGAAATTCCTGGCGGTTGTCAACGGTGCTGCGCTCGCCGGCTATGGGGTCGATCCAGACGGCCAGACGCTGGATGCCAACGGCTTTGGGCTTGAAGGGAAGCTCGACCATTTGGCCTTCGGCGACCGGTTGGAGAACCAGGGTCTTGGAGATCACCTGGCCGACGGGTCTGGCGGAGACGTCGAGCTCGGTCATCTTTACCTCGACGACGCGGTTGGCCAACGCCGATGACTTGATCGTGGCTTTGACTTTGGACTCGTGGTGGACGACGAAATCGTCGGTGGTTTCGATGTTATCGACGGCCACGTTGGCCAGGGATGATGGTTCGGCCTGTTCGGAGCCGACGCGGACGGTGTGGATAGGGCGAGGGGAAGAGCGGAGCAGGTCGGCCACATTGGGGGAGGTGTTGTCGATGCCGTCGCTGATAAGAACGATGGCGGCGTCCTTGCGGAGACTCAGACCGGTCACTTTTTGTACGGCCGTCACGATGTCGGTGGATTTGCCGTCGGCAGTGCGTTTGCCGAGTTCGTCAGGCTTCTTGAACTCGTCGATATCGGAGGCGAAGGTGAAGTATCGGAGCACGAAGTGCTCTTTGGCTTTGTCCAACTGCGGACGGAGGGTTTGCCAGACGGATTGCAGGCGTGTGGGGCCGTTCTGGACGTCGGGGAATGACATGCTTCCGGAGGCATCGACAAGGAAATTGAGCGGGCGTTCGGGTTTGGGCTTGGCGACGAAGCGGAGGACGGGCTCGAACAGCATCGGGACGAGCATGCCCAGGGCGAACACGCGCAGGCAGAGGAGGATGGTGGTGCGGCGGGTACCAAGCTGGGCCAGAAGGTTCAGATAGAAGGTGGCGGACAGGATTGAGAGGAGGATGAATGTCCAGGCGAGGCCGACAAACGGGGACTGGAAGCGGGGCACGAAGAGGATGGCAGTGGTTCCACCGACGCCGGCCGCGATCAGTAAGAGAGCGAGCCAGCCGCTGGCGCGTTCCCAGAGGCGGCCGATCACGGCGTGGCCGAGCAGCACCAGGGAGGCGATGACGCAGATCGCCAGCCACAGATCCCAGCCGCCCTGGCGGAGGATGTCGAAGGACCAATTAGTCACCGGATGCCTCTCTGGAGTGCCAGCATGGCCGGAATACGCCTGCGGTTCAAGGCCTGGACCCTCTATTCACCAACGAGGACGCCGAGGAAGAAATGTCGGCTTATCTTTCGTTACGCCGATAGCCGATAGACGATTTATCGGACTATGCGAGGATATTGCGCCCTGATATTCTGTCTGCTGTTATGCGATGTGGCGATTGCGCAATCGTCGGCGGCCAGCCGTATCCTGCGGACGTTTGACTTCGAGGAGCGGAACCTGGGCAACAAGGAAGATCTGCCCATGCACTGGACGAAGATCCAGGGCCCGGGCATGCCGCATTACGTTGAGGGGCAACTCGCGACCGACCGGCGGCGGAGCGGGGACTACAGCTTTCGGCTGGACCTGAACGGGGGGTCGGTGGTCTATCGGTATGATCCGAAGCGCATCAAGGTCCAGCCGCGGGCGCAGTACCGCGTAGAGGGCTATGTTCAGACGACGCTGCTGGCGCACGCCCGGGCGAGCTTGAGCGCGTATTACCTCGACATTGATACGCGCCCGATCGCCTCATCAATGAGGCATTCGGATCTATATGCCGCCAGGCGAAACGAGGAGCCATGGAAGCTGCTGCGGGTTGAGCTGTCGGCTGACCCGGCGGCGTGCTACCTGGTGGTGGAGCTGGGGTTGCTGCAGCCGGGGTTGTACGCGGCGGAATCGCTGGGGAAACAGACTCTGTTCCAGCAGGACATCCGGGGCAGCGCGTGGTTTGACGACATCATGGTTTCGCAGGTTCCGCGCGTTTCAATGAGCACCGACCGGCCCGGCAACATCTTCCGGCAGGGCGAAACGTTGAGCCTGCAGGTCGTGGTGAGCGACTGGTCAACGGACGATCTGGCGGCGCAGCTTGTGATCAAAGACCCGGCGGGGAAGACGGTCTACCAGCGAAGCGGCGCGTTGGACATGGCAGCGGCGGAAAGCCTGGGGCCGGGCCACAAAAAGATGCGATTGGTTTTGCCGGAACTTGCCCCAGGATGGTACGAGGTGGCGCTGGTCATGACCGGGCAGGGGCAATATGTCGGGCAGCATTCCCTGGACATGGTTCTTCTGGCGGACGGCGCGCGGACCGTCCAGCCGGATGATCGGTTTGGCATCATTGCCACTGATTTGCCCTTTGAGGGCTGGGGGGAGTTGCCGGACATCCTGCCGTTCCTGGGCGCGGGGCGAGTCAAACTGGCCGTGTGGAGCAAATCTGGCGATACGCAACAGGCGTCATCGGCGACCTTTGACCAGTTGCTGGTCCGATTGCGGGAATTGAGCATCACGCCCACTGCGTGTCTAGTCGATTTGCCCCCGCAGGTCACCAAGAACGCCGCGGACAGATCGTGGCTTTATCTGCTGAAAGCCAAGCCCGAGGAGTGGCAGCCGCAACTGGCATACATGGTTGCGCGACATGCGAACAACCTTGACCGCTGGCAGCTTGGGGCGGACGACTCCGATGCCTTTGTGACCCAGAAGGAGATGCGGCAGGTTTATCAGAAGGTCTACGATGAGTTTGCCAAGCTGATCCGGAATCCGGACTTGGCGATGCCTTGGCCGGCTTGGTATGAGATGGACGGGCAGCTTCCAGCAACGGTGGCGATGTCAGTTCATCCGTCGGTGCTGCCGAGCCAGTTGCCGCTTTACATCCAGGACATCCGCAAGCACCAGGGGCATAAATTGTCACTCACGTTGCAGTTGCTGGACCGGGAGCAATACGGCAGGGAATTGCAGATTCGGGACCTGGCACAGCGGATGATCTATGCTCTGGCGGCCGGCGCAGACCGTATCGATGTGCCCCTGCCGTTCAAGGTCGTCTCGGAGGAGACAACGCTCGTCAAGCAGCCGCAGGAACTGCTGATGGTCGTGCGTACCCTGATGACGACCCTCGGCGGGACGACATTCAAGGGGAAAGTGCCGATGGGGGATGGCGTGGAGGCGTTCTTGTTTGACCGAAGCGGGCAGAGCGTTCTGGCGATCTGGGATCGGGGGACGCGCGCGGGAGTGAAGCATCTGGCGTTGAGCCTGGGGCAGCGGCCCCACGCGTTAGACCTGTGGGGCAACGCAACGCCGCTCCGGCGCCCGGCAGATCCCGCCGCGCAGAGCGGGGAGGTCGAGTTGACCGTCGGGCCGATGCCGATATTCCTGCTGGATATTGACGGCTGCCTCGCACAGCTTCGGGCGAGTGTTGCGATCGATCGGCCGCTCATCGAGTCGAGCTTCATGTCGCACACGCGGCGAATCCGTTTCACGAATCCTTACCCACAGGCGATTTCAGGCACGCTCAAGCTCAAGGCGCCGGCGGGGTGGACGCTCAACCCGCCGACGTTTACGTTCTCAGCCAATCCTGGGGAAACATTCCAGCGCGAGCTGAGCATTGAGTTTCCCTACAACAGCTACGCCGGACCAAAAACCATCGAGGCCCAGTTCAACCTGCAGGCGGACCGCCTCACGACGCTCGTGGTGCCAATCACACTGACCCTCGGGCTGTCGGATGTTGGGATGCAGACGCTCGCCTTTCACGATGGCAAAGATGTTCTCGTCCAGCAGATCATCACCAACTACGGCGACAAGAAGATCGATTACATGGCGTTTGCCATCTTCCCCTCGCAGGCCAGGCAGGAGCGGCTTGTCACCAACCTTGAGCCCGGCCGGATGACGATCAAGATCTACCGGTTTGCCAAGGTTCGGATGGATCAAATAACCAAGGTGCGGACTGGGATCAAGGAGCTGAACGGAACCCGGATCCTTAATGAGGAAGTCGAGATCCAGTAGGCATGGACGCCTGGCAGAATCGTTGGGCAGCGCTACAATGCCACCGTGCGCTACAGCATCCCTCGCATCCGGCTTGACAGCTCCGATCCATCATCCCCCTGGAATTACAGCCCGCTTCCGGCCCCGACGAGCATCCTCTATTGCGACGCAAGGACTCTCCACGCCGTCCATTCGACCTTCTGGCGCGTGGAGAAGGTGTGGGAGAACCCGCTGGATGCCCTGCAATGGATAAGCGAGTACCCTGAGCCGCACTTGCCCAACGCCCGCTGGGTCGGCTATCTCAGCTACGACCTGGGCCGGCTATTCGAGAACATCCCGGGGCGCATCGCCCAGAGGGATGATGACTGGCCGCTGTTCATGTTCACTTTTCACGCGGACGACGAGCATGACGTACCGTGCATGTACGGCGAAACCCGAGAAGACGCCATTTACTCCAATGGGCCTCTGACGTCCAACTTCACCCGGCCTCAGTATGAGGCCACGGTGGCGCGGGCGATCGAATACATCAACGCAGGCGACATCTTTCAGGTCAACCTTTCGCAGAAATTCACCGCGCCGCTGCCTGACGACCCGCTGGCGATCTACCAGCGTCTACGGACGCGCACCCCGGCGCTTTATGGCGCCTATCTGGAGTACGGCAGCGACGCGCTGGTGTGCAATTCGCCGGAGTTGTTTCTTCGCGTGCTGCCAGACCCGCTGACCGGCAAGCGGCGGGTGCTGACGCGGCCGATCAAAGGCACGCGGCCGCGCCGGGGGGGCATGGACCTGGAGCTGCTCGAGTCCGTCAAGGATCAGGCCGAGTTGAACATGATTGTGGACCTCGAACGCAACGACCTTGGGCGGGTGTGCACGATTGGATCGGTCAAAGTCGTCGAGCCACGGACGATTGAGACGCACCCGACGCTATATCATGGAGTGGCCGCGGTCGAGGGGATTCTCCGCGATGATGTTGGCTTGGTTGATCTCTTGCGCGCGACATTTCCGGGCGGCAGCATTACGGGCGCTCCTAAGATCCGGGCGATGCAGATCATCGACGAGCTTGAGCCGGATCGGCGAGGGCCATACTGCGGGGCCATTGGTTACCTCTGTGGCGATGGCCGGATGGAGTTCAACATCGCGATCCGCACGATCATCGTGCGGAGTAATCGTGTTCAGATCCCGGTCGGAGGGGGCATTGTGGCAGATTCAACCGGGGAGAGTGAGTACGCGGAAACACTCACCAAAGCGAAGGCGTTGTTTGACGCATTGGGCATTGAGATAGACCGCGATTAGAGCGCCTGCGCGTTGCGCTCGCCGGTTCGGATGCGCACGACTTCGGCGATGGGGTAGACGAATATCTTGCCGTCGCCGACTTCGCCGGTCCGAGCGGCTTCGACGATGACCTCGACGGCTTTGCCGGAATCTTCGGCCCTGACGGCAATCTTAAGCATGATCTTGGGAACGAAACCCACGTCCATCTTGGCGCCGCGGTACCGTTCGGTGTGGCCGCGCTGGCGGCCGAAACCTTTGCATTCGAGTGCCGTCACACCGAGGATTCCCATCTTGGCCAAGGCGGATTTGACGTCGTCCAACTTGTGCGGCTTGATCACCGCCTCGATCATCTGCATGCTGGCTCCTTGTGCGATTGCCTGATTGATTATACACAATGGCCGACCCCGGTTCAGCCTTCGCATCAAACGATGGAGAGTCGAATGATACCTATGAATCTGGAAAAGCAGGTCGCGATTGTCACGGGGGCTGGGCGGGGGATCGGCAGGGCGATCGCGATGGCGCTCGCAAGGTGTCGAGCACATGTGATGCTCGTGGCAAGGACCGACAGCCAACTACAGGAGGTCGCGCAGAGCATTCGGCAGAGCAATGGACTGGCGACCGTCATGGCGACGGATCTGGGCGAGGAGCGGCAGATCGTGGCGATCTTCGAGCGGGTGCGCCAGTTGCTTGGACGGGTCGATGTCCTGGTGAACAACGCAGGGATCGGGATTTTCGGGCCGCTGGCGGACTTTGCGGCGGAGGATTTTGACCGCGTGATCACCACGAATCTGCGAGGGACGTTCTTGTGCTGTCGCGAGGCGATGAAGCTGATGATGCGGCAGAAAAGCGGGTACATCATCAACATTGCGAGCGTGGTGGGCTTCAAGGGGTATCCGAACCAGGCGGCGTATACAGCGAGCAAGCATGGCGTCATGGGACTGACGAAATCGCTGGCGGTAGAGGCGCAGAAGTATGGGATCCGGGTGTCGGCGATCCTGCCGGGGGGGGTGAATACCGGAATGGTGCCGGATGCCCGGCCCGATTTGCACCTGCATGAGTTGTTGAAGCCGGAAGATATTGTGCAGAGCGTGCTGTATCTGCTGTCGCTCTCGGAGAACGCGGCGGTGGATCAGATCTATATCCGGCGGCGGGCGAGCACCCCGTTCTAGAGAAAAAGCCCACGGCAACGCCCTGGGCTTTTGTATTGCAGATGGTGTGGGCGGATCAGGCGGCGTTGGCGCCGCAGCACTTTTTGTATTTCTTGCCTGAGCCGCAAGGGCAGGCGTCGTTGCGGCCGACCTTGGGGGCTTCTCGGACGATCTGCTTGACCCTGGCGCCCTCGCCTTGCTTTTCATCGGCGGCCCGCGCGGCGTCGGAGCGGCCGATCAGTTTGTCGGCGGCGGCCGCGTTTTCGGCAACGCCGTAGCTGTCGATGGTTTCGTGGCTGGCAGCAGTGACGTGGTAGGCGCTGCGGGACTGGGCCTGCCCAACGATGCGGGCCCGGAAAATCAGGTCGGTCACCTTGTCGCGGATGCCTTCCATCATTTCCTCGAAGTAACGGTAGCCTTCCTTCTTGTACACGATGCGCGGATCGCGCTCGGCGAACGCCTGCAGGCCGATGCCCGTGCGGAGCATGTCCATGGCGTAGAGGTGGTCCTTCCAGCTCTGGTCGAAGATCTGGATGAGCACGAACTGCTCGAGGTCGGTCAGTTCCTGACGAAGGAAACGCTTGCCGACCTCCAAAAGGCGGTCGCGGAGCGACGGGGACTTGGCGGCGCCATCGGAATCGGCGGCGGACTGCGTGGCGGGCTGATGGTCGAGGTCGGCCGCCTTAAAGGCGCTGCCGAATCGCTCGTTGACGGCTTTGGCCAACGCATCGGGTCCAGAGTGGGTCTTGAGAATGTTGTCGATTTCGCTTCCGAGCTTGCCATCGTCGATGTGCTGCTCCATCAGTCCGATGAGGCGGTCGCGGAGGCGGCGGACGGAGAGGCGGCGGATTTCGTCGAGCGGCAGATCCTGCTGAAATTTCATTCTTGTCCAGGCGCGGACGTAGTCGGCGGCATACGGGTTGTCGCTGGAGCCGTCAATGCCGCCGAAAACGTAGGACAGCACATGATCGATGGGGTATTCGACCTGCCGACGAGCGTAGGCGGCGCGTGCGCGCTTGAGAATGAGGTCGACGATTTCCTGGGGCTGCTTGCGGATGTTGCGGCCCGCGTCGGCGAGGAATTCCTTGGGATCAACACTCACGCCGAACTTCTCGAGCGCCCAGTTGGCCAGTTCCTTTTCGGCGAAGAGCGGCTCCAGGAAGCGGCCGAGGCCGGCGCAGTCGCGCTTGTCGATCTGCTCGACGGCGGCGGACTTGAGGGCTTCCTCAACCTCGGTCGAAGACATCTTGCGGATCTGGTTCTGGGAAAGGTTGGCGTGGAAGCGGCTCATGGCCCAGGAGGACAGGCCGCGAGTGTCCCACTCCTTCTCCTCGGGGTCTTCACCCATGAATTCCTGGAGGGTCGATTCGATGGTGTGCTCAACTTCGGTACGCGCCTGGTTCTTGATGTAGTTCTCAAGGTCCATGAGCGAGTGCAGGCCGCGCAGGCCTTCCGGCTCGACCGTGATGTCGAAGTTCATCCGGATCCACTCGGAGATGCAGGCAGAGACGTAGTCTTCTTCGATATACTTGCGGACGGCGTCTTCGACGGACTGGCCGATCATGCCCCAGATAATCTCATCGACGGCTTTGCCTTCGAGGACCTTCTGACGCATGCCATAGAATTGCGTGCGCTGGTAGTCCATGACCTCGTCGTATTCGAGAAGATTCTTCCGGGCGAGAAAGTTCCGTTCCTCGACTTTCTTCTGGGCGCGCAGGATGCCCTTCGTGATGCGGCGGTCCTCGATCGCCATGCCCTCTTCCATGCCAAGCCAGCCGAGGACTTTGATGGTCCACTCGCCGGCGAACATCTGCATCAGTTCGTCTTCCAGGGAGACGTAGAAGCGGCTGGAACCGGGGTCGCCCTGGCGGCCACCGCGCCCGCGGAGCTGGTTGTCGATGCGGCGGGCCGTGTGACGTTCAGTGCCGATGACGTGGAGTCCGCCGGTCATGTTCTGGACAGCGGCGGTATAGTACTCGGAATCGGTGGTGTTTTCGAACGTGGTGGTCTTGCCCGTGACGCGCTGGACCGCAATCATTTTGGAACCGTCGGGGGTACTGGGGTCCGCCTTGACGTCGAAGAGGGATTCGGGGGCGAGTTTGATGTCGGTGCCGCGGCCGGCCATGTTGGTGGCAATGGTGACGTTGCCCACCATTTCGCCGTGCGCGTTCTTGTGCTGTTGGCCGGCCTTGGCGACGATCATGGCTTCGCGTTCGTGGTGCTTGGCGTTGAGCACTTCGTGTTCCACGCCGTAACGGTGCTTGAGCAGCGTCGAGAGCATCTCGCTACGCTCGACGCTCGTGGTGCCGACGAGGACGGGGCGGCCGGCGTCGGAGTATTTCTTGATCTCATCGACGACGGCCTCCCACTTCTCACGGGCCTTGCGATAAACCCGGTCGTCGTTGTCTTTGCGGATGCAGGAGCGATTGGTGGGAATCGTGACGACTTCGAGGCGGTAGATCTTGGTGAATTCCTCGGCCTCGGTCTGCGCCGTGCCGGTCATGCCGGCCAAGGCTTTGTAGAGCTTGAAAAAGTTCTGCAGTGTGATGGTGGCCAGGGTCTGGGTTTCCTGCTTGATCGGGACGCGCTCCTTGGCTTCGACGGCCTGGTGGAGGCCTTCGGACCACTGGCGGCCGACCATTTTGCGGCCGGTGTACTCATCGACGATGACCACTTCCATCTCGCCGCGCTGGCCGCGATCGACAACGTAGTCTTTGTCCCGTTCGTACGCAACATGGGCACGGAGGGCCTGTTCCATGAGGTGCGGCCACTCCATGTTGTTGCCGACGTAGAAGCTGCCGACACCGGCTTCGTCCTGGGCGGCCGCAATGCCTTCGTGAGTGAGGTGGACGCTCTTGCGGTCCATCTCGGCCTCGTAGTACTGAGTAATGGCCTTTTCGCCGATCTTGGTGCGCTCGACCGACTCCTGCCAGGCGGCCGACCGCACGTCCTCGGGAACGGAGGATTGTTTGCAGATCTCGTTGATCCGGTCGTCGCTGGCACCAACGAAAAGCTTGCTGATGCCGCTGATCAGCTTCTTCTCGGCCTCTTCGCCTCGCTTCTGGGCGGATTCCTTCGCTTTCTGGTCGCCGCCAGCCTTGTCGATGTCGCCCTCCGCGGCCTTGATGCCGCGCTTGGCGGAGTCGATCTCTTTCTCGACGGCGGACCAGGACTTGTTCAGCTCCATGATCTTGCGGGCGATGCCGTCGGCGTCCCGGTACTTCTGGGCGTCGTCGTGCGCGGCGCCGCTGATGATCAGGGGCGTGCGGGCCTCATCGATCAGGATCGAGTCAACCTCGTCGACGATGGCGTAGTCGAGGGGGCCCTGCACCTGCAGGTCAACGCGCTCCTTCATGTTGTCGCGGAGAAAGTCGAACCCGAACTCGCTGTTCGTGCCGTACGTGATGTCGCACTCGTACATCTTGCGCCGGGATTCTGAACCAGGCTCCATCTCGGACTGGATGTAGCCGACCGTCATGCCGAGGTTCTCGAAGGCGGGCCGGACCCAACTCGCATCGCGGCGGACCAGGTAGTCGTTCACGGTGACGACCTGACAGTGCAAGCTCTCGATCACTCGCATGAAGCAGGCGAGGGGCGCGACGAAGGTCTTGCCTTCGCCGGTGGCCATTTCGGCGATCTTGCCTTCGTAGAGCACCATGCCCCCGATCATCTGCACATCGAAGCAGCGGGCGCGGAACGGGGGCCGCGACTCGGGGTACAGCTTGCGAACGGCGGCGTAGAGCTCGTGGGCGATCGGAACCTTGGTCCACGCCTCGCCCGTCTGGATCATCCGGCGTTGGACCGAGTCGTAGAGCTCCAGATGCTCATCGTCGAGCTGATCGGGGTTGAAGCTCTCCTCAGGGTTGAAGATCGCGCGGATACCGATGTGGCGGTCCATCGACTCGCGCATGATGGCGAACGCTTCGTGCAGGCAGTCGGCCGAGCGCAGCTTGCCGCTCTTGATGCCGGCTCGCAGCTCGGCGGTCCTGCCGGCAAGTTGCTCGTCCGTCATCGCCTGGATCTGGGGCTCCAGCGCGTTGATCTGCGCAACAAGGACGCGATACCGCTTGAGGAGTCGCTCGTTGCGGCTGCCAAACATGAACGTGAGGATTTTTTGAACAGTGAGGGCCATAATAGTTGTCAGTTGTTAGTTGCCAGTTACCAGTCGTCAGTGCCAGCGGTTGCGCGCGGGATCGCGGGAGCAGCGGGCGGCGTCGCAGCGTGCGGAGAACGGTTCAGACAGTGGGCGGCGGGAGGCGGAATTGCCAGGGCGAGAATTGACAGGGGTGCGCCATCAGAGCAATCGCGGGGAAGCGGCCTGCGGTGCAACTAGCGGCGGGGCGCTCGTTCCGCCGGAATGGCTGGTAACGCACGACGGCCGCGACCTGGCGGAACCCCACTGCCAGGCGGCCTGCCAATTCGCGGGCGGCCACGGCCATGTTGTTCGGACGCAGAATCGGCGCAGCGGCACCCACGCGGTCGGCGGCCAACGCCGTCGCCACAAAAGCCACCATCAGTACTCGTTGCGCTCTGGCCATACAGACCCTTTAGTATTGCGGCCTCAGCCAGCGCGTCAAGGCTTTGACATGAATCTTACCCCCGTCGCTGCCTCCGGTTTGCAGTCAAGTCGTGCACCGATCAGGATCTGCGGAACAATACGGCACCCGGATGCGTCGAACCTCATGCGACCAGCCGAGGTGGGCCTTGCCGCTCTGAACGGTGCTGTTACTATGGCCGGGTTGGCCGGAGATCCATCATGCGAGACGCCAAATTGTGTGCCCTTGGGGCTTTCATCGCACTCCTGTGCCTGTCCGGCACCTCATCTGCTAACCTGACGATGCGCGCGCAGATCGGCTGGGACGGGGTTTTTCGCGTCGGCCGATGGACCCCGATCTACATCACATTGGCGGATGACCAGGCGTTTCCGGCGAGAAACGTGCAGTTGGACATCATCGCGCCGCACGACAATACCTTTGCGATGCGGGTCCGCCAGTATGTGGCCGTTCGGCCTGAGGCATCGACCTTTATCCTTTATGCCCCCTTGACGTTCCAGGCCGGCGAGGCGGTTGCTGTCGTCCGCGATGCAAAGACCGGCCGCAGCCTCGGCGAATTGCCTTTCGATTCGGTCACCGCCTCGACTGCCACCTATCGCAGTTCGTGGTATGGCGCGGAGAGCGACCGTGACCTGGTTATCGGGATCAGCGGCCGGGGGAATGCTCTGGGCCTCATAGCCGGGCCGTTTTATTGGGTGGACAAACTGGCGGACCAGCAGCTCCGCTACGGCAACTCGCCGCAGATCCGGACAGGATTCCTGCAGCCACAATACCTGCCCGACGCCAGCCTCGGGTACGACGGCCTGGATGTGCTGGTGCTCAACGCGCCAGATCTGGTAACCATGCCGCTGCAAACGCAGCAGGCGATCGCCCGCTGGGTGCGTGGCGGGGGACGGCTGCTGATGTGGCCAAGCGCCGGGCCGGTGCCGGCGGACAGCCCGATCATTGACCTGCTGCCGTGCAAGATCGGCCAGAGTACTGCGATTCCGCTCAGCCTGGATGACACCAAGGCATTGGATCTGCCCGCCCGGCAGGAGCGGATAGCGGCTCGCGAGATTGAGCTAAACCCATCCGCAAAGAAGGTTTCGATCCTCCTGGACAAAGCTCTCGCCTGCTACGGCCGGGCGGGGCTTGGCCGAGTGGCTGTCCTTTCAATCGACGCCTCGCAACTGGGTTTTCAGGATCGCAACAACGCATTGAAATTCTGGAGGCCCATCCTGAAAAACCTGGTGGCGCCGACGATCCAGCCGACAGATGAAAGCAACGACACCAATCCGAATAACGACACCGGGAGCCGGCGTCTTGCTGCGATGGAAGCCGTGGTGGACCGTCTGGGCGATGTGCCTGGCATCGGCAGGTTTGACTTCAGCTATATCGCCATCGTGATGGTTGCGATGATGTTTGTCGTCGGGCCGATCGATTGGTTTGTGCTCAAAAAGCTCGGAAAGCAGCCGTGGACCTGGGCCACGACCGCCGGCTGGATCGTGCTGATCACCGTCGGAGCGCTTTACATCGGCTACATATTCAGGAGCGGAGACCTGTATTACCGGACCGTCCGGCTGATCGATCAGGCGGACGATCAGGTTGTCGGCGTCATGGACGTCGCGGGGATCTACTCGCCCAAGACTCAGGTCTACGATCTGGACGGTGCCAAGGATGCCTGGTGGGAGCCGGCAAACCTCGATGCACTCACGCCCTGGAACCGGTCTTCCCGAACGGCCACCGAAATCCTCACCGGGCAGGACACCCGAGGCAATCGCCCGCAGAGCATGGTTGTCAACATATGGAGTCTCCGGTTCATGCAGAGCGAGCTTGGCGATCCGGCGGCGATAAGCCCGCCCCTACATGCATCGCTCACCCGGACCAAGGCCGGCGCCGATGGCAAGGTTCGCATCGTTGGCAGCATCACCAACCGCTCGACAGCGTTGCTCAGCGGCGTCATCATCCGCACCGCAGCCGGGCTCGTCATCCTGCCCGATGCCATCAAGCCCAACGAATCCGCCATGATCGATCTGCCCATCAACAGCGACAACGGCATCTTCAAGCTGCAGGGCGACACGCAGTATTCGAACCCCCGTTACGGCCGAAACACCATCAACCCTTACAGCACGGATGTGCGTGGCCCAATGGGATTTATGCTGGCCACCTGCGACCTGGCGGTCCTCCGCTCACGGCAAATCGAAACCGTTCTTACGGATCAACCTGAAATGGCCTCCATCTGTGCCCAAAGCCAGGACATCACACCGACCGTGAAGTTGCGGCATCGCAATGCCGCGCCGCCCATCCAGCAACACTACCAGGTCGTTCGCGCTCTGGTGGAACTAACGCAGGTGGAACAGCCATGACTGATCCGAACAACGTGGAGACTGCCGCCGCCCCACCACCACTGCCCGCGGTGCCCCCGCCCCCGTTGCCCAAGCCCCCGGCGATCCTCACGCGAGATTTGACCAAGTGCTATGGCACGCTCACTGCTTTGGACAAGCTCAACCTCCAACTCGAAGCCGGCGATGTTTTCGGCTTCATCGGGCCCAATGGCGCTGGCAAATCAACCACCATGAAAATCCTCGCCGGACTGCTGAATCCCACCGCCGGGCAAGCCATGGTCCTGGGCAAGAACGTCGCACGAAACGGCGACTTCATCCGCCGGAACATCGGGTATATGCCCGACGTCTTCGGCGTCTATGAGGATCTGCGGGTCAACGAGTACCTTGAGTTCTTCGCAAGCGCCTACGGCATCCCACGGCGGCAGCGTAAAAAAATCGTGCAGGACGTGTTGGAGCTGACCGACCTGAAATTCAAGGAAGACGCCTTCGTCGATGCGCTCTCCCGCGGCATGCAGCAGCGATTGGGGCTGGCGCGCGTGCTGGTCCACGATCCGCCCGTCCTCCTGCTGGATGAGCCGGCCAGCGGCCTGGACCCCCGGGCGAGAATCGAGATCCGCGAGCTGCTGAAAGAGCTCCAGCGGCTGGGCAAGACGATCCTCGTTTCCAGCCACATCCTTTCAGAGTTGGATGAGTTCTGCAACAAGCTCGGAATCATCGAACGCGGCAAGCTGATCATCAGCGGCACCCGCGAAGACCTCATGCGGCGTGCCCAGATCCATCCCGTCATCTGCGTGCAGGTGGTCGATGAAATCGAACGAGCCTTGTCGGTCTTGAAGACGGATTCCCGCGTCGATCAGGTCGAACTGAACAGCCACGAACTGCTGGTCACGCTCCATGACCCGCTTTTGCACCACCATTTCCTGATCGAGCGGCTCGTGGCAGCCAATATTCGCGTACACAGCATCGCGCCGCGTCAGCTCAAGCTCGAGGACGTCTTCCTTCGACTCACCAAAGGGATGGTGCAATGAGCCCACGAATTCTTGTCATGTCCGCAGCCGTTGGCGCGGGACATCTGCGGGCCGCGCAGGCCGTGGAGTTGGCGTTGCGCCAGGTGGCGCCACAGGCCGATGTGCAGAACATCGACATTCTCGAACTGACGAACGCGGCGTTCCGGCGTGTGTATGGCAAGGCGTACCTCGACCTGGTCAACCGTGCCCCCCATGTGCTGGGCTATATGTATGACATGCTCGACAAGCCCAGCCGATCGGGCAAGAACCGGCGCGACCGGTTCCGCCTGGCGTTTGAGAAACTGAACCTGTCGCGGTTTGTTGATCTGCTGACCGAACAGCGGCCAGATTTGGTGATCAACACGCACTTCTTGCCCGCGGAGATCATTGCGAACCTGCGCAACGCAGGGAAATGCCGTTCTCCGCAAGTCACAGTCACGACCGATTTCGAAACGCACCGGTTGTGGGTCAATCAGCCCTGCGAGCACTATTTCACCGCAACCGAGGAAGGCGCGGTCAGTCTGGCCGCCTGTGGCGTGCCCCGGGATACTATCACGGCAACGGGAATTCCCATCCATCCGGTCTTCAGTCAAGCCAAGGACCGGGGAGAATTGCTCACCCGCCACGCCCTGGCCGGCGATCGACCCATCGTGCTCCAACTGGCGGGCGGTTTCGGCGTCGGGCCTATTGCAAAAATCTACCAAAGCTTGCTCGACGTGCTCTGTCCACTGGATATTGTCGTGGTCACCGGCCGCAACGCCGAGGCCAAAGAGCAGCTTGCCCCGATGGGGCCTCCGTCGCGACATCGCGTGCAGATTCTCGGGTTCACGGATCAGATGGATGAGCTGATGGCGCTGGCCGACCTGGTGGTTTCGAAGCCCGGTGGCTTGACGACCTCGGAGACGCTTTCCCGCGGGGCGGCCATGGTCATCGTCGATCCAATTCCGGGGCAAGAGAGCCGAAACAGCGACTTCCTCCTGGAAAATGGCGCCGCCATCAAGGTCAACAACCTGGCGGTGATGTCGCACAAGGTCCAGAGCCTTCTGGCCGACCCTGAACGGCTCACCCAACTGCGTGCCAACGCGCGCCGCCTTGGACGGCCCCGGGCGGCATTCAACATTGTGACGCATTCGCTGAAACTGCTGAGCGAGTTCCACTCCCACGGGCAAATCCCCTGAATCAAACGAGTTCTAAGCAGCCGCCCCTCCGGCACATATCAGATGCCTCAGGCCTCGCTATATTGCCCGGCCCGCCCGGTGGTTGCGAGGACTATCTCAAGGTCGCAGTGTTGTCTTGGTCATGGAAAGTCATCTGAATGACCTATCGGAACAGTTGACAGCACGCCGCGGGCCAATTATCAATAGGGGTCCGAAAATGTCGCAGATGAGGACCGTTGTCTCAACCAAGCAGAGGTCATGAGCGAACTTGCAGTTTCGTCAATTAACGAGCGGGCCGCCGAAGAATACTTTCGCAAGGCCCAAGAGGCCGAAGCGCACGGCCAGCATGAAAAGGCCGTAGAATTCTATGAGCGGGCACTTCACGAAAACTCCGACCACGAACAGGCGTGCTTCCGCTTGGCGGTGCTCTATGACCGGCAGGCCGATGATGCCAAGGCCATCGAGCTTTATGAGCGCATCAGCACCAGCCCTCCCGTGCATATCAATGCGCTCCTGAACCTGGCCATCCTGTACGAGGACAACAACCACTACGAGGAGGCGCATCGGTGCCTCCAGGCGGTTTTGCGGAGTAATCCCAATCACCAGCGGGCCAGGCTTTATCTCAAGGACGTGGACTCCGCACGCTCGATGTACTTTGAGGACGATGAGAACCGCGAAGACCGACGCAACGCCGTCCTGGATATTCCCGTGACCGACTTTGAGCTGTCGGTGCGCAGCCGAAATTGCCTGAAAAAAATGAATGTCCGGTCCCTGGGCGATCTGTTGAGAGTTACCGAAGCGGAGCTCTTGGGCTATAAGAACTTCGGCGAGACAAGCCTCAACGAAATCAAGGCGCTGCTTGCGAGCAAGGGCCTTCGGCTAGGCCAGTCGATCGAGGATTCGAAGGCTCCGCCGCGACATACGACGCCCCCAGTCGCTGGCAACGTAGCCCCTGAGGTGCTGAGCAAGTCGGTCGCCGACATCGAGCTTTCGGTCCGCAGCCGAAAGGCGCTCCAACGGCTCAATATCAACACCGTGGGCAATCTGGCAGCCCGCACGGAAGCGGAACTGCTGGGGTGCAAAAACTTCGGCCAGACGAGCCTGAACGAGATCAAGCAGCAGCTTGGCACATTCGGCCTCGGATTGCGAAAGCTGGAAGAATAGGCGAGAATATTGCCTGCAAAATGATAAATGATGAGTCAAAAATGCGTCTTCTGACTCATCATTCATCATTCTGTATTCCACGTTTTTTTTGATGGCAGGGACGCCATGGGAAGAATCGGGCACCATATCGTTGCCAGCGCGCACGCGCTCGGGTGTTTTCTGCGTGCAGGACGGCGACAGTCGCACCGCCTGCCCGTTGGACGCATGCTGGCGGCTTGCGCTTCGATGATGATCATCCTTACGGTCCTGCTGTGCTGGCCCTGCGGATGCAGCCCCAAGACCGACGGCACCGCGACAACCCTGCAGGGACAGATCATCCGCGTGCGCCTGCATCCGGCGGTTGACCAGGTCTTCATCCGCGCCGACCAGCCGCCCATCTACTACACCACTGCCGATTCCACACGCCGGCAACTGGATTTGCCGCCCAATGTCAGCGCCCCGGTTACCTATTCGGCTGACCAGTGGATCGTGGGCAGGACGAGCCTCGGACGCGGCGAACTGATCCTCCGGCCAATCGTTGACGGCTCGGTCCGCATCAATGACAAGCCATACCGCGGGCACTACCGCATGATCCCTGTCGGCGGCGCGAAACTGGATGTTATCAATGAGCTGGACATCGACGAGTACCTCAAGGGCGTACTGGCCAGGGAGGTGCTTGCCGGGTGGCACGACGAAACCTACAAGGCGCAGGCGATCGTCGCCCGCACCTATGCCCTGTACGAAAAGCTGGTTCCCAGGCAGGCGCCCCGCCATTGGGACGTGTATGCGGACACGCGCAGCCAGGTGTATGGTGGCATCGACGCCGAGACGCCCAAGAGCCGCGATGCGGTGAACGCCACCGCCGGCATTGTGCTGGTGGCCGGCCCTGACGCGCATGGCAAGATATTCAAGGCCTATTTCAGCTCCTGCTGCGGCGGCATCAGCCAGTCGTCGATGCACGCATTCCATGACCCCTATGAAGAGGCGCTCTCCGAACAGAATGTGGGATCGCTCTGCAGCGCTTCGCCAAAGTTCACCTGGGGACCCATCGTGGTGATGAAGGACGAACTGACTCGCCGCCTGCGACAGTGGGGCGCCGGTCGCAACGGAATCACCAAGAACATGGCTTCGCTGCGCAGCATCGACATCGAGCTCCGCAACCGCTTCGGACGTCCCGTGAGATACACCCTGACCGACTCGCAGGGAACCCGGTACAGCCTTAGCGGCGAAGAACTCCGATGGGCGGTTAATACCGATGCCTCGCCCGGAACCACCCTCAACAGCAGCTTCGTGGAAAGCATCATCAACGACAGCGACCGCGCCAGATTCCTGGGCGGACACGGATGGGGCCACGGCGTCGGGATGTGCCAGTGGTGCACCGAAGCTAGATCCCAGGCAGGCATGCGGCACGAAGATAGTCTCACCCTCGCGTACCCGCGCGCACGACTGACCAGAGCCTACTAACCAGACATTCATCGGCAGGATAAGAAGTCCGCTGCCTACTTGGCCGGGCGCGTCGTCGCCACCGGAATCATGCCCGGAGGTGTTCTTGCCCTTTTCTTGCCTGGCTTCGCAGCTTGCTCCTCAGGGCGGTCGAAGACCTGGTCGAGCGTGGTGGTGAACGTGCGCAGAGATTTGACACGGACCCGGGGCTCTGTGATGGTCCCCGTAACGTGGATGGGAAGCAGTTCGTGTTTGGCAACATCGAGGATGTCGCCCAGGAAGGGGATCCGGAAGAGATTGCGATTGTCCGTGAGGAACGTCATCTCCATTCGTTTCGAGCCGAAGTCCAGGACGCCGTCGCCCTGCATGGTGACGGTGGAGGTCCGAAGCACGATCGGTCTGAGCACCAGTTTGTGGCCCTGAATGTTGTACGTGCAGGTGGCTTCCGTGAACGGGCTCTTCACGGGCATGGCGAGGTTGGCCACCTGTAGCCAGCCGAAGACGATCGGAACGTTGTAGAGATCCTGGCCCTGGATGAGCACATCGCCACGGCCGACGCGGGAGGCCGGATCGTTCCACTTGGCCTCCAGGTTCAGACTGGCGTTGAGTCGGCCGTGGAGGTTGCCCTCGAGTTCAAGACTGCGAAGGTCGATGTCCTTCAGGTCCAGTCGCAGGGCATACATACTGGGGCCCTTGTCCGGAACGTCGATATCGAGCTGCGACATCGCCAGCTTGCCGCCGGCGACCTTCGCTTGAAGATCCTCAAAGTGATAGACGTTGTGGCCTGTCACACCCGGCCATTCCATCTTCTTGAGTGCGCCCCGAAAGTCCTTGGCGGGACGCTGGGCGAGTTCCATCGAGGGCACGTCGATCTTGGCAGACAGAGAACGTACCCCCGAGTCTCGGATGACCACCGACAGGTCGCGGAGGCCGCCGTTGACGGCGGTGAACGGCAGCCCCGTGTCGAGCGAGCCGTCCGCCAATAAGAGCGAGGCACCCTCGATTTCGACCTCAGTGGCAGGCGGGGGCGCCGGCTTGCCGGGGTCGGATGAAGCGGCCGAGTCGATCTGGCGGATGGTCAGCTTCGGGCAATCGAACGACAGCGGACCGCCAAGCTTGATCGACTCGCAGAAACCCCGTAGCGTATCGCCGATGGCTCGGCGGAACGCGTCGTCGACGACGACCCCTTGGCCCGACAGGACAACGTCCCACTGCGGCTTGGGCTCGCTCACGCCCGAGCCGCTCAGTCTCAGGATGGCGGGGCCGTGATGGAAAACGATGTCCTGGAAAGTCGTTTTCTCAGGGGTGATGGTGACGGTGCCGGTGATGTTGTCCATGCGCCACGGGAAGCCAACGGGATTGATCGCGAGCTGTTTTGGGCGGATGACGGCCTCGTAGGTTTCGGCCGAGGCGGGCAATTTGCCCGAGGAGTCGGCGCCCTGCACCACGCCCCCCGTGTAGGCAATGTCCAGATCAGCGCCGCCTTCGGGCCGGAGGAGCTTCCATGATCGCTGGGCGGCGGCTGGAATGATCTGGTACAGCGTTTCATCCAGCAGGACATTCGTGATCGTGGCGGCAACGTTGAATCGGGGCTGGTCCTCCGGCCAAGAGATGATCCCCTGGCCGAGAAACTCACCCGAACCGCGCTTCCCGGTCATCTTGTCGATGATCAGGCCGCTGCTGGAGAGCCGAAGCTTGGCGGCAGCATCGGTCACGGCGAAGCTGTTGCCAACCGGCCAAATCTTGCCGTCGCGCATCGCGATCTCAAGCTGAAAATCGGTGTCCGATGAGGAATTGGCGCTGGGCGGGAGGAAAATGGTGCCGTTGATATCGAGGAACCCGCCGCCGATGCCGCCCTTCTGGAGCCACTCACGCGGCTGGTCACGCACCGCCAGAAACAGGTCGTTGTCCAGGGGAATGTTCTTGGCGGTGACCGTGAGCGCAGGGTCCGCCGGGCGATCGGGGCCGTAATTGACGCGCCCTTCGATGCAAATCGACGAATCGCCATGCCGCGCGACCAGGTTCTTGACCTCGGTGTAACGCGGGTGGACAGCAATCCGGCCCGTGACGTTGCGCAACGGATACCGGAAGCCCACGAACTCGCCGACGCCCTGCACGATGTCGAGGTCAACATCGACCATGACTTTCTTTTTCGGTCCTGGCGGACGCCTGATGCGGGCGGCGAACGACCCGCGGAGTTCCATGGGCGCGATGACCCTCGCCGGACTCGATGCGCCACGCGAGCGGATGTCGAACAGGTCGATCACCGAGCGGACATCGCTGGGCAGGGCCCGGCGAAGGTGTTGGTCGAACTGGACATCGGAGCCGGCCACGTGAACCTCGACCGCACTGCCTCGGTCGATCGGGGAGACCCAGCCATTCACCTGGATGGCCACCCCAGCGTTGCAGGACCCTTCCATGCCGATGCCGCGGAGGTTAACCAGGTCAATGCGGTCCTGGCCGGTGGCGCGATCCGGGCCGACGATGATCCGGCCCGTGATGCCGCGCAGCGGGTACGGAAATCCTTCGAAACAAAAAACGCCGTTGAGGATGACCGCCTCGCCCGTAATCTTCAGCCGGCCGCCAGGCCTGTCACGGCGGAGCTCGAAGAACAGGCTCGCGCGGCCGGCGGGGCTGAAATCACTGTAGATCTTTCGCACGACCTGCGGCAGCGAAGCGAGGTACCGGGGATGGCGGGGGATACGCAGATCATTGGCGATCACCTTCAGCAAGGCCGGGGCATCCTCGTTGTAGCCATAGATCGCGCCGTCCAGCAGAACCGTGTTGTTCTCGATCTCGCCGCACACACCGGAGAAGCGGACTTGATCGGGCGTGAAAACAAGCCGACCGCTCACATTCGTCAGGAACACCGGGCGAAGCTGCAATGTCTGATCGATGATGTCACTGCGGCTGACCAGGCCCAGATCGGCTGGCTCATCTATCCGGATCCCCGGTCGAAGGCTCGATATCCGGTGGAAATCCTCCGACCCGAGCAGTTCTTCCGGAAGAATCGCCATGTCCACGCCGTCCAACTGGACTTCGACGTGGAAGGCGCGTGAGGCGCCACGACTCTCGGGGATGTACTCGAACCGGGGAATGCGAACCCGGCCGGACAGTTGGTGCGATTGACACCACGCCTGCACCTGCGCCGGGAGCATGGCCCGGAGCGCGTGGTTGAACTCGAAGTCCTGGAGCCTGGCGCTAACCGACGGCGTGTCCATGTCGATGGTCCCGCTGATGTGGGGGCCGGCAGCCTCGCCTCGCCCGCGGCTGTCCAGATCGAACCGGTACCGGTTGGCCTGGGCAGGCCGGGGATCTGGAGTGAGCTGGCCATCGATCGCCATCGAGCCGACAGGTTCGTACCGGCCGTTCATGATGCGGCTGTATTCGACCACCCCGCCGCGGAGGACAATCTCGGGTAAGCCCGTCGGCCGGTCGCGGCCCGACGGCTTCTCCGCACCATGCCCCCGTGAAAGAAGCATGTAGTTCCAGCGAGAGGATTCGTCGGCATCGACGTTCTCGCAAAGGCGAAAATGCGGATCGAGGACCATGATCCGCGCCGCTTCCAGCCGCCCGGACACCAGGCCGCCCAGGCTCGTACGAACGATCAGGACGCGGGCCGAAAAAAGCTGCGAATCGGGCCGGTCGGCGCCGCCGATGTAGACTTCCACGCCCTCGAGCCGAAGCCCTTCGAACAAGGAAAGGTTGGCTTTGTGAACCTTCACGCGGCCACCGACCACTTTGGAGAGGTAATGCTCCGCTATCGGGCCGACGCGATTGGAATCCGTGATCACCCAGTAGCCGCAGATGATGCCAACAAGAAAAAACAACACAACGGCCCTGAGGAATTGACGGCGACCACGGCGACGCCGCCCCACCACGCCAAGAGTCACTGCACCCTGGCTGGGAAACTCGAGATATGTAGACGGATGCGGCATTTCCTTCTAGCCCTCAACGACCTCGGTCCCTGGCGATCCGGCGATCCGACGCCAAGCCGGCAGCCCAACCGTACCGAGCACAGCGAACGCACCGGCCCCGGCCAGTACTGCCAGCAGCGGCTCGACAGGAACTCGGTAACGCAGCGACCCGACGGACATCGCATGCATCACCGTAAAATACAGCGCAGGCAAAATTAAGAACACCTTGAATACCCGCGGCATGCCGACTTTCCACAACCCCAATACGACCAGCACATCAAAAGGGATCGCAAAAAGCAGCGCAATGACCATGTTACGCCGGGAACAAAAGTCCTGACTCAGCGGAATCGGGCTCCATGTCCGCGTAATCTTCACGGCGGTCAGTTGAAGCAGCCGAGCAGGTTTTTCGCGTATTGTTTGGGCGATCCATTGCCGGGCGTGCTGCTCCAGCAGCTCGTTGCGATCGACTTCACTGAGGCGGCGGAGACGGCGGTTCCATTCGAGGCCGGAAAGAGACTGCTGGTCGCTTGCACCCGTAGCTTGATCGTTGAAACCATCGTACGCCACGAAGCCGCTGTCCGTGCTGGTCCAGACCCATCGGCCCAGGACTACCCGGTTCCGGATCGCCCAGGGCAGGAGCATCACCACAGTCAGAAACAGCATGGTGCTGCCGACCGGCAACGCCCAAAAGCTCTCACGATCGCGACGCGCTGACCGATTGAGGAAGGCGCCGGCAATCCCCATGACCACCGGCAACCCAATCGCAGAGGGCCGGACCAGCACGCTGCCGGCCAGAACCAGCCCACCCCAGATCACGCCGTTCCGCTGCGACAGCATGACCATCGCCCAAGCAAGCATCGCGGTGAAGAGAGTTTCGCTCAGAATCAAAGCAGAGAAAAAAATCAGAAACGGGTTGAACGCAACGAACGCCGCGGCCAGGAAGCTTGGTCGAGTGGTTAGCCAGCGGCGGGCCAGGAGGTAGACGGCCAGGACCGTCGAGGTGTCGATCAACGCCTGCACCATGCGGATAACCGTAACACTGGCCCCGCACCCGGCTACGAAGAACGGGTACAGAGGCATGCGGCCGGCGCGGATCACGTCGTCGAAACGCGCATCGATCCGGACAAGGCCTTGGCGTTCGAGCAGATTGCGCCCAAGGTCCACGTAGCCGATTTGGTCCGGCAAGCGGTCCATGCTGGCGGCGTCGGAAGGGGCCAGGAATGACCAACTCAGACGGATGGCCAAGGCAGCCAGGATGAGCGCCGTCATCACGGCGCGCGAAATCGGGCGATTATCGGGAGTCAGCACAGAGTCAACTTACCACGGGACGCGGCGGAGGCCAACCCTGCGCAATCATCCGTCATCACAATCAATTGCGATCACGCCCCTCCGAGCCCCCTCGCCAATGCCCTGGGCACGTAGCGGCCTGACGCACTACCACCGGAACTACCGGCAGGACGAAAACCCGCCGCCCAAGAGAGGACGTCGCAACGGCCGAAGCAATGGCCTGCGGCATCACCTTCATCGACGTTCCAACATACGAGTTTCATGGATCGGCTGTGGGCCATCAGCGAACCGCCGTAACCGGCTCAGGCTGAGTTTGCGGACGATGCGGATGAATCTTCCGCGGGGCATGGCGGGACATCTGTGCAAATCCGTAAAGGGCGACGCAGCACGTCAACGCAGACAGAGCAAAGACGTGGCAGCCAATCCACGGGATCTGGTAAAGCCAGGCACCAATGAACGGCGCGATGCACCCGCGCACGCCCGTCAGCATCACGTGGATGCCCATGTACGTCGCCGCCTTGTCGCCGGAAGCGAAGTCATTGTGGCCGAGGTTCCACGCCAGGTCGCCCCCACCGTTGGAAATGCCGATGACGAACTGCGCAACGGCGACGACCCAGAGCTGGTTCAGAATGGCGCCGACGAAAAGGGTCGTCTGGCCAATCACAGACGTGCTCGTCTGAAATACCCGGAACGTCGTGATGTGCACCCGGTCAAACAGCGGCGACCAGAGTTGCAGAGAGATCAGCGAGATGACCATCGGGATGATCTGCAGCACAACGGTCGCCAGCAGGTATTCGCGCTTGGGGTCGGTCATCTTCGTGCTGACCATGTACAGCAGCGCCGGCCCGAAGAACATGAAGCTGAACCCCGACAGGAACTGGTAACGCTGATAGCGGCGAAACTGATCGTCCTGCCGGAGAACCGCCCATGCATCCAGAAAAAACACGCCCAAGCCGCGGCGGGGATCGCCGTCCCCGAAATCGACGCCGGTCGTTTCGCCGGCCTCGGACAAAGCAAGCTGGCAATCGTTGACCCGCTGCCGGCGGAGGTCCTGGCCTTCCTTGCGGACTCGGACACCCGAAAACTGCCATATGCCGATACCGCCCAGAACAGCGGCACAAGGGTACAGGAAGACGAACGCGGTCGGGTTTCGGTCGAGCCAGTAAGAGCCGAGAAATGTGCTCATAGCCAGAACGGCCCGGGCGACCACCGTGATCCGCCCGACGATCTGCCCGCGAATATGACCTGGATAGTTGGCCCGCCAGATGACCGAACGCACCGTGATGATGCCGCTGGCCAGCAACCTCGCGATGATAATCAGCGACGCGAAAATCCACGCTCCCGCGGATCGAGGCAAAAACGCAGTCAGCGCGGACAGCGCAATCATGACAATGACGCCCAACTGCAGGAGGTTCACGAACGGAACCTTTCGGCGAGAACGCGAAAGCTCCGACCACACCATCGCCATGATGTTGCCGAACATCGGCGCGGCCGTAATCACGGCAATCAGCAGCGGCGAACCCTGGAAAAACTTGGCCGCAACAACGCCCGTGAACGAACCCTCCGCCAACGACGACGCCAGAGGGAATGTCAGCGCCGATCGCATCTCGTACCGATAGCTGAGCCGGACCATGTAGGGCTGCTGGCGGGTGCGGAACTTGAGCAGGTGTTGAACCATGGTGCGCCCGGAGCCGTCTTCGCTCCGCGGTCACTGAGACACCGCCGAAACGCACAGCAGACGAACTGTAATCCCCACAACAAAACAAATGGACCGTTCCACCGAAAGGGGCGGAAGGCGGTCCGTGTTCAGTACGGTGCAAACGCCGCGTCGAGACCCTGGCAACTTAGCGCACATTCCACCGGGTCAGGTCGCTCGGGCCGTCCAGAAGCAGCATATCATTGAGGTCATCAACGAGGCCGCGGCTATCCCAATACCAGCCGCGGACGATGGTGTTCGAGTTCTCCCCAGTGGCCTTCTCGCTGGGAAACTTGATGGTAGGCGTGCCACCAGAGTAGCTTGGCGAAGCACAACCGGCTGCTAGAAAAATCATCCCTGCACCGACCAGAGCGAGCAAAACCGTTTTCATGACTCCGCCTTGTTGTAGATCCCGGGTGCGTCCGATACAGCCGCACCGCTTGCATAATCTATCATCCACACGCCTGAGTTGTCAAAACAAACGAAAGGGAAAATCCCGCCGAAGCACCCCAGCCGGGAATTACGCGGACAACCTCGCACACCGAACCGAACTTCGGCGGCTATTTGGCAACTTCAGGCCCACACCTCCCCAACACCACTTCACGAAGAGCATGACGCCATTCAACGTAGAAATACGGCACGCTCAACCCAACATGGAGGTGTCTGATCTCAGCATGGAAACGCTCGTATTGCTCGTGCTGCCATTCCGTGGACGTCGAATCACAAAAAAAAATCCGGCAGCCGAAGGGCCGAATGCTATGGACGCCGCAAACCCTGGCGACCTGCAACGGGCAGCCCCCGCCCGTCCAACTTCCAATTGATCGGCCCAGACGATGCGGCATCGGCTTCGACAATCGAAAGCCGCAAACAAAGGCCCCGAGTTCCATCGTCGTGACGTACAGACGATGGCCGAACTTCTCGAACCCGCAACAGCAGCCGGACAGCACGCAAACAGGACGCCGCCCGTCGATCTCCGTTTGTACCTCCCTGTAAACACGCAGAACCGCCTCGCACACCTCGGGCCGCGCGGCGGCGGCAAGCACGGCTTCGCGAAGATCCTGGTCCATAAACTTCACAACGCCGGATCGTCAACCCTACGATCGGCCTGTCGCAAATCATACGGGCAGGCCACCCCACCTGTAAAAACACTACAACAGCCGATCGCCCGGACCCCGCGGAATCAGCGTCATGATCTTGTTGATGATCTGCTCCACCGAAATGCCTTCGGCCTCGGCGTTGAAATTGGGGATGATGCGGTGGCGAAGCACCGGCAACGCCACCGCCTCAATGTCGTCCATCGTCACACACAGCCGGCCTTGCATCAACGCTCGGGCTTTGCCGCCCAGGATCATGTACTGACCCGCACGCGGCCCGGCTCCCCAACTCAGCCAGTGCCGAACAAAATCGCTGGCCCTAGGCTCCGTCGGTCGAGTGGCGCGAGCGATATTCAAGGCAAACTCATACACATGCTCCCCCACCGGCACCCGACGCACCAACCCCTGCAAGTCGATGATCCGCCCCGCGTCAAGCACCTGCCGCACCGTCGCGGCGCCGCCGCCGGTCGTCCGCTTGAGCATCTCCAGCTCTTCCTCTCGCTCCGGATAATCAACCATCACCATGAACATGAACCGGTCGAGCTGCGCCTCCGGCAGCGGATACGTGCCCTCCTGCTCGATCGGGTTCTGCGTAGCCATGACGAAAAACGGATTCGGCAGATCGAACGTCCGGTTGCCCGCAGTCACCTGACGCTCCTGCATCGCCTGGAGCAACGCCGCCTGCGTCTTGGGCGGCGTCCGGTTGATCTCGTCCGTCAGCAGAAGGTTCGCGAAAATCGGGCCTTTCTGAAACTCAAAGCTCCGCCGGCCCGTTTCCGGATGCTCTTGCAGAATATCCGTGCCCGTAATGTCCGACGGCATCAGGTCCGGTGTGAACTGGATCCGCCGGAACGAAAGGTCCATCGCCCGCGCGATCGTCGACACCAGCAGCGTCTTCGCCAAGCCCGGAACCCCCTGCATCAGGCAGTGGCCCCGCGCGAAGATCGCCACCAGCAGTTCCTCGATCACCCGCGTCTGGCCCACGATCACCTTCCCCAACTCCTGCTGCAGCCTTTGGCACACCTGCTCAAGAAACCGCGCAGATTCCAGATCGGCCCCCGAACAAGCGGAATCGCCCTGACTGCCGGCTTCCGTAATGGACATGATCTCCGGATCCTCGCTGTTCGCTATTCGCACGGCACTGGTCGATCAAAAAGGTCCCGCGAATAACAAATAACAAATAACGCCTCAAGGCTTCAGAACCCGCACAGACTGCACAACAACATCGTCGAGAGATTCCTCCGACCCTTGCGTCAGGAAGCGAATGCCGGGGTAACGTGGCTTCGTCGAAACCAAACCGTGGGAACCTTCGTACAGCCGTTTACCATCCAGTTCGATGATCGCGTTTTGGCGATCCATCTTGATCAGAAGATGGATCGCATCGCGACCCGCCGCGATCATCGCCTGCCGGCCTTTGAGCGTGCCGTCCGGATTGAAGATGCTGAGTTGGCCATTGATGAGATCGACGACAAATTCGCGGGGGCTGGTGGCGGTTGCCGTCCGGTCGAACGACGCTTCCTCCGTCACGAAAATGAATAGATCCACATCCGTGCTGGCACGCGGCATCCGGAGCGTCGCTTCCACCGCGAAGCTCTGACCCGGATCGATCGGCGTGGCAGCAACCAGGCCGCCCCCGCGGTAGTCCTTGTTATGGTCCTTGGAAAAGCCCCCTCGAAGAACCTTGTCTCGAATAGAAATCACCGGCTCGAGGCCGAACTTCTTCCAGTCCACAGGAATATTCTGCGAAAAATCGCCCGAAATGATCGTGTTGCCAAAGTACGTCGACGCCAGATCCTGCGGCGTAGGCGTTGACGCCGGGTTCGTCGAGAGAATGACCGCAACAACGATGAGGATCGTAAGGATGGCAGTGGCGGCAATAACGGCGATCAGCGTCGCCGATGGAATGGGGCTCTTCGGCGCTCGCTCCTGGTCAACTGCCTGCATCACCTTTCGCGTGAAATCCGGCCCCGGCCGGATGCTGCGAAATTCGCGCCCGCTTTCCAGCCGTTCGCGAGCTGTGAGCAAAAGCTGGTACTCGTCCGCTTCCGTGGCATTCTCGCTGCGAAGCAGCGTAACAACTTCACGCCACTGCGGACTGCCGGGGCCCGCGCGCAGAGCATCCGTCAGCAGCTTCAGGAACTCCTCGGAATCAAGTGGGGACGCTTCGGCCATGGGTGTTCACCGCACAATCAAGTCGTCTTCAGCGTTGGCTGTTCTCCTTCAGTGTTGCATCATCGTCGCTCTTGCTGCTCAGCATGCGGGTCAGCCGCTTCAGCCCATGAAACATCCGAGAACGAAGAGTAACCGCCTTGGTGCCCGTGATCTCTTCCATCTCAGCATAGGACAGGTCCTGGAAAACCCCCAAAACAATGACCTCCTTCTGATCGGTCGGCAGACCGTCCAATGCCTGCAGCACGCGGGCGATCTCTTCCTGTTTCTCCACGTCGTCGGTCGCCCGATGCGCAATCTGGTACGGGTCGCCGTTGATGTCCACGCCTTCAAGATTGAGCTCCGTAACGTTGCGCACGGGGCTGCGCTTCCGCCGCCTCGAGTAGTTGATCGCCAAGTTACGCGTAATCGTGAACAGCCAGGTCGAAAATTTCTGCGGATAACGATAAGTGGCGGCAAAGCGGAAAGCCCTGAGAAAAACTTCCTGCGCGATCGACTCGACGTCTTCGACGTTGCCCATCATCCGATACAAGTACGACAGCACCGAGGCGCTGTAACGCTCGTACAGCAGCGAAAAAGCCTGCCGATCACCCTGCTGAGTCCGCCGCATCAGATCTTCATCCGACGCCCGGCCAAGAGCGACCGGCTTGAGCTCAACCACGTCCTCAGCCGCAGGCTTCACCGGGACTTTGGCACTGACTGCTTTTTCCGCGCGCTTCTGCATTGATCACCACACCGCCACCACCATCGCCACCACCCGGAAACCCGAAGAAGAGTATCATACCCCAAAGTCGGCGGTTGGCGAGAGCTGGATCAGCTTTGCTCCACGCCGGTCTCAAAAACCAGAAATCAAACCCATCAACCCCACTATCGCGTATAATGGTTCATGCTGCGGCCGCTGAGGCGGTCGCATCCTTTGCTGCCCGCAAGAGCAACCAAGGATGAGGAAAGTCCGAACTGTGGGGCCGGCGCAGGTTCGACCCGTGCCGCCCCGGGCGCGGTGCTTGCCAACGGCAAGGCGGAGTAATCCGACGGAAAGTGCAACAGAAAAAATACCGCCGGGAGCAGTTGTCAGTCCTTAGCTGCCAGTGTGTTCGCCTTGTACTGGTAACTGACAACTGGCAACTGCTTCCGGTAAGGGTGAAATGGTGCGGTAAGAGCGCACCGCGCCGGGGGTGACTCCGGCGGCAAGGCAAACCCCACCGTCAGCAAGACCAAATAGGCGGAGCACGCCCAAGCCCTGGGCGTCCTGGCTTTCGCCAGGACAACTCCGCGGGTAGGTCGCTTGAGGCGTGCGGCAACGCACGTCCCAGAGAAATGATCGCCCTCCCTTGGGCAACCATCGGAGAACAGAATTCGGCTTATGCGCTGCCGCAGCATGATCAAAGTCGGCGGCGGTCCAACATCGACCGCCGCCCGACTTTTTTCTACCCGCAAACTCGGAAAAACCGCGCCAACTACCCGC
Organism: Planctomycetota bacterium; assembly: GCA_026693085.1. Classification (GTDB taxonomy): domain Bacteria; phylum Planctomycetota; class Phycisphaerae; order Tepidisphaerales; family Tepidisphaeraceae; genus JAPLNB01. The sequence continues at coordinate 49,923 of JAPLNB010000155.1, read as the reverse complement.
CAGCCATTCCCCCTCACCGGCGAACACCAATACCCCATTCCCTCCCTTCACCCCCCCCTCTTTCCAGAAAATTTCTGCTTTCCGCTTGACGCCACTCCATTGTTAGGGTAATGATTAACCCGAATAGAGTCCGAACTGCCTCTGGGACTGTACAGGACCGCACCGCCGGCGATGGGAATGCAGATGCAACCCAGCCGGCAGACCAGATGCGGGCGGCCGCGTCTGGCCGGGTACGCCTCTGTGTGAGACTGATTTGCCGTCGATGTCTGTAATGCAGCTTATGTGACGCCTGCATTCAAAGTATTCCCCACAGATGTCGTGTGCCAATATAAGGAAACGTGCCATGAATCTGACACCTCGCCAACTGGATGTGATCGTCGCGGTACGCAACTTCCGACACCTCCACGGCTATGCGCCCACCATGCAGGAGCTGGCCGACCAGCTCGGCACCAGCAAGGTCACCATCTTCGAGCACATCAACGCCCTCGAGAAAAAACGCGTGTTGCGGCGGGACCGCCACAAAGCACGCTCTTTGGAAATCATCGCCGACGAAAGGTTGCCCGATGAAGAGCGCAGCACCAAGCTCCCGCTCCTGGGCACGATCGCCGCTGGCTCACCGATCGAAGCAGTCGAAAATCGCGAGGAAATCGACCTCGAACAGCTCTTCGCCTCGCGCAGCGGTGTATACGTGCTCAAGATCCGCGGAGAATCCATGATCGACGACCATCTGTGCGACGGCGATTACGTCATCATCGAACGACGTCAAACCGCGCGCAACGGCGAACAAGTCGTCGCCCTGCTCGACACCGGCGAAGCCACTCTCAAGCGATATTACAAGGAAGGCAATCGCGTGCGGCTTCAGCCCGCCAACGCAGCCATGGAACCACGCATCATCGAGGCCGGCCGCTGCCGCATCCAAGGAGTCGTCATCGGCGTCCTGCGCAGCTACAACTAAGGATCGACGAATCAACAACTGTCGGATGATTGGTGTGATGTGGTGGGATTGGCGATGCCGATATGGTGTAACGCCACGGAGGTCTGTTCTGTAACAACAAGGAGCCAAGGATGGCTTTCGTATTTCGGGATCGGTACGAGCCGCACATCGAGGAGCAAATGCGGGCCTTTTGGGGAACCTTGTCGGAGAAGGATCGACGACGGTTTGCTGCGCTGGAGGCGGCGCGGCTGGGCCACGGCGGGAACGAGTATGTGGCCGATATCCTGGGGTGTTCGACGCGGACCATCGAACGGGGGGCTCACGAACTCAAACGCTTGCCCGACGACCCCGCGGCGGGCCGGGTGAGGCGGCCGGGTGGCGGCCGAAAAAAAGAGTCGAGTCCGAGCCGCAACTCCAGGCGAACCTGAAATCGGTTCTGGAAAGCCGCACCGCCGGCGACCCCGACAAACCCGAGATCCTGTGGACGGACCTCTCGCCACGCCAGGTTGCCGACGCGGTGAGCGAGTTGGGAACGCCCGTCAGTCCGCCGGTGGTTCAGGACTGGATGGAAGCGCAGAAGCTGGCGCGACACAAGATCGAGAAGGTTCTGGAGGGTGGCCAGAGCCCGGATCGAGACGCGCAGTTCCAGCGAATCGCCGAACTGAAAGCCCAATACGCCGCTGCGGGAAACCCCGTATTCTCCATCGATACCAAGGCCAAGGAGCATCTCGGCCAGCTCTTTCGCAAGGGCCGCGTGTGGACGCAGCGGGCATTTCAGTCCTTCGACCACGACTTCCCCAGTTGGGCCACCGGCGTGATCATCCCGCACGGCATTTACGACATTGCCCGCAACCGCGGCCACCTCAACATCGGGCTGAGCCACGACACCAGCCAGTTCGCGTGCGACAGTTTCCGCTGGTACTGGAACCGCATCGGCCAACAATGCTACCCCGACGCCACGTCCATCCTGATGCTGTGCGATGCCGGCGGGAGCAATGCGGCGGCGCATTACATTTTCAAAGAGGATCTGCAAGACCTCGTCAACGACATCGGAATCCCCATCCGGGTGGCCCACTACCCAAGCTACTGTTCGAAGTACAACCCGATCGAGAGACGCTTCTTTCCCCACGTCACGCGCGCCTGCCAGGGCATGCTGTTCGATAGCGTCGACACCGTGGTCCGTCTCATGCGAAAGGCTTCGACCATCCCCGGCCTTCGCAGCACGGTCAATGTCATCCGCCGCGTCTACCAAGTCGGCCGCCAGGTCGCCGACAACTTCAAAGCCACGATGGCCATCGGGTTCGATGACTTGTTGCCCAGATGGAACTTTGTCGCCGCACCTCAATAACATCGCCAGTTATTGATTCGGCGGTCCTAATACGACCGTGGCGATTCATCAAGGCCGCCAAACTGCAACGGTAGGCACAATGCGCAACCCCGCTACGACCCGCCATCATCGCCTTCGCATTACTGCCCTTCCTGGCGGCCAAGATGCACTGACCCCAGCCTCGTCTCATGCCGGCTTCGTTCGGATCGTCAGCTTCTGCCGCTTGAGCCGCGCCGTTTCGGCCGTCAGAGTGATCGTGCCCGGTTTGCGAGTCGAACGCACGTACACAGCGCCACGGCCTCCAGGCATCGAAAATGGATTCTCGCCCACCAGCACACCCGGACCCTTGAGCTTCAGCGCCACCGGCTGTATCGCAAATGGCAGAATGTTGCCGTACCCATCCGTAATACCCAGCGAAATACGCGTCATGTCCGCCCCGTCCGCACTGAGGGTCTTGTCGTCCGCGACCATCTCCAGCCGCGCAGGAATGCCGTCATAACAGACACGCCGCTCAGCCGCCTGCTTGCCGTCGATGTACCCGACCACCCGAACGTCAGCCCAGTTCTTCCCCCATGTCTCCCCGAGGCTCTTGATGACAAACGGCGGACGAGGCAGATTGCGATACCTTTCGCGATCCGGTTTGAATCGGCCGCGGGACTCGCAGCCAATGAAAACCTCAACCTCATCGACATTGCCGAAAATCACAAGCGGCTCAACCCCACCACCGCTCTTGTCGCCCTGCTTCCAGTACGTGGCGGGCTCAAGAACAATCCGTTTCTCAGGCTCCACCTGCGAGGCATAAAAAAACGCAGCAAACTTCGGCTGGCGGAAAATATCCATTACGCCGTGGTAACAGATGCGGTCGCCCGAGCCGAACACCGCATGGGTGTTGTAGTCAAAAGCGCACCAGCCAATCCCGCCCGCCGTCTTCATCCCGCCAATCTGGTTCTGCACATGCGCATGGTGCAGAGCATGCTGCTTCACGCGCTCTTCCTGGTCGAACGTCTTCGTCGGATACATGTGCCCGCAGAATTCGGTGTTCAGATATCGCCTCGCGCCCGGCACCTTAAGGTCATAACCAAAGTCGTTCATCGTATAGACATCCTCCAGCAACTCACTGTTCCAGATGCACCGGATGCCCCCCGTCTGCCGCGTGGGGTCCAACTGGTGCGCAAGCGCGTTCGTGCGAGTGTAGAAATCGTGGTTATCGACTGATTCATTGATCCGCACGCCCCAGAGGATGATCGAGGCGTGGTTGCGGTCGCGCGTGATCATCGTCTCAACATCACGCACCGAAATCGCCTGCCACGCTTCATCCCCGATGTGCTGCCAGCCTGGAATCTCCTCCAAAACCAAAAGCCCGATCTCATCGCACCGATCGAGAAAATGCGGCGATTGCGGATAATGGCTCGTGCGGACAATGTTGCACGCCAGGTCATTCTTCAGGATCTCGGCATCCTTCCGCTGCATCCGCGCCGGGGCCGCCTGGCCCACATACGCATAAGTCTGGTGCCGATCCAGCCCCCGCAGCTTCATGGGCTTGTCGTTCAGGTAAAACCCACCATCCTCGCGGAACTCGGCCGTCCGGAATCCGACGCGCGTCTCCACCCCGTCGCCATTCTCCAGCGACACGCTGACACGGTACAGCATGGGGTGGTCCAGGTCCCATCGCTCGATCTGCGCCAGCCCGGCAATGGTTAGGTCGGCGTCGGCTTCGCCGTTCGCAGGAACCTTCAGATCCGCCGTGACCCCCGCGGCATCGGCGCCCCAAAACCTTGCCGTCAGCCTGACCGTACGCGCCTCGGCCATGGTGTTGACCACCCTGACGCTGACATCGACCTTCTTGCGATCGCGCGGCACATCGCCTGCCCGCACGAAGAGGTGCTTGATGTAAACACCGTCTACCAAACGGAGCTTCACATCCCGGTAAATGCCCCCGAACGTGAGGTAATCAACCACCCCGCCATAGGGCGGAATGTCGCTGCGCTCGCTCGAATCCACGCGCACCGCCATCAGGTTCCTCCTGCCCGGATGCACGAAATCCGTGATGTCATACGAGAACGGCGTATACCCGCCCTTGTGCTCCGCCGCCACCTGCTTGCCGTTGACAAAGACCGTCGATGCAATCATCACCCCGTCAAAATCGATGAAGACCCGGCAACCGGCACGCAGCTTGGGAACGGCAAAGTGCTTGCGATACCAGCTTACAAAGCAGTGCTCCTGCTCCGAAAAATTGTGGTACGGCAGCTCAATATTGGTGTGCGGTATGCTCACCCGCACGAACTTGCCCTCAGGGCAGTTCGCTTTCGCGGCAGCCTTGAGATCGAAAGGAACATACAGCCAATCAGCATTCAAGTTCTGTTCGATGCGCTTCATGACGGGATCCTCTCTTGCCTTGGCCGGTCAAAACGCAGCCGAGAAAGAATAAGCAGAGACAGGATAAAGTCCACCCTGACGCAGGCACCCACTGACGCAGCCACCCATGGCAACCGACCGGACTCATACCCTACTTGATCCACCGGATCGATTTCGCGATGGCGTCAAAAACCGCAATCGTCCCCCCATACCTGGCCGCGTCCGCCTTGGCCCGAAGGATGTACACATGGTCGCCCTGCACCATCAACAGCGCCGTCTCGTGACGCCGGCGCCCATTATCCTGCCAGGTCGAACGAACCAACCGAGCCTGGGCCTGTGGAATCTCCGCCGTAGGGTCTTGCTCGATCTGCACCTGGGGAAACTTCTTGCGCAAATCATCAATATAACCATTCTTCACCATCCCAATCGGAATCAACCCGGGAAAATGCACCGGAAGATCCGGAACGTCCAGCGAAATCGAGCAATCCGAAGGTTCGTTCGCCGGCGGGTAGATCAGCATCAGCACATGGTCAACGCTTGGCTGCGATATCCACCCGGCCGGAATCGTCAGCTCAACGCCAAGCCGCTTGCTGCTGAAGACCGTCGGATCCGTCGCGCCAGCATCCGCGGGCTGATGCCCAGACGCAGGAGCAGGAACCGTCGTCCTGCTACCGCAGCCAACCAGCAAAGCCATCAACACAATGAGCAGAACAGCATCGGCGATGCAATGAAACATGCTACCCCATTATACCGCTCGAGTCGTGACTTCACACGAAACAGAGCCATTGGACGCGCCGCCTCACATTCATGCCGCCAAAGTCCGTGTCCCCACTATGAACCCCTTCGATTGGATCCTGGCGCTTGCCGCCGGCGTGCCCGGCGATAGGATGGCCTCCTATTGAACAAGCGGGTAGCCATTCTCGGTTCCACGGGGTCCATCGGCTCCAATGCGCTCGAGGTGATCGAGCACCTCGGTCCCCCCTACCGTGCCACCGCACTCAGCGCACATCGCCAGACAGACAAGCTCATACAGCAGGTGCAGCGCTATCGGCCGGAGGCTGTCACGCTAACCGATGATTCGGCCAGTCCAGACGTCATCGACAAACTGCGACAGTTGGACACCACTATATACACAGGAATGGCCGGGTTGACCGAGATGGTCCGGCAGAACAATGTGGATATCGTGCTCGCAGCCATCGTAGGAGCCGCCGGCCTCCCCGCTGTCTTGGCGGCGGTCCAGGCAGGCAAGACCCTGGCACTGGCAAACAAGGAAGCGCTCGTCGTCGCCGGCTGCCTCCTGATCCCCGAAGCCCGCCGACGAAATGTGACCATCCTCCCGGTCGATTCCGAACATTCAGCCGTCTTCCAGGCAAGACTCTGCGGCCGCGCATCCGAAGTCCGCCGCGTCATCCTCACCGCCAGCGGCGGACCGTTCCGAAACGCCACCACCCTCCAGCTTGAGCACGCCACCCTCCAGGATGCCCTCCGACACCCCACCTGGCAGATGGGAAGCAAGATCACCATCGACTCGGCCACAATGTTCAACAAGGCCCTCGAAATCATCGAGGCCTGCTGGCTTTTTGATCTGCCGCCCGAGAACGTCGAGGTCGTGATCCATCCGGAATCGATCGTCCATTCATTGGTCGAGTTCGTCGACGGATCGGTAATGGCGCAACTCTCCCCGCCGGATATGCGAACCCCAATTCAGTATGCGCTGACCTATCCCGACCGCCTGCCCGGAATCACCCGCAAGCTCGACATCACCAAGTCATTTACATTGCACTTCGAGCCGCCCGATCTCGAACGCTTTGCAGCCTTGCGACTGGCCTATGACGTCGCAAGAGCCGGCGGAACTATGGGCGCGGTAATGAACGCGGCCAATGAGGCAGCCGTCGCGGCGTTCATCTCCGGTAACATCTCCTTCATGGAGATTTCAAGGCTCGTTGAGTCTACAATGAACGACCATCGGCTTCAGCAGGCTCCGTCGCTGGACGATCTGTTGGGGGCGGACCGTTGGGCACGGCTAAACGTGCAGTCGTTGATCGAACAGAAAACGGTGGCCCTTCGGGCACACCGCTAAGCACCCGAGTCATCTACTTCAGAACAGATGACCACACTGGTAGAGGATGAAGACCTATCATGGTAATCGGTGACATTATCGCCATCGCCTGTCTCGTGTTCGGATTCGGCTTCGTTGTCTTTTTCCACGAGCTGGGACATTTCCTGGCAGCCAAGTGGGTCGGAATCAAGGTCGAACAGTTCGCAGTCGGCTTCGGCCACGCCATCTGCGCCTGGCGAAAGGGCCTCGGCTGGCGCGTCGGAACCACCACCCCGGAATATGAGCAGCGCCTCAAAAACCACCTGCAGGCCAACCAACACAACCAGTCGCAGCACAACGAAAACGTCGCGCCCACGCCCGCGGAAATGGCCCGGGCAGCCGAAGAACTCGGCCTCGGAGACACCGAGTACCGCCTCAACTGGGTCCCCCTCGGCGGCTATGTCAAAATGCTCGGCCAGGACGACATCAACCCCAATGCCCAGGCCGACGATCCCCACGCCTACAACAAAAAATCCGTCGGCGCCCGCATGGTCGTCGTCTCCGCCGGCGTCATCATGAACGTCATCCTCGCCGCAATCCTCTTCATGGTCGTCTTCCTCATCGGCTTCCGAGTCGCCCCCCCCATCATCGGAAACATCGAAACCGGTTCGCCCGCCCAATTGGCCGGCCTCCAGGTCGGCGACCACGTCCTCTACCTCAACGGCGACTATCAGCACGACTTCACCAAGCTCTTCCTGAATACCGCGCTGGTCCAGGCAGGCCAGGATATCCCCATCGTTATCCGCCGCAACGGTAAAGAAATCGATCTCACCGTCAAGCCCCAGCATGCCCCCATCGGCTCCGGCGGCTCGGTCCTCTCTCTGGGCGCTGGACATGGCGCAATCTCCGAACTCCGCGGCCCAGATGCCAAGCTCCAGGGAAAACTCAAAAAAACCGACGGATCTGACCTCGACCCCAAGACCGACATTCTCCCCGGTGATCTGATCACTGCGGTCAATGACCTCCCCGTGCAGAACCCCAAAACCGATTACCCGCTCCTTGACCAGACCGTCCAGAACTCCGCCGGCAACCCCCTCAAGCTGACCGTCCGAGGCGCCGACGGCAACACCCGGCTCGTCCACGCCGATGTGCATTTCCAGCGCTTCTTCGGCATGACCCCCCTCAACCTTGCCGGTATGCAGCCGCGCCCCGTCGTCGATGCCGTCCTGCCAAAATCCCCCGTCACTGGAAAACTCAAAAAGGGCGACATCGTCACCGAGCTGAGGATCAACGGCGAACGCCTCGTTGACCCCTGCATGGACCACTTCGTCAGGCAAATCAACAAGGCCGGTGACGATGGCCGAAAAGTCGGCTTCGTCGTCGAACGCGATGGAAAACTCCAAACCATCGAAGACGTCCTCCCCGACTTCCGAAACGAAGGCGGCAAACGCGGCGTAGGAATAACCGTCTCGCTCGACGCCGAATCTCCGATCGTCTCAGAAATCCTCGATGGTTCCGCCGCCGCACGCGCAATGATCCCCCACGGCGCCATAATCCTCAAAATCGACGGACACGACGTCCACAACTGGTTTGACCTGCACCGCCTCCTCAAAAACGTGGGCGACTCCGCAACCCTGACCTATTCCCCCATGCAGGAAGGCAAGCCCGTCGTTCAGAACCCCGTCCAAACCACCCTCCGACTCACCCCCCAGGAGCAAGAACTGCTCGCCCAGGTTCGATACACCCACGACCTCATCCTCCGCGAACGCATCGATCCGCGAAAAACATCCAACCCCCTTACCGCTGCCGCCTGGGGCGTCACCGAAACACGCGACCTCCTCCTCCAGTTCTACGTCACCCTCCGACGGCTCTTCCAAGGCTCCGTCGGCGCATCAAACCTCATGGGCCCCATCGGCATCGTCCACGCCGGGTCCATGTTCGCCTTCAAGGGCTGGGATTGGCTCATCTGGTTCCTCGCCATGATCAGCGCCAACCTCGCGGTCGTCAATTTCCTCCCCATCCCCATCGTCGACGGCGGATTGTTCGTCTTCCTCATCGTGGAGAAGATCTCCGGCAAGCCGCTCTCCCCACGCATGCAGACCGCCGCACAGGTCGTCGGCCTGGCGATCATCCTTAGCGTCTTTTTGCTGGTTACATATCAAGACCTTGCCCGCTTGTGGATGTAGCCGGACCAAATGCCTCTCCTCAGACACAGAACACAGAAGATAGAAGCTCGGCGGCGCCCGCGGCCGATCGCGCGGCTCGCTCGAGCAGGTCCTTCTGCCGGTCCGTCCACCACCGAGGCTCAGCGGCCTTGATCCCTTCGCATTCAAAGTGCTCGCGGATCGCCCGACGCACCTCGTCGATGCCCTCGCCCCTCAGCGCTGAGATCTCAATCCCGTTGATGCCCTGCACGTCCCACGCGGCCGGTTGATCAATTTTGTTGATGATCGTCATATGCCCACCGTCCAACTCAGTCAGAACCCTTTGCCCGCAGAGCGCCTGCGTCGCGTCCAGCACTACCACGACCAGATCCGCCGCTTCGATCTGCCCCGAAGCATGCTCGATCGCCTCGCGATCGATCGCGTCCTCCGTCGCCCCAAACCCAGGAGTGTCCACCAGCATCACCGCCAACCCGTCAAGGTTCGCCAGCTCTCCCACCCAGTCGCGAGTCGTGCCGGGTACGTCGGCGGTGATCGAGCGATTCTGCCCAAAAAGCTGATTCGCGACCGTCGATTTGCCCACATTCGGGGCGCCAACGATCGCGACGCGCGGCGGATGCAGCAGCCAGAAAAGGCTCCGATCACACAGAATGCAACCGATCTGCTCCGACAGATCGCGCTCCCTCGGCGCGCGTTCGCAAAACTCCCGCCACGCTTCCACTTGCGACAGCAGCACGCGCAACCCCAGTTCCGTCTTGGCCAATGGAACCACTGCACCCACCTCGCGATCAAGCACCGTCTCCCCATCAACCGCCTCAAGCGGCACCGGCAACGGGCCCTTTCCCAACACTTCAAATCCAGCACGCCCCGCAAGCTCCAGTACACTTCGCACAACCCACGGCCCGCCATGAACGCTCACATCCGCCAATCGCCCATCCGCCGAGACGACGATCACTGGATCGTCCAGATTCCGGCCTCCCTCACTCAACTGACCATGGATCGGCCGACCAGGATTCCACAGCCCTGAAAAATGCCCCCGCAGAAACCCCCCTACCGCCGGACCCATCAGACGGATCACCGCAATCGCGGCACTGCCGGGCGGGGTCAGGAGAATCGCTCTGCTGGCGGACATCAACGCGTCTGCTCCGGCCTAATGTCAATGCCTCACGTCTTCTGCTTCGCCTGATACGCCGAGTACGCCAACGCAATCCCGTATAACGCCAAGTCCGGCGACACCGCGTGGATCAGCTCCCAATCCTCAAAAAGCCTCTGCGCGTCCCCGCCCGTCGCAATAATCTCCGGCCAATAACCCAACGCCGTCGCGTAATTCTCCGTCAACTCTTTGACCATCCCCCGAATCCCATGATACACCCCATGCAGCATCGCCTGCTGCGTGCTCTGCCCAAACGCCCCCGTCGGAACCGCCAGTTCGACCCGCGGCAGCTTGGCCGTCTTCTCATGCAACGCCTCCAGCATCATGTTCACGCCAGGCGCGATCGCGCCGCCAAGAAATTCGCCTTTGTCATTGCAGCAATCGACGGTGATCGCCGTCCCCGCATCCACAACCACGCACGCCTTCCCCATCTGCTCGTACGCAGCGGCAACGTTGAGAATCCGATCAACGCCCGTCTGCTCGGGTTCTTCCGTGAGCACCTTGATCGGCAACTCGATGTCTTTCCCCACCCACTCCGTCCTGCAGTTGGTTTGCTCCTTGACAATGTGCTCGATCAGCTCATTGAGCGGCGGATTGACGCTGGCGGCTGCAACGCCGACGCTCGGCCGCCCTTTGACCCGAGAAAAAGCATCACCAATTCTTCCCCGCCAGTCCTGACGATGCTCCTGGGAAACACGCGCCACATACTCGAGATTCCCGGCAACGAAAACGCCGATCGCCACACGCGAGTTGCCCACGTTCAGAACCACCAGGTTGATTTCCATGCCCAAAGTATAGGGCAAGACAACCACCGCATATACTTCCGCGCCCCGGTGACGCAAAACCCACCCCTTTCGGGTATGCTCAACGGCATGGAATTGACAGGTCGCGTCGCGTTGGTAACTGGCGGGGCGAAGCGGGTCGGCCGGGCGATCGTCGAACGCCTCGCCGCCGCTGGCTGCAATGTTGCGTTCACCTATTTCAACAGCCAACGCGAGGCGCAGGAGTTGGCGGAGCGATTGGTGGCGTCCGGCCGGCAGGTCGTGACGATGCCCGCCGATCTGGCCGAGCCGGACCGGGCGGTGGCGGCCATTGCCACCGCTTTTAGCAACCGATTCGGCCGCCTGGACATCTTGGTCAACAATGCTTCCCTGTATCAGCCCAGTTCGCTCCAGGCAGTCACCTTGCAGCAGTCGCGGCGGTTCTGGGCCCTTCATGTGGAAGCGCCACTCCTCTTGTGCAGGCACTTCGAGGCCCACCTTCGCCACAATCGCGGGCATGTCATCAACATGGTCGACCTCATCGCCGAGCGGCCCCGACCCGATCATCTGATTTACTGCGCAAGCAAGGCCGCCCTGGCGAATATGACCGTCGGCCTGGCGCGCGAGCTGGCGCCGGAGGTCACGGTTAACGGCATTGCGCCCGGAGTCGTCGATTGGCCGCACGGGATCGCTCAGCAGAAGCGCGCCGAGTATCTGCAGCGGGTGCCCCTCGCTCATGCCGGAACCCCGGCAGATGTCGCAGAACTGATTTACTATCTGTGCACCACGGGCAACTACATCACCGGCCAGATCATCCGCCTCGATGGCGGGAGGTCCATTGTCTAAAGAACCCGGAAAACTCGCCCCGCACGTACACGGCTGAACGAACCGATTCGCAATAAATAAGTCCACCAAATTACGTAAGTGCCCCCCTTCCCGCCTGCCACTGGCTGCTTGTCAGCCTCTGCTTCTCCCACTTTCGATTCACCTGCGTTCTATCTAGCCGGGTTCGTCGGGCCGGCCAAGCGCTTCGTCGATCATCGGCCGCATCGCGCCATAATCAAACCCCCGGCGTTGCAGCAGGCCCACCAGCCGGCGCCGCGCAACCAGAGGGTCTAGCCGCCGCAGACGCGGAATTTGTTTCTGGATCAACTGCCGGGCAAGCCCGATCGCGTCGACTTCCTGATACACCTCATCGAGCGCCCGATTGGCGGTGTCCGATTTGACGCCGCACTTCAGCAGTTCCATAAACGCCCGCCGACGCCCGTGCTGCTTGTGCTCGGCGGCAGAGAGCGCCTTGGTCTTCGCGAATCGCTCGTCATCGATGTACCCGAGCCGCGATAGGTCGTCCAGAACGCTAATGATGATGGCCGCGGGGTATTCCTGTTTACGCAGTTTCTGGTGAAGCTCGGAACGGCTGTGCAAGCGGCGGCCAAGGAATTCGGCCGCTTTGTCGAAGCACTCCTGCCGGACTTCGCCGCACTGGATCTCGTTGATTTGTTCTTCGGAGAGGGCAAGCCCCACGCGAAGACGATATTTGGCGACCACGTTAACCGAGCAGGGGAAAGCGTAGCGGCCGTCGAGGAAAATATTCCGGCGGGTCGGCGTCCGCTTCTGCTCCGTGATTCCCGTGATGCTTGGCATACGTCGGTCCCAGTCCCCAGTTGCCACTCACCAGCCGCGTAAACCACACTGACAACTCACAACTCTCATCGCTTCTTCCTCTTATTCCGGTCCTTCTTCTCCATGTAACTCGATTTCTTGGTCTTGAGCATCGGCCCGCCAGGCATGCCCAGCGTGTTGAGTTTGCCGGACATCAGCGACTTCATGAGCTGCATTTTGCCCATCATTCCCATGCCGCCGACCGCACGCATCATGTCGCGGCTCATCTCGAATTGCTTGATGAACTGCCCGACCTCGTTGAGCTCCACACCCGCCCCACGCGCAATACGCCGCCGCCTCCCACCCTCGATCAAATCGGTGGTCTTCCGCTCCGTCGGAGTCATCGAGTTGTAGATCGCCTGCATGTGCGTCATCTGCATCTCGACTTCGCCTTCGCCCATGTTCATCTGCTTCGTCAGCTCGCTCATGCCGGGGATCATCCCCATGATCTTGCCCATCGGCCCAAGCTTCCGGACCTGCCGCATCTGGGCCATAAAGTCGTCGAGCGTGAAATTCCCCTTCTCCATCTTCGCTTGCAGCCGGGCCGTCTCATCCTGGTCGAACTTGTCCATCGCCTCCGTCACCAGGCCCACAATGTCGCCCATACCCAGGATGCGCTGCGCCATGCCCTCCGGCCGAAACTCCTCGATCCCGTCAAGCTTCTCCCCCGTGCCGATGAACTTCACCGGCTTGCCCGTGATAATCTTCGCCGACAACAACGCCCCGCCGCGGGTGTCGGAGTCGAATTTCGTCAGGATCAACCCGTCCAGCTCGAGCTGTTCGTTAAACGCCTTGGCGCTGTTCACTGCATCCTGACCGGACATCGCATCCAGAACCAGAAAAATCTGGTGCGGCCTGATTTGCGAGTTGATCTCACGCAACTCCCCCATCAGCTCGTCGTCAATATGTAACCGGCCGGCAGTATCCAGAATCACCGTATCACGGCCCGTTGACTTGGCTTGTGCCACCGCACCCCGGCACACGGCGACCGCGGCGCCTCGAGCGACTTGCCCATGCTCGGCGGCCCTCCCAGGATCGCTGTACACGGGTACCCCTGCCTGCTCGCCGACAACACGAAGCTGTTCGATCGCGGCCGGACGCTGCAAGTCGGCCGCGCCCAGAAGAGGCTGATGCCCTTTGGAAACAAGATACTTGGCCAGTTTCCCGCACGTCGTTGTCTTACCTGAGCCCTGCAGACCGCACATCATGATGATCGTTGGACCCGGCTGAACAAACAAAATGTTCGTGTCCACCGGGCCCATCAGGTTCACCAGCTCGTCATAAACAATCTTCACCATCAGTTGGCCAGGCTGCAGGCTGCGGATAACCTCCTGCCCCGTGGCTCTTTCCAGAACCTTGTCCGTGAAGTCCTTAACCACTTGGAGGTTGACGTCCGCTTCAAGCAGCGCCGTGCGAACCTCACGCATCGCTTCGCGGACGTTCTCCTCGCTGATTCGCCCGCGACCCGAAAGGCCTCGGAATACTTTGCTGAATCGTTCCGTCAGTGCGTCGAGCATGGATTTCCTTCAGTGATCTTACCTCGGCCAAATCGCCGAAGTGGAGATTATGCCGCAGAACACCTGCTTTGTCATTGTCTCCTATCCGAAGATCAAGCCGCCCCTTATGCCAGGATGTCCCATCCAATGAAATGCCTTTCCAAAATGGATGCGCACGATTAGCATCGACCTGCAGAAATGATCGTATTCCCCTGCCATGTCTGTCAGACGCCCCTTTGCGCCGAGCCGCATCAGGCCGGGCAACGGGTACGATGCCCCACCTGCTCCACCACGTTGCACGTCCCCGCCAATTCCAACGCAATGGTCGCCGCAGCCGCAACCGGAACCGCCAACCTCCCAAGCCGATTGTCACGCGGCTACTCCGGCCTCATCGGACCCCAAGCATCCGGCAAGCGATATGGCTTCAACTGCGCTTACTGCTCGTCTCGTCTCGAAGCGACCCAAGCCATGGCCGCACAGGAAGGACAATGCCCCACCTGCGGCAAGCAGATCACCATCCCCATCCTCGACCGCTATGGCCGCCTCATCGACCCAAGCACCCGACAGATCATCCGGCAGGACCCCCACCCCGTCCACGCCTACGCCGCCGCCGGCGACCGCGCTCCCAAGATCCTCCGCCTCGCCGACCGCCGACAGGCCATCATCTGCCCCCGCTGCCAAGGCCAAAGCCCCATCGCCGCCAACAACTGCAAGGCCTGCGGCATGCCCTTCACCATGGAAGGAACCACCGTCGAAGCCGCCGGTGCAAGCAACGGTTTCTGCGTCGCCTCTCTCGTCCTCGGAATCATCGCAATACCCGCAGCTCTCACCTTGATCCTGCCCGTACTCGCACTCGTCTTCGGTGTCATCGGCTACACCCAGGTCAACCGCAACGAAGGCGACGGCGGCGGCAAGGGATTGGCCATCGCCGGCATGATCTGCGGCGGAATCGGATGCTTCATCGCCGTCATCTACTACGCCAATAACCTGTTCTGACAACCTCCATCACCTCGCTTTCCCAGCCTCCTCCGCCCCTAAACGCTTCTCCTCCGCCTCAGACGAACGAATGTAAATCGGAATCAGCCGGTACGGATCCGAAAACTGCCCCTTCCGCCCCATCTCCATCCCCAGCCTCGCCACAACCCCGGCACTCGCCCGCCATGCGCCTTCCACGGTCAACAGGATCGATGAATCGCCCCCACAGATATATTTCTGGTGAAACGGAATACCTTCCCCAATCAGATACACCGGCCGCGGCGACCGACCGACCATCCCAATCAGCGAATCAAGGTGAGCCGCCTCTCGTTCGATCCAACTCCCCCCGCATCGCTCAAATCGCGCCGTGAAAATCTGTTCCCGCTTCGCATCCAGAACCACTATCACATGCCCCGCCTCCGCGGGAGCATTCTCCGCCAGAACACGCACGCTCGGAACCGCTACGATCTTCGCCCCCGTCGCCAAAGCAAGCGCCTTGGCCACCGTGATCCCAATACGCAAACCCGTAAACGAGCCCGGCCCTGCCGAAACGTAAACCTCCCCTAAATCAGCCGCCAACCACCCTCGCTCCCGGCACAAACCGTCGATGATCGGAATCATCCCCGCCGCGTGTTTCAGCCCGTGCGGAAACTCCGATTCAACAACGATCCCACCTCCCTCCGCCAATGCGACCGAGCCAACCCGGCCGGACGTCTCGATGGCAATTGCTTTGGGCATGCAAATACCAATGGGCAATTGAAAATCGCCTGCCATCATTTGTCAATTCACCCCAGTCACACCGCGCCATCCGCCTTCGGCGTGGAGCCGAGGACCAACCCCGTCGCCACCAGCATCAGCCCCCCACCAATCAGGTAAAGCCGGTTCCGCGAGTCTCGGAAAACCTCCGCCAACTTGCCCCCTATCTTCGGGCACGCCGGCATCGGCGGCGGACGAGACACGCTCACCAGAACAAACGGCGATCGATCCCCTTCCGACACCAATACCCCAGGCATTTCCAGCACTGTCATCCCCTTGCGGATCAGGTGCAACTGCCGCTGTGCCAGCCGTTCAGCCAACGCCGGATCCTCGTTCATCTGCTTGATAAACTCCTCGTTCATCTGCGACTGCTTCTTCACGTGCCCCAGGTCCACACTCAGTTTCTCGCATTCATACAACTGCTGCCGATTCTCGTCCGCCTGCGGAATCAGCAGGCAGCACGCAATCAGATTGATCCCAATGCTTATCAGAACGATCGTCCAGCCGTTCTTGCCTGCTGCACCCTTCGGCAACGCCGGTGCTTCCCCAGTGCCCATCCCTTCGGCCGGTATCCTCTGGTCGGTAAGCGTCATGGCTATTACAGCAATCGCGTTCCCAACCACGCAACCAATCAAAAAAGGGCGAGCCTTGCCTCGCCCTTCAAGATCAACTGATCTTCCATGGCGGAACGATGCCCGCCCCTATTATCGGCATTACTTATTCCAGAACTTTCCGCCGAATTGCGCCTGCTCGCCAAGCTGCTCCTCGATCCGAAACAACTGGTTGTACTTCGCAACCCGGTCGCTGCGCGCCGGGGCGCCCGTCTTGATCTGCCCGCAGTTCGTCGCCACCGCAATGTCCGCAATCGTCGAATCCTCCGTTTCCCCCGAACGGTGGCTCAGAACCACGCTGTAACCATTCCGCATCGCCAGGTTCACCGCCGCGAACGTCTCGCTGAGCGTGCCGATCTGATTGACCTTGACGAGGATGGAATTGGCTGTGCCGGTCTGGATCCCTCGCTCGAGGAACTTGACGTTGGTGACGAAAACATCGTCGCCCACCAACTGCACCTTCTTCCCAACCCGGTCCGTCAGAAGCTTCCAGCCTTCCCAGTCGTTCTCGGCGCAGCCGTCTTCCAACGAGCGAATGGCGGGGTACTTTTCGATCCACTTGGCCCAGTAATCCACCATTTCGGCCGGCGATAGAACCTTGTCCGGGTTGCTCTTGAAAAACTTGTAACCCTTCTTCTCCTTGTCCCACAGCTCGCTCGCCGCAGGGTCCAACGCGACGAAAACCTGCTTCCCGAACTTGTACCCGGCAGCTTCCACCGCCTCCCCGATCACCTTCAACGCGTCTTCGTTATCCTTCAGGTCCGGCGCAAACCCGCCTTCGTCCCCCACCGCCGTGCTCATCTTGTTCTTATGCAGCACTTTCTTCAGCGAGTGGTAAATCTCAACGCCCGCCCGCATCGCTTCCGAAAAGCTCCCAAATCCCCACGGCTGGATCATGAACTCCTGAAAATCAACGTTGTTATCCGCATGCTTCCCGCCGTTCAAAATGTTCATCATCGGAACCGGCAGCGTCCTGGCGCCCGTCCCGCCTAGATACCGGTACAGCGGCAGGCCCGCGGTTTCCGCCGCCGCCTTCGCTACCGCCATCGAAACCCCAAGGATCGCGTTCGCTCCCAGCTTCGCCTTGTTCGGCGTCCCGTCCAGATCGATCATGAGCTGATCGATCGCTTCCTGGTCCTGCGGGTCCAGCCCGATCAGCTCCGGCGCGATCGTCGTGTTGACGTTGTCAACCGCCTTCAAGACGCCCTTCCCCATGTACTTCTTCTTGTCGTCATCCCGCAGCTCGCACGCTTCGTTCTCACCCGTGCTCGCGCCAGACGGCACAGCAGCGCGGCCAAGCGCCCCATTCTCCAATACAACATCCACCTCAACCGTCGGGTTGCCTCGAGAGTCCAGAATCTGCCGGGCTTGGATGAATTCGATATTGATGCTCATGAGTGTTTCCCTTGATAACCTCCGGAATAACCGGAGAAACAGTGAAAACCGAAAAACACGGGCGATGCAGTCTATGCGCCCCCCACGGTATGTAAAGGGTGCGGCCTCAACAACACCCCGCAGATCCCCCCTGATCCCTCCTCCAAATCAACAAACTTCCATAAGCCGCGGCTCCCCTTCACACGATTCCACCCCCTATCCCTCACACACTCAATGCCGACAATCCTCACTCACCAGCCGGCCTCGTCGTGCTCGCCGCCTTGGCATTCGCCAGATCCTTCCGCAACCCGTCCACCTGCTTCTGCAAGTCGCCGGACCGCTTGTCGCCCTCCGCCTTCTCCTGGCTCAGCAGATCAACCTGCTTGCGAAGCCCCGCGACCTGATCGTTTTGCGTCTTGGCCTGATTCTCCGCCGCTTGTGCCTTGTCCTGAGCACCCTTCAGATCCGCCCCCAACTTGGTCTGCGCGTCCCTCGACGTCGCCGCCGCCGCCTCCAGTTCCTTCGCCCTGCTTTCAGCCTTGCCCAATGCGCCCTTGGTCTTCGCCCCCTCGCTGTTTGCCTCCGCCAACTGGTTGTTGGCTGCCTTCAACTTCGCTTCCGCGGCGCCCACCGCCGCCCGGGCCTTCTCCAGATCCACCTGGCTCTGGTCGCGAGCTGCCGTCACTTCCTTCATCTGGGCCTTGAGCTGATCGCGCTCGCTTTCCACCTTGGTCAACTCGCTTTTCGCCACACACCCACCTGACAAAGCCACTGACAATGCACAGATGCCGAGCATCAAGATTCTGCATGCGTTCATTGCGTCTCCTTCCGGTTAGACATCATCATTCATGCATCCGAACTCATCGAACCCCACGCGATCACACAATATCCATCCTATCAGGCTCGGCCTTATTTACTAATGAACCAGCGCGATATCCCAATCCCACAGTCTATAATGCCTCGTTCCATTTGCACCGCCTGCCCACATGTTACACTCCTCATTAGTTTCAACATCCGGAGACCCAATGCCAAAGATCAATCCACCCATCCTGACTCACCTTCCACTGATGGCCCTGCTCACCGCCATTCTGCTCGCCTCCGCCACTTCTGCTGCGCAAAACAAATACTTCCAGATCACCGTCGTCGATGAACAAACCGGCCGAGGCGTCCCGCTCGTAGAACTCGAAACCGTCAACAACATCCGCTACTACTCCGACAGCAACGGAATCATCGCCTTCGATGAGCCAGGACTCATGAACCAGGACGTCTTCTTCAACATCCGCAGCCACGGCTACGAATTCCCCAAAGACGGCTTCGGCTTCCACGGCACCAGGCTCCATCCACTTCCAGGAGCTTCCGCACAACTCAAAATCAAACGCATCAACATCGCCCAACGACTCTACCGCATCACCGGCCATGGCATCTACGCCGACACCGTCCGCCTCGGCCTCCGAACACCCACCCAGAACCCCCTCCTCAACGGACAAGTCCTCGGCCAAGACTCCGTCCAATCCATCCTCTACCGCCAAAAACTCTACTGGTTCTGGGGCGACACCAATACGCCCGGATACCCCCTCGGCCAGTTCGCCATGTCCGGCGCCACGTCCCTGCTCCCCGGAAAAGGCGCCCTCGACCCCGCCCTTGGCGTCGATCTCACCTATTTCGTCGATCAAAACGGATTCAGCCGAAAAATGGCCCCCATGAAAGCCGATGGCCCCGTTTGGATCGATGGCCTTCTCCTTATCCCCGACGACACCGCCCAGGAACGCTTGCTCGCCCACTACTCTCGAATGAAGAACCTCGCCACAATGCTCGAACACGGCCTCATGCTCTTCAATGATCAGACCCAGACCTTCGATAAGTACAAAGAGTTCGACCTCGCACAGCAGTGGCGGTGCCCACGCGGCCACCCCATCCGTGTCAACGACAATGCCCACGACTTCTTCCTCTTCCCCACACCCTACCCCACCGTCCGCGTCAAGGCACACATCAACTCCATCACCGATCCCGCATCCTACGAAGCCTTCACCTGCCTGACCCCAGGCTCCAAGTACGACAAACACAACCCCCACGTCGACCGAACACCCGACGGACGCCTCGTCTACGCCTGGAAACCCAATACCGACCCCACAGCTCAAAAAGAGGAACGCGAACTCATCGCTGCCGACAAAATCACACCCGCCGAAGCTCACTTCCAACTTCGCGACATCGATACCAACAAAGAGGTCGATATGCACGGCGCTTCCGTCTACTGGAACCAATACCGCAAACGTTGGATCATGATCGGCGTCCAAATAATGGGATCATCCGTCCTCGGCGAGGTCTGGTTCGCCGAGGCCGATTCCCCCACAGGACCCTGGACCTTCGCCCGAAAAATCGTCACCCACGACAAATACACCTTCTACAACCCCAAGCAACACCCCTTCTTCGACCAGGACGCCGGACGGGTCATCTTCTTCGAAGGAACCTACTGCAACACCTTCTCCGGAAACCCCTTTCAAACCCCACGCTACGACTACAACCAGATCATGTACCGCCTCGACCTGGACGACCCTCGCCTTGGCCTGCCTCTCAAACGCGATAAATAATTCACGGATATGCTCACCCCGCCACCGCCTCATCCCCAGGCATCCGCAACGCCCCCACCAGCTCGCTCACCCGCTCAACCTTCATCTTCGCCAGGTACTGCACAAGACCCTCGCAAATCGCCATCGGCGTATTCGGATCCACAAACAACGCCGTCCCCACCGCCACCGCCGTCGCTCCTGCCAGCATAAACTCAACCGCATCCTGCCAATATTGGATACCACCCATCCCGATGATCGGCACTCCCGCCCCCTTCGCCACGCTCCGATACACCCGCGACACCAACTGCAACGCGATCGGCTTGATCGCCGGACCCGACAAACCCCCAGTCACGTTCGCCAGACGCGGCCGCTGCTTCCAAATGTCTATCGCCATCGCCGTAAACGTGTTCACCAGCGACAGAGCATCCGCCCCACCTTCCACCGCCGCCCTCGCCATCACCGTGATGTCCTCAACGTTTGGCGACAGCTTCACAATCAACGGCTTCTTCGGCAGAACCTTCTTCACCTGCCGCGTCAACTCCTTCAACTGCCCCGCATGCGTCCCAAACGTCAGCCCATCCTTCACATTCGGACATGAAACATTCAACTCCACCCCCGCCACGCATTCCAAATCGTTCATCGCCCCGCACGTCGCCGTGTAATCTTCAACCGAATGACCCGCCACATTCACAATCACCGGGCACGGCATCTTCCGCAGCAGCGGCACTTTCTCCTCCAAAAACCGGTCCAGCCCCACATTCGCCAGACCGATCGCGTTCAGCATCCCCGCTCGCACCTCCACGATCCGCGCCGCCTCATTGCCCGCCCTCTCCTCACGCGTAATCGACTTCGTCACAAACGCGCCAAGCTTCGAAAGGTCCATGAAGTCGGCATATTCCAGCGCATACCCACACGTCCCCGAGCACGTCAGCATCGGGTTGGCCAGTCTCAGTCCCGCAACATCGATGGTTAAGTCAGGCACAACTTTCTTTTACCTAACCCGCCCCGAAACGCAAGTGCCGCCGCCAGTCCTGCCTCTCGCTTCGCCCCGCCACCCCCTATCGCTGGGCTGCAATCTCGATCAGCCGCGTAATCAGCGCCGTCCAGCCCGTCTGGTGGCTCGCGCCCAAGCCCCGCCCAGTATCCGCATGAAAATACTCATGGAACAGCACCAAATCCTTAAAGTAAGGATCGATGGCAAACCGCAGATCCAGCCCATGACATGGCCGCAAACCAACTGGCTCCGGCAACAGCAAGTGACACAACCGCAACGCCAATTCTCGCGCAACCTGCTTCAGCGTCATCATGTGCCCTGACCCCGTCGGACATTCCACCTGCAGCGAGTCCCCGTAAAAGTAGTCATACCGCTCCAACGCCTCAATCAACAGATAGTTGATCGGCATCCAGATCGGCCCGCGCCAGTTCGAGTTCCCCCCAAACAGCGATGTGTCCGATTCGCCCGGTACATACTGCACGCAACGTTCCGGCCCTTCACCCGGCAACGCAAACGGATGCTCACGGTGATACGCCGATAGCGACCTGATTCCATACGGCGACAGAAACTCGTTCTCATCCAGCATGTGCCGCAAAACCCCCTTCAGCCGCGAAAGGCTCGGGATCGCCAGCAACCACGTGCTCCCGCGCCAGCCCTCCACGCTCGGCGACGACGCCGACGAACACGCCATATACGTGATCTGCTGCGAAAGGTCCTGCCGGTTCGCCATGAACCAGTCCATCCGCTTCTTAAACCCCGGCAGACGATCGATCGTCTCCTGATCCAGAACCTCCACCGCCATCAGCGGAATCAGCCCCACGATCGACCGCACCGACATCCGAGTCGTCCTCGACCCGGCCCGAAGCTGATCGTAGTAGAATCCGTCCCCTTCGCACCACAACCCATCCCCCCCCACCGTGTTGATCGCATCCGCAATCCGCACGAAATGCTCGAAAAACTTCGACGCGATGTCCTCGTACGTCCGATCCACCGTCGCCAGCTCCAATGCAATATTCAGCATCGTCCCGCAGTAGAACGCCATCCACGAAGTCCCGTCCGCCTGTTCCAGAACCTGCCCCGACGGCAGCCGCTTCGATCGGTCCAGAACACCAATGTTATCAAGCCCAAGGAACCCGCCACCGAAAATATGCTTGCCCGTCACGTCCTTCCGGTTCACCCACCACGTGAAATTCAGCAACAGTTTCTGGAACGCTCGCGCAAGAAAATCCGTGTCACGCTTCCCCCGCGGCGCAGTCATCTTGTACACCCGCCAGCACGCCCACGCGTGCACCGGTGGATTCGCATCCGAAAAGTTGAACTCGTACGCCGGCAACTCCCCGTTCGGATGCATGTACCATTCCCGCAAAAACAGCAGTAGCTGCCTCTTCGCAAAGTCCGGGTCGATGCTCGCCATCGTGATCATGTGAAACGCCGCGTCCCACGTCGCATACCACGGATACTCCCACTTGTCCGGCATCGATATCACGTCCCGGTTGAACAAGTGCACCCAGTCGTGATTACGCCCCTCTTTCCGCTGCCCAGGCGGTCGCGGCTCCACCGAATCGCCCCTCAGCCAGTCCTCCACCACATAATGATAAAATTGCTTGCTCCATAGCAAACCGCCAAATGCCTGCCGCATCACCTGCCGCTCCGCCGCCGGAAGCGACTGCGGAATGTGCCGCGTGTAAAACGCCTCCGCCTCCGCCACACGCTGCGAAAAAATCGGCTCAAAATCCGAAAATGACGCGCCCGAAGCCTCCTCACCGACCCGCAGCCGCAGCCGAAGCACCCGTTGCGACCTCGCCGCCAAATTCAGCACATAATGCGCCGCCGCCTTCGTTCCGCTGCACCCCGCGTTAACCGCTTCCACATCCCCTTGAATCACGTAATTGTGAAAAGCATCCTTAACATGCCGCCCCCCGTTCGCCACATCGTACAACCGCTTCAAGTTCGTCTCATTGTCCGTGAACAGCAACTCCGGCCCCTCCCCTTCCGCCATCGCCTCAATGTCCAACCGAAACCTTCCCAGCGTCTCATGATCCCCTTCAATGCTCGTCGCCGACGTCCGTTTCATCTCCGGCTTTAACGTGCACCCCTCGTGCGCACACCCCCACGTCCACGTATTCCTGAACCACAACGTCGGCAACACATGCAGCGCCGCCGCCTCGCCCCCCCGGTTGGCAATCGTCAACCGGATCAGAATATCATTCGGCGATGCCTTGGCGTACTCGGCGAAAATGTCAAAATACCGCCCATCGTCAAAAACCCCCGTATCCGCAATCTCAAACTCCGTTACCTGCCGGTTCCGCCGCCGGTTCTCCTCCACTAGACCACCATACGGAAACTCCGCCTGCGGATACTTGTACAATGCCTTCATGTACGAGTGCGTCGGCGTCGAGTCCAGGTAAAAATAAAGCTCCTTCACGTCTTCCCCGTGGTTACCCTCCAAATTCGTCAACCCAAATAACCGCTCCTTCAGAATCGGGTCCCGCCCGTTCCACAACGCCACCGCAAAACACACCCGGCACTCTCGGTCCGTGATCCCCAAAAGCCCATCCTCCCCCCACCGATACGCACGGCTGCGAGCGTGATCATGCGGAAAGTATTCCCAGCAATCCCCGTCCGCCGAGTAATCCTCCCGAACCGTCCCCCACTGCCGCTCCGACAAATAAGGCCCCCACCGCTTCCAGTTCGACACACCCTGCCCATCCTCCGCCAGACGAACAGACTCAGGATCAGAAGACTCAACAGCGCTCATGAAACATTCACCTCATCCGGCGATCCCAATGCCGCCTTAGTCTAATTGAACCCCGCCCCAAAACCAAAGCCCCCTTGCCCCTCCTTTTCTCATCCCCCCCGATCAGTTAGCATCGCTCCCTTCAGCATTGCAGCTCATTCTCTCACGGAGTCGCTCGATGACACACCAATCAGAACTGCCGCGAACGGTGCTGAACTATGATTCAATCCCGCCGCAGACGGATCTGACACAGCGAGATCGCTGGCTCGTCCTCCTCGCAGCCTTCCTCGGCTGGGGATTCGACGGCCTCGAACAAGGAATCTTCCCTCTTATCGGACGGCCCGCGCTCCTCGAGTTCTTCAGCACCCTCCCACAAACCCTCCGCGATGAATCCGTCGCCGCTTGGTTCGGCTATGTCACCGCCTGCTGGCTCCTCGGCGCCGCCTGCGGCGGCCTCATCTTCGGCTGGCTCGGCGACCGCATCGGACGCGTCCGCGCCATGGCACTCAGCGTCCTCGTCTACTCCCTCTTCACCGGCCTCGGTTACTTCGCTCAGGCCCCATGGCACCTCGCTTCGCTACGCTTCGTCGCCGCACTCGGTATGGGCGGCGAATGGTCCCTCGGAGTCGCTCTCGTTATGGAATGCTGGCCACAAAACCGAAGACCACTCCTCGCCGGATGCATCGGCGCCGCCGCCAACCTCGGTATCCTCACCATCGCACTCGGCGGCGTCATCTTCCCCGTCACACCCCAATCCTGGCGATGGGTCATGCTCGTCGGCGCCGGCCCCGCTCTGCTCACCTTCTTCATCCGCCTCTTCGTCCCAGAATCACCACGCTGGCAGCTCGCCGTGCAACACCAGAACGTCCAGCCCCTCCGCGAAATCTTCTCCCCAATACTCCGACGCACCACCCTCCTCGCCATCATCTTCACCTCCATCGCCCTCATCGGAACCTGGGCCTCCGTCCAGTGGATCCCCATCTGGGTCGACAAAGAAATCAACCCCGGAAACCCCCGCGCTAAGGCCTACGCACAAATCGCCTCCGCCGCTGGAGCCGTCCTCTTTAGCCTCCTCACACCCATCATCGCCGGTAAACTCAGCCGACCACGAACCTACTTCACCCTCTGCGCCATCTCCCTCATCGCCTGCGTCACACTCTTCTGGAAAATGAACACCTACGGCCCCGCATTCCTCCTCATGGTCGCACTCGTCGGCGGAGTCACCGCTTCCTTCTACGGCTGGTTCCCGCTCTACCTCCCCGAACTCTTCCCCACCCGCGCCCGCGCTACCGGCCAGGGCGTCTCCTACAACACCGGACGCATCCTCGCCTCCGTCGCCGTACTCGCCGCGGGACACATCGTCATCGCCTTCGACAACCACTACGCCCGAATGTGCGGCACCATCACCCCCATCGTCTACCTCCTCGGAATGGCACTCATCTGGCTCGCCCCGGATACCAAAGGCAAATCACTCCCCGATTAAAGAACCATCACCATGACACACCTCCGCAACACCGATGTCCGAGTCGTCGCCGTCCAACTCTACTTCCTCCCCGTCAACACTCGCGTCCCCCTCAAGTTCGGCCACGAAACCCTCACCTCCGTCACTTGCGCTCGCGCAAGAATCACCGTCATCGACCAACTCGGAAACACCGCCCAAGGCTGGGGCGAAACACCCCTCAGCGTTCAGTGGGTCTGGCCAGGCAAACTGCCCTACCAACCCAGACATCATGCGCTCAAGCAATTCTGCATCGAACTCGCCCGAGCTTGGGCATCCTTTGACGCCACCGGACACGCAATGGAAGTGGGCCATGACTTCCAACAACAGATGCTCCCCCATCTCACTCGCACCTTCAACGCCCGCCTCGCCATCGGCGATGACATGCCCTACCTCGCCGCGCTCCTCTGCTGCTCCCCCTTCGATATCGCGCTCCACGACGCCTACGCAAACGCCGCCGCAAAGCCTGTCTACCAAACCTACACCCCCGAATTCATGACCCGTGATCTCGCCTCATTTCTGACCGGCGAAACCGCCTTCGCTCAAAAATGGCCCAATGATTTCCTCGTTCACCCCCCACCCACAAAACTGCCCGCCTGGCACCTCGTCGGCGGCCTCGACCCCCTCGAACCAACCGACCTCATCGGCGATGAGCCTGACGATGGCTACCCCGTGCTCCTACCCCTTTGGATCCGAACCGATGGCCTCAAGTGCCTCAAGGTCAAGCTCCGAGGCAATGACCCCGATTGGGACTACGATCGCCTCCTACGCGTCGGTAATATCGCCATCCAACAACAAGCGGATTGGCTCTCTACCGATTTCAACTGCACCGTCTCCAACGTCCAATACGTCAATAACATCCTGGACCGCCTCCGCGACCACCACCCGCGCATCTACGCCATGATCCTCTACGTCGAGCAACCTTTCCCCTACGACCTCCAAGCCCATCGCATCGACGTCCACAGCGTCTCCGCCCGAAAGCCCCTCTTCATGGACGAAAGTGCGCACGATTGGCACAGCGTCAAACTCGGCCGCTCCCTGGGCTGGACCGGCGTCGCACTCAAAACCTGCAAGACCCAGACCGGTGCCCTTCTAAGCCTCTGCTACGCCAAGGCCAACGGCATGACACTCATGGTCCAGGATCTCACCAACCCTATGCTCGCTCAAATCCCCCATGTCCTGCTCGCCGCCCACGCCGGAACCATCATGGGCGTTGAAACCAATGCCATGCAGTTCTACCCCGACGCCTCCGCTCTCCACGCACGCGTCCATCCGGGACTCTATCACCGCGCTGGCGGATGTGTCGATCTCTCAACCATCGGACCAACCGGATTCGGATATCGCATAGACGAAATCGCCCAGCCATTGCCTTCGCCAGCATTTACAAGCACCGGACCCCACCAAGCGACATGACCGGGCACCAAGCGTGACAAGGAGACACATACGCCGGCCATTTCACGCGGCCGCTGTCTCACACAACCAACAGAGTGCTCTGGATAGCCCACCGCCTGCTAGTTCATAAAGTCTTATAATGCTCACGCTTACCGCCATTAAGCACCGGAAAATCAAAAAAATACGCCCTCCCACCCCCTTGGCACCCCAGTTGCTCTAAGACAAATGTTCGAAAACGGTCATTGGTAATAACCCTTTACAGTGACCGCTATGCAGGTACTCTCCATTCCCTCCTCCTGAACGCCGGGCGAGCCCCCCGGCGTTTTTTAATGCGCGCATTTCTCATCCCGCCTCGCAAATACACGCCTCCACGCGCGCCTGGCACTTCCGACAAGTCCCAACATTTTCCCCCGCCGCAAAACCCCGCGCCTCCCCAGGACCCAGCATAGCGAACCGAACCGATTGGCCCGTCGGAAGTTGTACCACCACTATGTTCCGGTCCGAAACTGCCAGTTCACTGAACAGCCGGAATCGATTCGGCCCCAGTCGCTCGACCGACCACGATGCCGGAACGATCAGATCAACCTCCGGCGACGCCCACGGGGCTCGGTCCAGCGGCGGCTGGGACGGCAATGTCACCGATACCTCACGCGCAACCCCAGGACGAAGCACAGGCTCCCCGTGATAGTGAAACCGAATTTCAATCCCATCTGCCACTTCCGACCCCGCGTGAATGTCCTGCGACAACGCCTGCCGCGCCAACTCGTTCCGAAATAGCCGCGACACCGTGTCCGCAGGAACCTCGCTTTCGTCTGCAAAAACAACCGGAACGTTCACACTCGCAATCGAATCGTCCCCGCCCTCTGCCAACGCCACCGTGCGATCCGTAAGCTCCGTAACCGTCGCCGGCGGCGTGAAGTTCCGCGTAAACCTGTGCAACACAATCCCGTCACCTATGGGCCCTCGCCATCTCTCCGGAATGCCCTCCGTCCCGTTCAGAATCCCCAGCAGCGCGCCCAGCGTACCCCCAGTGCAGTCCGTGTCGTACCCGCAGTTGACCGCCTTGCACAACTTGTCCCCAAAGTCCCTCCCATACAACCACCCGATGATGATGAACCCCTGGTTCGGCGCCGCGTTGCACGGCTGCAAGTGCCCGAATCGCGACGCAATCCGTTCCCGAGCTTCCCCCCAAATCAAACCATTTTCGTAACACCACACCGCCTCTCGAATCGACCGCGCAACCTGGCTCGACAACGGAATCATCTCCAGGCCGATCCGAATCAATGTGATCGCATCAGACTCGACAAACGCCCCAGATTCCACCGCCGCCCAGAACATCTCACCATACATCCCCTCCCCACCCGCGTGGTCCAGCGCTGAGTCCTTCCACGCCATCCGTGCAGCCGACTGCGGATCGGCTGGATGTACGCACGCCCAAATCTCCGAACGAATCGACGACCCCATCTCATCCACAAAATAATTCTCGAAGCACCCCGCCACCGGAGGCCTCAGCCCCCGACTGTAATTCCGCATGAAGAACCCATACTCGTTCCACGGATAGCTCGCCGCGTACCGGCTCCAATACTCCGCAAACAGCGGCAGCGGCGGATCAATGCCACACTCCTCCAGCAGCTTCAGCCACACCAATTGCAGATCCAGATCATCATTGGCTGCGCATTCCGTAGGAACCGGATGGTAGAACTCCAGTGCCTGCGTGTGCCGCCTGCATTCGTAAGGTGCCCCCAGAGTCCCGCCGATGTTCTTGCCCAGCCAGCAGGCATTAACCTTATCGCGAAAAACCGACCGACTTAGGGTGATGGGTGTCATATCAATTCTTGATTCTAAATAGGTCCCCGAAAATACGAAAGCCCCCCCTCTCGCCTGCCACTGCCTGAAGGCGGCCCGAGACCAGCCGTTCTGCCAATTGCGTTCGCCCTGCCTCCACCCCCCACCCACCCCATTTGGCAATTGACAATTGGCAATTCTCAATTGCCAATGTCCGCACAACAGTCCCAGGGTGCGTAACAGACCCGCCAAGACCCTCTCCCTCCCGCAAACCACCCGCTACCACATCTTCCCAACATTCACGGCGCTGCGCCCCCGGAAAAACCCAAAAGTGCTTTCACCCCATTCCCCCACAAAAACCCCCTCCCCCCCCGATTCGCGCTGCGCCGCCGCCTCACTTCTCGCGCAACACCCCCCTATATAGGGAGGCATTGTTCATGGCCCACACCACTCGCACCCATTCTCGCACCCGCCGCACCACCCAAACTCCGCCCCTCTCTCCCTCCGCCCCCTCCACCCCGCCTCGACAAAACGAACCCAATTCCCCCCTGGCAACCAATAACTGGAAACTGGCAACTACCTCACGCTATCATGTACCACGCTCAACTAGGCCTTCGCCCACAGGAGATCACCTCATGCATCGCTCATTCCACCTCCCCCTCCTCGTCGCACTCCTTATCGCCACAGGCTGCGCCGCCCTCCTCAACTCCTCCTCACCTTCCTCCTCTCCCTCACCCACCTCATCCGCCGACCCCGCCTCACCCCTCCAAGCACACGCCCTCGCCAACGTCCCCCTCATCAAACTCGCCTGGCCAACCCTCCCCCCCGACGCCACAGGCTACGCCATCGAACGCGCCCGCGCCGACGGCGGCTACATCCAAATCGCCTCCGTCTCACCCCTAACCACCTCCTACTCCGATACATCCCTCGCCCCAGACACCCTCTACTCCTACCGCGTCCGACCCGCCGCCGCCCCACGATCCGCCGCCGTCTCCGCCGCCGCCAAAACCTCAAACTTCCGCGTCTTCGACTGCACCTACTTCACCAACAAACCCGACCTCAAATCCCTCGGCATCGAAGATATCTGCGTCGCCGCCGGCTCCTTCTTCTACCTCCTCGACAAACCCGGCGGCGGCTACGACTGGACCAAACCCAACCAGGCCGCCACTCGCCAAGTCGCCCGCCGAGCCTCCGACCTACACCAGATCCTCTGCATCGACATCGAACACCTCCCCGAAGAACCCCGCCGAGACCCCCCCGCAGACGTCCAAAACACCCTCAACATCTACACCCAAATCCTCGCCTGGCTCCGCTCCGAACGCCCCGACCTCAAGCTCGGCTTCTACGCCTCCTTCCCCCGCCGAGACTACTGGACCCCCGTCAACTACCTCCAGGCACTCGACCACCGCGGCGACCCCTGGTGGGACAAACAATTCCCCGAATTCGAAATAAAGTACAAGCAATGGCAAGCCGCCAACGACCTCTACAAATCCCTCGCCGATAAATCCGACTACATCTTCCCCTCCATCTACACCTTCAACGACAACCCCACACTCTGGCCCCACTACGCAAAAGCCAACATCCTCGAAGCCAAACGCTACAACAAACCCGTCATCCCTTTCATCTGGATGGACTATCACAACAGCACCTCCCTCATCGGCCAGAAACTCCCCTCCGACTTCTGGCTCCTCCAACTCACCACCTGCCGAAAATACGCCGACGGCCTCGTCATCTGGGGCGGCGTCCACTACCAGAAAGACCAGAAACCCACCAACGAACCCTTCTCCGACTCCGCCCCCTGGTGGCCCCCCACCAAACAGTTCCTCACAGCCCCCTAACCTACCCCATTTTACATTTCTCAATTTCCAATTGTCAATTTCCAATCTCTCCCCCTCCGCCTCCTCTTCCACATCATCCCCACCCCCAACAACCCCAACCCCATCCCCCCAACCTCCGGCACCGCCACCCCCCTCCCCGCAAACATCCCCGCCTTCTCCAGCGGCATCGCCCCACTCTGCCCGATATACGCCGAGTCAATCAAGAAATAATCATCCGCATTCACCACCCCATCATAGTTAAACTCCCCCTGGCACCAGCCCCCCTTCTGCGTGATGTACCCGCTGTCAATCCGGAAATAGTCATCCGCATTGATCACACCATCCAGATTCCCGTCCCCATTCCACACAAACCCGACGATGATGTCATTCACCCCCACTTTCTCCCCCAGAACATTGCTCACGAGTGTCACGCCTTCCCCGTTATCGTTAATCACCGCCGCCAACCCCGTGAACCCATTCGCCGCCGCCTTCGAACTCGTAATCCCCGCTCCCTGCCACAACGGCGACGTATTCCGCCCCGACTTCACCTGCTGCGCAACCCACTGCAGCACACCATCCCGGTTCCCCGCATCCGACGGCACAACCATCGCATTGTCCATCAAATCAATCTTCCCCGCGACCCCCAAACCCACCTCATCCGCCACAATCACCTTGTCCCGCCCCGCCTTCAACTCGATCTTCCCATCATAAGCATACGCGCTCGCCAGATGCTGCGCCGTCTCCAGCACAATCGTCCCCCCCGCCGCCTCCACGCTCGCCGTCCGCGACAAACCCGTCCCCGCATCGCTCTTCAGCCGCAACGTCCCTTCATACCCCAGTATCCTCGCCCCCGCCCCGTGCGTCTGCGCCCCGCTGATCACCGCCTCCCCCGCGCCCCACTTCGCCACCGTCTGGCCCGCGGCGTTGTTCAACGGCCCGGCGAGAGTCAGTTGGCCGGTGGACTCCTGGCTGATCCAAAGCGGGCTATTGAGCTGCAACGCCGCCTCGATCCGATGGTTGCCATTGCCGTTGCGATTGGTGACGTTGATGGCGGCGCGGGTGTCGCCGGCCACCTGGAGCTTGATCGTGCCCGGGCCGGCGACCGTGTAGCCGCTGGCGTTGTCGAAATTGATCACTCCGATGGTCTTGTCGCTATCCACCGTGACCGTGCGCGAAGCGGTGGCCTTGGCGCCAAAATAGGCGCCCAGGCCGAGCTGATTGGGGGCGCCCACGACCCAGTTCGCGTCCGGCGACCAAGTGCCATTGGCGTCGAGGTTCCAGGCATTGGGAACCAGCTCGCGCGATGAGCTGATGTAAGCCGGGCCAACCGGCGTGGGGCCCCCCGCGCTCAGAAGATCATTCAGCCTCTTCCATGTCGCGCCCTCGCGGTAGTACACATTGACCGAGCCAAGAACCAGCGTCGAACCGGCCTTGAGCACCAGTCCGTCAGGCCCGCCCAGCCCGGGCAGGTAGAGCGCCTCGGTGTTCCCTCCCGACCCGCCGCGATTGCCGTTGTCCACCACATCGAGCAGTTCCACGACGCTCGGCTGCTCGTCCGATCCGACCACGAGCTGCCCGATGGCAAAGTTGTGGGCCGGCAACGCATCCGTCGGCAGGCCCGAGTCTTTGCCGGCCACTTCCATGCTCTGTGCGCCGGGGCCTACCAACTGAACGATCGCGGACGTGGTGTTCACCTTGGCTTCATCCGTGGCCGAGTGCGTGAAATGCCGACCGATGGTGATCTTGGAGCCGGCCGCCGCCGAGAGGGTGTTGTTGCCAAGCAGCAGCGATCCGATGGCCCGGAACGAAGAGGTGACGTCCGAAAGGTAGATGCCCACGTTCTGGTTGGACTTCACATCCCCGACGCGGATGGACGAGCCTCCGCCGACGACAAAGCGCGTCTGGCCGGGTTTCGTGATGGAAGTCAGCGAGCTTAGATCCACGAACCCGCCGGAATCGGTGACGATGTCCAGGCGATCCTCAGCGCGGGCGGGCGAGATGAGGGTCTGCGTATTGGACAGATTAAGGGAGGCATTGTTCGAGACGGAGAGGGTGTGGACCTGCGTGCCGCCCCAGCTATCGTCCCAGCCGTCGTTAAAGGTCCTGACGGAGGAGAAGTCAAGGCTCGTGCCGCTGCCGGAGAGCGAGATGAGGGTGGCGGCTCCGTTAAGCGCGGTGGCGGAATAGACGGGCGCTGCGACCGCATAGGTGACGCCGCCGCTGAGAGTGAAGCCCGTGTTATTGAACGACGTAAAGGCCGGCACGTTGAGGGTCTGGTTTGCGCCAAGGCTGAGACTGCCGCCGGTAAAGGTCTTGAGTTTGGGGGCGCTGAACGTGCCGCCGGTGCCGACGGCGATCGACGAGTTGGTCAGGATTGCCAACTGCGGCAGGTTGAACGTGCCCGCATCGGGAACCGCAAGGGTGGCGCGATCCGCGCTCGCCAGAACGGGCAGACTGACGGTCGAACCCGCGTTCATCGCGAAGCTCAGGCCATTGGCGCTGGCCAAGCCGGGCAAAGTCAGGTTCGCCGCGTCGGACACGACGCGGACCTGCCCGCTGCCTACGAACGATTGCAGTTTCGCCAGGTTGATCGTGCCTCCGGTGCCGGTAACCAGATCCAGACGATCTTCGGCCCGCACGGGCACCGCGAGGATTTGGAGGTTGCCCAAGTTAATGGTGCCGCCGTTCGTGACGGAGATGGTGTGGACCTGGGTCCCCCCCCAGCCATCGTCCCACGCGTCGCTGAAATTCAGCACGGACGAAAGGTCAAGCGCCGAGCCGGCGCCGGACACGTTGAACAGCGTGTAGCTTGCGCCAAGAGCGGTCGCAGAGTAATCGGGGACGGCCGCCGTCAGCGTCGCGCCCCCGGTCAGAGTGATCCTCGAGTTGTTGATGTTCGTGAAGGCCGGCGTATTGAGGTTTGAACCGGTGTTAAGTGACAAGGTCCCATTGGTGAAGGACTTGAGGCTGGGGGCATTGAAAGTGGCAGCGGCAGCCAGATCGATCGATGAGTTGGTGAGCGTGGTAAGCAGCGGCAGGTTGAACGTCCCGGAAGCAGGCACAGTGAATGCGGAGCGGTCGGCGTTGGTCAGGGCCGGCAGAGAGAGAACGGAGGAGGCATTCATCGCAAAACTCAGCCCCGCGGCCTGCGCGAGCATCGGCAGCGTGAATGTCGCGGCGTCGCTCACAAAACGAACCTGCCCGGCTCCGGTGATCGACTGAAGCTTGGCCAGGTTGACCGTGCCCCCGGACCCCATCACGATGTCGAGCCGATCCTCGGCTCGCGCGGGGGCAATGAGCGTGCTGACATTGGAGAGGTTGATCGTGCCGCCCCCGCTAACCGAGATGGTGTGAACCTGGACCCCGCCCCAACTGTCGTTCCACGCGTCGTTGAAAGTCTGGGCGGCGGACAGATCCATCGTGGACCCGGCGCCCGAGACGTTCAAGAGCGTGCTGCTGCCTGCCAGCCCTGTGGCATTGTAGGCCGTGACAGGGCTCGCGAACGTCGCGCCTCCGGAAATCGCGAAGACGGAATTATCAATGTTGGTGAAACCGGGCGCGTTCAGGGTCTGCCCGCCGCCGAGCGTCAGGGAACTGCTGGTGAAGGTCCTCAGCGAGGTCGCGTTGAGCGTTCCGCCGGTGCCGAGCGTGATCGAGGAGTTGGTTAACGTCTTCAGGGCGTTGGCGTTGAAGGTGCCGCTGTTCGGGACGTTCAGTGCCGTGCGATCAGCGGTTTCCAGTAGCGGAAAACCGAGCGTCGAGCCGCCGCTCATGACAAAGGTGACGCCGGACGCGGCCGTCAGAACCGGCAGGGTAAACGTAGGCGAATCGACGACGAAGCGGACCTGCCCCGCGCCGGTGATCGTCTGGAGGCTGGTCAGATTCACCGACCCACCGGAGCTGACGACGAAGTCGAGCCGGTCCTCGCCGCGCGCCGGGGAGATGATGTTCTGCGTATTGGACAGGTCGAGCGAGGCATTGCTGGCGACCGATATGGTATGCACGTTGACCCCGCCCCAACTGTCGTTGAAGCCGTCGTTGAGCGTCTTGACCGTCGAGAAATCGAGGCTCGTTCCGGAACCCGAGAGCGAGATGAGCGAGGCACTCGCCCCGACTCCAACCGCAGAATACGTGGGGGTGTTCACTGCCAGGGTCTTGCCGCCGCTGAGGATGAAGCTGGAGTTGTCGATCGTGGTGAAGGCCGGTGCGTTAAGGGTCTGGTTGGGCCCGAGGGTCAGGCTGCTGCCGGTGAAGGTCTTGAGATTGGGCGCGTTGATCGTCTGGTTGTTGGCCAGTGAGATGTTGCTGTTCGCCAAAGTGGTCAGAACGGGCAGGTTGACGACCGAACTATCCCCTGCAGTGACACCGAAGGCCGAGGCCGTGGTCAGCGCCGGCAGGTCCACCGTCGCGTTCGCCCCGACGTTGATGCTCAGGATGGAACAACTGGCCAGCGAAGCAAGGGAGAAGGCCGTGCCATCGGTGATGAAGCGGACCTGCCCGGCTCCGGTGATCGACTGCAAACCCGAGAAATCAATCGATGCCCCACTGGCAGTCACGATATCTAGGCGGTCTTCGCCACGGACGGGCCCGACCAGATTCTGAACCTTGGACAGGTTGATGGCGGCGCTATTGGAGGCGGAAATGGTGTGAACGCGCACGCCGCCCCAGCCATCGTCCCAGGCATCGCTCAGAGTCTGAAGGGAAGACACGTTTATCGCGGTTCCAGCACCCGTGGCCGAAAAAAGGGTGTAATTGCCCCCACCGAGGCCGGCGGCAGTGTAGGACGTGGCGGCGACGGTGAACGCGCCCCCGCCAGATGCCTGCAAACGGGCCGCATTGCCCGTGAACTGAGCCGCGGCCGACGAGGCGATGAAGCTCCCGGTGTCAACCACCAGCAGCCCCCCAATCTTCGCATCATCCAGCACCGTCAGGCTCTTGCCTGCCGCAACCGTGAACGTTGCGCCGACGCCCAGAACCAGATCCGTCACCAATTGCGGCCCACCTACGTCGTATATCACACTAACATTGTTCGGTATAGACACGTTGTACGTGTCCGTCTCGCTATTGATAGGCACCCCGCTGGGGTCCCAGTTGCCGGATGTGTCGTAGCTGGTGCTGCCCGCGGCTCCGGTCCAGGTCGAGTTGACCGAGCCCGCCACCGCCTGCTGAGCGGCGGCTAAGACCGCAGTGGCTGGTAAAATGATTCTCAACAAGGCTTTAGAACGACGCAAAGAGCGACGTGACCGCATGAAATTTCTCCTCCTCGCGCTGGACGCAGGCAGCGAATGGGACTCATTACGCAGATTCCCATGTTTGCCCAATCGAGACAGCCCGCTGACCGCAGAGATGCGCACAAAAACCACGGTGCCCACCGAACTGCCAATGATAGAATATGGCACCGATTCGTGCCACTTACAAGAAAAATACCTAACCGTTCACGGCCTCGTGCCCGGAGAGGGGAACCCACGAGGCAGACCCAACCTTCTCCTCCACCTCCCTCCGATAACAACTGGATCTGGCAACCCGCCTCAAAGTGTCAAACCAATTCGCCACAATAAATGACGACCATCCGCCTCCATGCCCCCCGTCATATCGCTTCTTCTTTGTACGAACTTACGCACCAAACCGAGGCGACACAACCCGGAAACGCACGTTCATATCCCCTGGAACCTCGACAAGAGCATATGAAATGACATCATGGTCTCTCAGCCTCCCATCCCCACGAATTCCCGCCATAATCCAACTTGTTGACGAACATTTCTATCAGACAAACCTACCTATCCTTGACCTGCACGCTGCTCCAGCAACCTCTTCTGCATCGTCGTCAACAGCCGGTTCGTCTGCCGGAACCCCGCCTTCACCTGCTCCTTCGCCAACCGCAACGCCCTCGAAATCGCCAACGCCCTCCCCCGCTCCTCCGCCGATAAATACATGTTCCTGCTCGACATAGCCAGCCCATCCGGCTCCCGAACCGTCGGGCACGGCACCACCTGGATCGGCCAGTCCATCGCCTCCACCATCGCCGCGATAATCCTCAACTGCTGGTAGTCCTTCTGCCCAAAGCACGCTACATCCGGTGTCAAGATGTTGAACAGCTTCGCCACCACCTGGCACACCCCCTTGAAATGCCCCCATCGTCGCAACCAACGCCACCTTCCCGAGCTTCGCCCGCGCAAACCGTACCTCAGCAATCGTCCGGAAAACTCTCACGGGTCAATCGATTCTTCACCGCTTGTTCGCCTGGTTCTTAATCGTAAGCCCGGCCAGGAGATCCGCTATCCGCACCTGCTCGTTCCTGTGTGTCTCCGCGCCAAGTCCTACGGCATTTAAGCCAACTGCCCAAAACGTCCGATAATCCCCCAATAGATGCTCGACGAGCTGATTCAAGCCCTTTCGCAGTCGCAGAACGAGGCCGCCGACGCGGTTCTGCTCGAGGCCCTGCGCCTTGGCAAGGAATCCGAGCAAGCGGTCGCGTTGGCCACGCTTCTCCGCCGCTGCACGGTCCGCGGCTTGGCGGGGGTCGTCGCCCAGTTCGATGGCCTGCCCGAACGTCTGCAACTGACCGTCATCCAGAACATCAAGCTGTTCCACGCGGCCCTCCGCGAGTGTGGTCGATCGTACGACCCCGGCGTCGCCACCACCGCCATGAAGCTCATCGCCCTTGGCCGGCAGGGCAGGCTCACCTACGTCCTGTCCGAAGGCCTCCACGGCACCGAGGAAGCCGTCTCCCGTGCCGCGTGCGAAGCCATGGTCGCTCTGGCCCGATGGGTCGCCACCGAAACCCGCAGACTGCAACGCGCCGACTTCCCAGCCCCCTCCAATACCGCCTTTCAACCTGTCCGCGACGCCGACCGATCCGCCGTCTATCTGCAGCTCATGCAGGAACGCCCCGAAATCGAACAGGCGGTGGCTCGCGCCATGGACGTTCATCGCGGCAAGTACGGCCCGGAACTGCTCCGTGCCGCCCTGCTGCTGGCCGATTCTCCGACCAGCAAAACCCTGGCCATCCTGCACACCACCAAGCACGGCGGCCAGACCACCATGGTCCGCCGCCTGCAGCAGACCCCCGACTCCGAACACGTCGAGGCATTCCTCCTGGCCGCCAGCCACGCCTCTCTCCGAACCCACTTCGGCGTTGTCTTCGCCCACATCGCCGAACCCCCGGTCCTCGATGCCATCCTCCGCAAGACCCACTGGCTCAAAGATCCACAGCTCCAACTCTGCATGCACCAAGTCAACCGCGGCCTGTGGTGGGAGGCCCCCGACCTCGACAAAGATCTCTCCCGCCGCGACAACCACGACGCCGCGCGCGTCTGCGAATGGATCGCCGCCTCCGGTGTGCACGACGTCATCCAGGACCAACGGCTCGAACAGGTCCGCCTCCACCTCAAGGACCATCTGGCCGGGCGTGTTCGCGTGCTGCGTGTCGCCATGCAGCGGCCCCGCTCGGCCTCGACCGCTTTGCTCCGCTCTTTCCTTACCGATCCTGACGAGCGTCTTGCTCGCCTGGCTGCCCGCGAGTTCGTCCGCCGAAAACCCGCCGATTACGAAACGATCCTCCTCCAACTGATGACCCACTGCCCCGACTCGGTTGGCCGCGTAGTCACCCGATGCGTCGGCCAGGTCGGTTTCGACCACTTCTGGCAGCGTTTCGACGGCCTCGAAAAACCCGATCGCAAAGCGATCGGCCTGGCCACGTTCAAGGCTCTGCCCGACGCCCTCGAGCGTCTCCAACGCCGCTTCCGCTCCGGCCCCGTCCAGGACCGCATCAAAGCGATCCAGATCGCACAGGACCTCGGCATCGGCGAGCAGTTGGTCCCCAACCTCCTCCAACTCTGTCACGACCCGGACCCCAAAGTCCGCTCGAAGGCAGTCGCGCTCCTTGCCGGGGTCAAATCCCTGCCTCCCGAAATCCTCCTCGATAACGTCCTGAACGATGCCGACCCGCGCGTCCGCGCCAATGCCATCGAGGTTCTCGAAGCCCAGCACCGCGTCGAGTTTGTGCCCATGCTCGCCGAGCGCGCCCGTTCCCGTCACAGCCGCGAGCGAGCCAACGCCATCAAGGCCCTTTACTCCATGAAGGTCGTCACCGCTTCCGGTCAGCTCTCCAACATGCTCCAGGACGAACGCCCGGAGCATCGCATCTCTGCCCTCTGGACCCTCCGCCAGATCGGCTTCTGGCGACTCATCCGCCAGGTTGCCGACCTCGCCAAAGCCGACCCCCAGCCCCGCGTCCGCCGCTATGCCCTGGCCGTCCTCCACAGCGTCGCACACATTCTCGATAATCTCCCCAAGAAAGCCGCCGGCTGACCAACCCCCACTGGAGAATCGCCATGCTTTTTCCCCTCAACTCACTGATCCTGGCCCAGGTCACGCTCGAGGACGTCTTTAAGAGCACCCAAGAGAACATGACCCGGACCCCCACCTCCTCGCATTTGACCGCCTTCTCCCTCGGCGCCGTGGCCCTGGCCATTCTCCTGATCGTCCTTCAGCAGTTTCACAAGCGTTCGGTCGTCCTCAAGCCCATCAACCATCACGGCCGCCTTCTCAAGGAGCTTGCCAAGTCTCTGCCCCTGAAATTCACCGAACTCAAGCAGCTTAAGCGGCTTGCCGAACAGCAATCCTATTCCAGCCCGCTGACGTTGCTGCTCTGCCCGTCTCTGCTCTCCAAAGCGATCGAATCGCGCCCCCCCATCGACCGCAAATCTCTCGACAAGCTCATCGAGCGAATCTCCCAAGACCCACCCCCCGCAGCTTGAAACAGCCCGCGAAAAAAGCCCGCGGCGTCGCCTTCGGTTCTACGCTCCCAAAAAAAGAAACGACGAAACCGCACCCAAGTGCCGTTTCGGCGATTCTTCATTTTTCCGACACTATAGCACAGTCACAGAGTTGATCCGCTGCCGAAGGAGACCGAGATGCACCGGCGATTCTGGTGCAGCGTGGCGGTCGCACGACAACCTCCGGAGGCCTGCATATCGCGCAGCAGGTCCAAGGCGATGCGACGCTGGATGCCCAGCCGCGTTCGCACGCGATAGACCGTCTTCTCCATCTTGCGGAACCGCCGGTTTCCGCGCTCCACCGCGTTAACCCAACCTTCGCACCTTTCCAGAAATCACCGTGTCAAAACGTAATCTACCCCCCACTCAAAGTGCATTTGACACTGTAACCACCGATATAAGACCGCTGTTTGAGGTTTCAAGATATAGCCTGTACTAATGGGCATATTTTCGGACAATTACTCTTCTCCATCCATAGTGAGTGTGCTATATAGTGCCCTGTATATACGTCGAGACCAATCACCTCCATCGTCACGGCAAAACCTACCGCACCGTCACCGTCCGCGAATCCTTTCGCGCCGATGGAAAGGTCAGGCACCGAACCCTTGCCAACATCACTGATCTGCCGGATCACGCTATCCAAGCCATCCAGCAGGCACTGCGGCTGCCCCACGCAAGAAGGAATGCCTGCGTCGGCTGCGGGACTATGTGTGGAAGCGGCGGGAGATGCTGGATTATCCGACGGCACTGGCCAACGGCTGCGACATTGGCTCGGGGCCGACGGAGGCGACGTGCAAAACGCTGACGTTGCGGCTGAAACGGCCGGGGATGAAATGGGATCGGGATCATGCGGCGTGCATGATAGACCTGATGGCCATGCGTGAGAGCGGCCAGTGGAAAGCCTATTGGGCCCAACGTGCCGCCGCCTGAGCCCACAAAGAATGGCCGCACCCGATTGGGCCTGCTGCAGTACTGCAGGGCAACGACGATCCACGGCGGAGATAGAAGAGGTTGGACAACAACGGAGCATACATGACGAAAATGGCTGTTTCGCGCCCCTCGGTCGCCAGGTTGCTCGTGCTGACAGTGTGGTTCATTGGCTTGCCGGCGCAAGCGGACTGGCCCGAGTTCCGTGGGCCGTGGGGCGATGGACATGTGTCAGCCCCCGGAGACACCAAGCCCATCGGCCTGCCGCTACGCTGGAGCGAGACCGAGAACGTCAAGTGGAAGACGGAGATCCCTGATCGCGGCTGGTCCACCCCGGTGGTGATGGATGGCCGCATCTGGTTGACCACGGCTACGCCGGATGGCCACGACTTCTTTGCTGTTTGTGTGGACGCCGAAACCGGCCGGATACGGGTCAATCAGAAGCTGTTTCACACCGATAACCCTGAACCCTTGGGCAACAGTCAGAACTGTTACGCATCCCCTTCTCCCGCGATTGAGCCCGGGCGCGTGTACGTCCACTTCGGCAGTTATGGCACCGCCTGCCTGGACAGCGCAACAGGCAAGATCCTCTGGCAGCGGCAAGACCTGCCCTGTCGTCACTACCGCGGTCCCGCATCATCCGTGATCCTGTTCGAGAATCTGTTGATCCTCACGATGGATGGCGCTGATGTGCAGTATCTGGTCGCCCTCGACAAACAGACCGGACAAACCGTCTGGAAGACCAATCGCTCGGTCAAGTTCAACGACGCGGAGGGTTTCCAGGGGTTCGCAAAGGACGGGGATCTCCGCAAGGCGCACAGCACTCCTTTAATCGTCAACGTCAACGGGCAACCGCAGATGTTCAGCCCCGGCGCAAAAGCGGCCTATGCCTACGACCCACGGACCGGCCGCGAGCTCTGGCAGGTCCGCTTCATCGCCTGGTCGGCCGCCCCGAGACCGCTCTACAGCCAAAGCCTTGCTCTGATGATCACCGGCCTGGGCGCAACGGAACTCTTGGCCGTCCGTCTCGGCGCCCAAGGCGACGTGACCGACACTCATGTGGCCTGGAAATTCAACAAGAATGTGGCGAAGACCGCCTCGCCGGTGATCGTGGACGACCTGCTCTACATGGTCAGCGACGACGGCGTCGTCACGTGCCTGGAAACCGCTACAGGCAGCCAGGTCTGGAGGGAGCGCATCGGCGGCAATCACTCCGCATCGCCGATCTACGCCGACGGGCGGCTCTACTTCGCCAACGAGCGGGGCAAGACCACCGTGCTGAAACCCGGCCGAACCTTCGAGATTCTGGCCACAAACACCCTGGAAAGCGGGTGCATGGCGTCGCCCGCAGTGGCTGGCAAGGCCCTGATCTGGCGAACCAAGACGCACCTCTATCGCATCGAATCCCCACCAACTGAAGGCAAATAGTGCACCCCTGATGCCATACGCCGAACCTAAACCGCCGCGCCATCTTTCGACTCTACCGTCGGCTACCGGCCGAACGGGCGCTGTGGTAGACTGCCCTTATCGGCTTGCGATGGTCGCGGGCCAAGGGCCGTACGGCGAAATGTTGGACCTTTTCCGGGAGAATAGACACAATGAACCGACGTCAATTTTTGAAAACCGCGGCGGTGGCTGGAGCCGGACTGTTGATCCTTCCGAGCGGGACCCGGGCGGGGAAGAACGCGCCGGGGGCAAAACTGAATATCGCCATGATCGGAACCTGGGGCCGCGCCGAAGCCCACTTCGGTGTCGTCTCGAACGAGAATGTGGTCGCCCTGTGCGATGTCAACGAGCAGCATCTGGCGGGCGCCGCCAAACGCTATCCCAACGCAAAGACCTATGTGGACTGGCGAAAGTGCCTCGATCAGAAGGACATCGACGCCGTCATGGTCTGCACCCCCGATCACACCCATGCTTTCATCACCAACTGGGCGATCAACCGCGGCATGCATGTCTACTGTGAAAAGCCGGTGGCGAACACCGTCGAGGAAGCGCGCGTGGTCCGCGCCAACTATCTCAAAAACAAAGACAAGATCGCCACCCAGGTTGGGACGCAGCGCCACGAGCTGGACAATTTCAACCGGGTGCAGGAGTTGATCCGGGATGGCGCCATCGGGGAGTTGTCGGACGCGTATGCCTGGGGCGATCGCCAGATCCGCCGCGCCGGCTACCTGCCAGCCAAGGGCGAGCCGCCGTCGTATCTGAACTACGATCTATGGATTGGCCCGTCGCCGATGCACCCGTACAACCCGGACTATTTTTCGGGCGGTTCCGGGATGAACTGCCTGAGCTGGAACATGTACTGGGACTTTGGCAGCGGACAGGTGGGCGACATGGGCAGCCACACCATGGACCTGGTCTGGAACGCCATCGAGGCGGGCCTCCCCACATCGGCCGAGGCCAAGGGCGAACCCTTCAACCCCGACGTCACCCCCGTGACTCTCGAAATGCACTTCTCCGTTCCCGGCAATAACTGGCGGCCGCCTATGCGCGTGGGCTGGTACCAAGGCGGCGCCATGCCCAACTCGCCGAGGAAATACGTCGACCTCAGGAAGATCGACCACGGCGCGATGTTCAAGGGCAGCAAGGGCTTCCTGGTCTGCGACTTCGATACCCGCATCCTCCTGCCCTTGGGCTCTTCGGCGGACATGACTTACCTCAAGCCACGAACCAAGGAGAACCTGCTTCGGCCGGTGGGCAATTTCCAGACCGAATGGGTCAAGGCCTGCAAGGGCGACCTGAAGACGTCCTGCGATTTCGAGTACGCCGGGAACATGATCGAGATGATGCTGCTGGGCCTGGTGGCATACCGGGCAGGCAAGAAGCTCGACTACGATGGCGTGGCCGGCAAGGTCACCAACGACGAGGCTGCCAATGCGCTGCTCACCCGAAAGTATCGACCGGGCTGGACGCTGAATGGGTAGCCCGCCTAGCCAGGGCAATCAATGCGAGCGTTCCGCGCGGACCTGCACCTTGGCCAGCTTCTCATAAAATTGGATGATCCCGCCATGATCATCCTTCCCTTTACCATCCGCCTGCAACGCCTGCATGATCTCCATCACGCCGCTGGACAACGGCAGCGACACGCCCAGGGCGTCGGCGGTGTCCAGCGCGTTACGCAGGTCCTTGATGTGCAGCTCAATCCGGAACCCCGCCTTGAAATGCCCCTTGAGCACCAGCGGCATCTTCGCGTCCAGAACCGTGCTGCCAGCCAAGCCGCCGCGGATCGCCTGATACACCTTCTCCGGGCTAACCCCCGCTTTGGTCGCCAGCGTCATCGCTTCCGACATCGCCGCGATGTTCAGCGCGACGATGATCTGGTTCGCCAGCTTCGTCACGTTCCCGCTGCCGATCTCGCCCACGCGCGTCACCGAACTGCCCATGGCGCTGAGGATGGGCTTGGCCTCTTCGAACGCTTCTTCCGGACCACCGACCATGATCGCCAGCGTCCCCTCAATGGCCTTGGGCTCGCCGCCGCTCACCGGGGCGTCGAGCATCGCCACACCCTTCTCACCCACCCGCGCGGAGATCTCCTGGCTCACGCCCGGCGCGATCGAGCTCATGTCAATGAGCAACAATCCGGGGCGGGCGCCTTCCAAGACCCCGCCGACGCCCAGAACCGCCTCTTTCACGTCCGGGCCATTGGGCAGCATGGTGATGACCACATCATTCGCCTCCGAAACCTGTCTCGATGAGCTCGCCGATGCCGCCCCCGCCGCCGCCAGTTCCTCCATTCGCTGCGGCAGCACATCAAACACCGTCAGCCCATAACCCGCCTTCAACAGATTCCTGGCCATCGGTTTGCCCATGATGCCCAGGCCGATGAACCCGATCTTCTTCATGAAATGCTCCCTGGCTATGCCTCGAAGGTCTCCATCAGCTTCCACCCCGCGTCGAAGAACTGCGACAATGTCCGCTGCGTCACGCCGTACGTTATGAACTCCTCCGGCTTCATGCCGTCCGCCTCATACGCGCGAACAAACTCGCTCATTTGCGAAAGCCGTCTGA
The DNA here is from genome assembly GCA_026693085.1 of Planctomycetota bacterium. Classification (GTDB taxonomy): domain Bacteria; phylum Planctomycetota; class Phycisphaerae; order Tepidisphaerales; family Tepidisphaeraceae; genus JAPLNB01. Next base: position 5,814 of record JAPLNB010000155.1, on the reverse strand, counting down.
TCACATCCGGATCGACCTCTCGATCAATACACGCTTCGCACGCCAGATCGCCCGACATCAGCGGCTCCTGCCACCCAGGGAAAATCGACAGGATCACTTCCGCACCCGCTAATTCCGTCATGTGATGCGTCCCCCGCAACGCCGCGATGATCAGCGCCGCCTCGTAGCCACGCTCCTGGTAGATCGAATACGCCCGCTTCACCACTGCAATCCCCGCCTGCCGGATGTCCGACTCGCTCACATCCACCCGAGCATCCTCCGCAACCTCACGCAAGTAGTCGTCCAACCGCCCGATCATCACCACCGCAAAACACCCGCCCGCCCGAATCCCCTTCGCCTTCGCCCGCCCAATCCCCCGCCGATGTCGCTCCGCCACCGCCAAAACCTGCGCCACCGTGAAACCCACCGTCGCCGTCGTACAAATCCCCGCCGCCACACAATCCTCCAGCACGTCCAGCCCCGCAGACGTCGCCGGCAGCTTCACCGTGATGTTCGGCGCCCAACCATGAACACGCCTCGCCATCTCCAGCATCCGCACTCGATCCCCGGCACGCGCAGGGTTAACCTGGCAGCAAACCCATCCCCGCCGCCCCTCGCTCCGCTCAAACTCCCGCAGCATCTTGCTCGCCGCCGCCACCACCGGAATCCGCATCAGCGCCTCCGCCCGCTCCTCCGCTTTGCCACCCCTGCCCAGCACCGTCGCGATCTCCTTCGCCCACAACCCCCGATTCGCATTCAGCGCGATGCTCGACAAAAACGGATTGGTTGTCACGCCGACAGCGCCACGCTCGATCCCCCGATCCAACTCACGAGGATCCGCCGAGTCATGCCACCAGCACGTCTTCGTATTGCCGATCACCCACCTCAAATAACTCTTCTCACTCATGTCGCTCCGATTCTTCCAGTTTCACAACCGCAGTTGCTCCCGCGCATACGCCAGGCTCCGTTCGATGTTCCGCGTCTCCGCCTCCACCTGCGCTTCCACCAGCAGCAACCCGATCACGGGCAATGCCTCCGCCGACGCCTTCGTCTTCACCGTCTTTAGCGTCCGCGCCAAATCAGCCGCCGAAACACCACCCATCGTCGCCCAGTACTTCGCTGTCAATACCGGAACACGCAGTGAATCCCGCGTGATCACCTCCAGGCTGAACCGCACCTCCGGCCTTGCCTCGCGCAACACCCGCACCATGCCCGGCAAATCCAAAAAACCCTTCCCCAGGTGAACATCCGCGAACAAAAAACCATCCTCATACTCGCGCACCGCCTGGTCCTTCAGATGCACCGAAAACGCCCAAGGCGCATACGCCCGAACAACCTCCATCGGGTCCTCGCACAGCGCAAAACTGTTCCCCACGTCCACACACATCCCGATGTACTCGCTGCTCAGCCGCTTCATCAGCTCCACTCGCTCAGCCACACGATGATCCTTGTGATTCTCCACAGCCAACCGGACTTTGTGTCGCGCCACGACCGGCTCCACCTTCTCAAGCACCTCCCGCGCTTGCGCCACCGCCCTGGCGAATTCCTCGGCCGAGCCAAACTGCTCATACCGCCGCCCAGGCGTAACCACGACCCGAATCACCTTAACACCCGCCGCCTTCGCCGTAAGCACTTCCTTCTCAAATCGCGCCACATCGAACCGCGGACTCGCCAGATCAATGCTCCCCTCGATATACAGATCCCGCTCCTCCGCAAATTGCCGCAGCTTCGCGACATACTCCGCGTCCCGAACCCCAAGCGGCCCCTGCATCCCCCTGGCGCCAAGCCGGTGACACTGCTCCAGAAACCCCAGCGGGTCCGAACGATCCCCCTTCCGACCCGCCGCCACCTGCGACCTCTGGTGAATGCCCCACACATCCGTCGCCAACCCCACCGACGTCCGCTGCAGCGCCCCCGCCTCGCCCGCCCACCCGACTCGCGCCAGCAGCCCCGCCGACGCCACCAGAAACTGCCGACGATTCAATCCGCGCCCAGTACCCGTCATTCCCAGCATGTTGCCTCCTCCCATTGCAGTTCATCCGACATGCAGCGCCCGCAACTCCGCGTCCCACCGCTTCCGATAAGCCCGCGTCAGCATCTGGTTCGCCTGCACATCACCCACAATCTCCTCCTTCGCCGCATCCCAAACCAGCTTACGCCCCGTCCGTAGCGAAATGTTCGCCAAATGACACGTCGTCGCAACCCCATGACTGCTCACGATGTCGCAGATCGGTTGCTGACGCGATCTTATCGATTCAAGAAAATTGCGGGCATGCCGAACGTAGTCCATCGCGCCGCTGCCCGTCGCATCCTTCTCCTTGTCCGTCCACAACTGGCCCTTCTCTTCCGGGATCGCCTGCGGCCCACCCACCGGATGCCCGCCGATGATCGCGGCAAACGTATTGATCGGATTGACCTTCGGGTCCGGGAAGACCTCATACCCGCTGCGGCTAACCGGCATCGTCCCCCGGGTCCCATGAAATACCATCGAGCCCATCCCCAGCCCCGTCCGCCCCGCAGTCGCCTCTCGATACTGAATAATCACGTTAAACCCCGGATACTCGATGATCGTATCCTGGGTGTCGGGCGTCTCCATATTGTCTTTGAGGTAGTACCGCCCACCACTGCTATAGACCGTCTTCGGCGCATTCACACCCATCACCCAGTGCACCAGGTCCAGCGAATGCTGGCCCATGTTCGTCATCTGCCCCCCGGCGTAATCCCAGATCCACCGGAAGTGATAAAGCCCCCGATTCGGGTTGTATTCCCGTTGCGGCGCAGGACCCAACCACAAATCCCAATCCAGCTCGCGCGGCGGGTCCTGGTCCGGCGGATTGCCAAACCCGGGCATCAGGTTCCGATAGAAATTCTCCTGCACAGTCACCATCGCCCCGAGCCTCCCCTTCCGGATAAAGTCCCGCGCCCGCTGAAAGTTCGGCCCCGATCGGTTCTGCACCCCAACCTGCACCACTCGCTTATACCGCTGCGCCACATCGATCATCCACCGCCCTTCTCGCACAAACAGCGTCAGCGGCTTCTCCACGAAAACGTCTTTGCCCGCCGCGCACGCCATCATCGTCATCAACGCATGCCAGTGGTCCGGCGTGGCGATCACCACCCCGTCAATGTCCTTGTTCTCCAGCATCCGCCGAAAATCCCGATACTTGACCACATCCCCGCCAACCAGTTCCGCAGCCGCATCCAGCCGCGGCTGGTACACGTCCGAAACACCCACCACCGATACGCCGCTCTGCTCCTTGAAGTTCCGCGTGTGAATGCGACCCATCAGCCCAAACCCGATGATCCCGATCCCAATGCGCTCGTTCGCGCCGAACACCCGGCTCGCCGATAGCGCCGTCAGCCCCGCCGCACCCGCGCGCACAAATGCACGACGACTCACGCCACCTGAACGCCCTGCGTTGGTCTTGCTCATTGCTTGACTCCTCGGCTCCGCGTAACGCCTGTGCGACATGACACCGGCCAAAAGCGAATCCTGCCAATCGACAGTTTCTCAGAAGTGCTCACAGATTGGTACAGCAACCGAGCCGAGCCTGTTGACACCATCTTACTTATATCACCCCGACCGATCCCTCGCTCCATCCACCCTCAGCCAAGACCCAGATCCCTCCGCCATAGAATGCTCAACCCCGCGGGGCACACCGGTTGCTCTGCGGATTAGCAAAGGAGAAGCTATGTGCTCTCAACTGAACCGGCGCCCCGTTAAGTTCCGGGCCAACCACGAACGGCGACGCTGAACACCGCGCTTCCCCCGTCGAACCCTGGACCGATGACCCCGCCAACCTGACCATCACCGCCGAAACCCGCGCCTTCGTTCGCCGCTGCTTCCTGAATGAGCCAATGCAATGTCTACGCTTGCTGCCAGGCGTATCACAGCTCCGGCTTCCTCAACACCGCCCCCGTATCCGCGCTCGTCACCATGCTCGCATACCGCGCCAAGTACCCGTGGTCCACCTTCGGCCCCGGCCGCCTCCACCCCGCCTTCCGCCTCGCCAGCGTCACCTCATCCACGCACAGCGTCAGCTTCCGATTCGGAATATCCACCTCGATCATATCCCCCGCCTCCACCAACGCGATCGGCCCGCACACCGCCGCCTCCGGCGAAACATGCCCGATGCACGCCCCTCGTGTCCCACCGCTGAACCGACCATCCGTTATCAACGCCACCGACTCCCCCAAACCTCGACCCATGATCGCGCTCGTCGGCGCCAGCATCTCCTGCATCCCCGGACCGCCCTTCGGCCCTTCATACCTCACAACCACCACGTCCCCAGCCTTCACCTTCCCCGCCAATATCCCCGCGTTCGCCTCTTCCTCCGAATGGAAAATCACCGCCGGCCCTTTGTGCTTCATCATCGCCGGCGCCACCCCCCCCGTCTTCACCACCGACCCGTTCGGCGCCAAATTCCCAAACAGCACCGCCAACCCCCCCCGCTCGCTGTACGCCCGGTCCAACGGCCGAATCACCTCCGCATCCTTCACCACCGCCGTCGCAATATTCTCGCCCAGCGTCTTCCCCGTCACCGTGATGCAATCCAGATGCAACACCCCCGCCTTCTGCGAAATCGTCTTCAATATCGCCGGAATCCCACCCGCCCGGTCAACGTCTTCCATATGGTGAATCCCCGCCGGCGAAACCTTGCAAATATGCGGCACACGCTCCGCAACCTCATTCAGCTTCTTCAAATCAAACGGGCACCCCGCCTCGATCGCCACCGCCAAAGTGTGCAACACCGTGTTCGTCGATCCCCCCATCGCCATGTCCAACGCAAACGCGTTCTCAAACGACTTCTGCGTCAGAATATCCCGCGGCCTGATGTTCTTCTGCACCAGGTTCACAATCGCCGCACCCGCCGCCTTGAAAAGCTCATCGCGCTTCGGATCGGTCGCCAAAATCGACCCGTTGTAAGGCAGCGCCAACCCCAACGCCTCACACAAACAGTTCATGCTGTTCGCCGTAAACATCCCCGAGCATGACCCGCAACTCGGACATGCAAATCGCTCGATCTCATTCAGCTCTTGCTCCGTCATATTCCCCGCCGACAGCTTGCCCACCCCTTCAAAAACCGATATCAGATCCAACGCCTTCCCCGTCGTCGGCGATTTCCCAGCCTTCATCGGCCCGCCCGACACAAACACCGTCGGAATATTCACCCGCGCCGCCCCCATCATCATCCCCGGAACAATCTTGTCGCAGTTCGGAATGCACACCATCCCGTCAAAGCAGTGCGCCCGCAGCATCGTCTCCACGCAATCCGCGATCAGCTCCCGCGACGCCAGCGAATACTTCATCCCCACATGCCCCATCGCGATCCCGTCATCAACGCCTATCGTGTTAAACTCAAACGGAACACCCCCCGCCGCTCGCACCGCCCCCCTGACCTTCCGACCAACCACGTCCAGGTGCGCATGCCCCGGCACAATCTGCGTAAATGAGTTGCAAACCGCGATAAACGGCTTGTCAAAGTCCGCTTCCGATTCAATCACCCCCGTCGCTCGCAACAAACTCCGATGCGGGGCGCGGATCGTCCCTTTCTTGATCGTATCGCTGATCGCCGTCATCTCTGACTCCTTTTCAGGCGAAGAATGATAGCACAAATCCCGACGCCAGGTAGTCACCCCCAACCAGATCCCCAAACGTTCCCACGACAATTGCCTTTGAGTTTGTAGTGCAGGCTTTAGCCCAATACCGTTCAATGCCCGATATCAAAAATCGAGCCTCCTACCATCATGGCGGTGTTCTAAACGCCCTGTGGCAAGGAGGCTACGATGGTCCGTGTCGGCAAGGAAGCCGCTCAACTGCGGCAGTGGTCCAGC
>JAPLNB010000154.1 GCA_026693085.1 Planctomycetota bacterium | reverse complement strand
CCGATCTGCTGCAAATTCTCAGCGTGACGCTGCTCGAAAAAGAGCTGCTTTCTCCGAGGTTTTTCCAAGAAACCGGCCATGATGCGATTGCTCAAAATTCTAACCAATTGTCATTATTCGACATATAACCGGACAGTAGTGGAAGGATGGATGGGATGCGTGAACGGTGTGTATATTCATGAAGTCAGCTCCTTATGGCGGGGAATTGTAACAGAATGAGAGGGATCTGGCGAACAGTGTGCGGACAGGAAATGTGTGGGGGAAGAACGGGTGCGGTCGCGGTTTCTCAGTAGAAGAGGAAGACCCACCAGTTTTTCATGGGTTTGCCGGAGTCGTCGAGGGATTTGTTGTCCAGGCCGGGCATGCATTGTCGCCAGAAGACGACCCAGGGGCCCATGCCGTCGGGGGCGAGGTCGTTGTAGGGGGTGAATTTGGACCTATTGAAATCGAGGGCGATGTCTTTGCCGTCGGGGGCGTTGCGGCGGCGGTAGTTTTCGATGGTGGATTTGACGGTGAAGGGGCTGTCGAGGTCGTAGTGGTGTCGGCCACCTGGGGGGAAGTGGACGTTGCCGCCGAGGGCGATGTAGGGGTTGATGGTATAGGTTTTGCCTTGGCGGGAGATTGTCATGGAGGTGGGGGAGGGGTATTCGACTTTGTCGGCTCGTCCGCCGATGGCGTAGAGGGATTTGAAGGGGAGTTGGTAGCGGGTGTTGAAGTCGAGTTCGGCGTATTCGTTGAAGTATTTTCGGTAGTAGGCAATGGAGTTGGAGTTGGCGATGCCTTCGAGGCCGTGGCCGAAGTTTTCCATGGCGCAGCCGATGCCGCGGTGGGGGTTGAAGAAGGCCATTCGGAAGGTTCGGCCGGACCAGGGCATGGTATCGGAGTGGCCGTTTCCTGCCCAGCCGTGTGTATTGGGGATGGGTTGGCAGTTTTCGTCGTAGTACTGTTTGGTTTCGATGACTTCGAAACCGGGCCAGCCGTCTGGGCCGTGGATGGCGTGGAACCAGAGTTCGTGGACGATGCCGGCGTTGATGAGCTCGTGGAGGTTGAGGAATCGGGCGGGGTTCTTGGGGTCGCGGAAGCCGTAGTGACGGGCGAAGTCGTCGGTGTAGAAGACGGAGTAGTCGCAGTAGAAATCTTTTGGGGGATTGGATTGGCGGGGGAAGAGAGAACTGGATTTGTGGGCTTGATCCTGTGGGATGGGGTTGTCGCGGAGGTCGATGTATTTGAGGACCTGGTATTGGAGGAAGGCTGGGGCGATGGGGTTTTCGTAGCCGTGGTAGCGGGTGGCTTCGGCGAGGGCCTTGATGAGTTTTTCGGTGTGGGATTGGACGGCGGGCATGTCGACGTCGTTGGCGAAGTTGAGGATGAGTACGCGGGGCTGCATTTTGCGGATGCGGGAGTGGTTTTCGACCAGCCAGGGGTCGGAGTTGCGGGAGGAGAACTTGTTGGGCCAGACGGTGGGGTCGGCGGGGAGGGTGGATTGGGCGAAGAGGGGAGCGGCGAGAGTGAGGAGGAGGATGGGAAAGAGGGTTGGCGTTTTCATGATCATTCTGCGTATGTGAGTGAAGCCCCGGATCCCCATCCGGGGCTTCAGTGTGATTCAGGGTACGAATCGCGTTGTCAATGGGGTGTTACTTGGCGCGGGTGGCTTCCCAGTCGCGGGACTGGGTTTGGCCGTCGCGTTCGAATTCGGTTTTGCCCTTGATGGTGTCGGCGTCGATTTTGCCGGTGTACTTGCGGGTCATCTTATTGCCGTTGAACTCCTGGGTGATGGAGAAGGAGAGGTCGGCGCCTGCGACTTTGCCGTCGTCGATGGCGGTTTCGGGGTTTTCGGCGACGGCCATGGTTCCGCTGAGTTTCTCGCCGTCCTGCTTGAGTTTGAGGACGAAGTCCATGGTGTTGTTATTGAAGGTGCGTTGCCACTTCCAGGTTCCGGTGGCGGCGCCGGCGGCTTCGCGTTTGGCTTCCCAATCGCGGGACTGGGTTTGTCCATCGCGTTCGGATTCGATTTTGCCCTTGATGGTATCGCCGTCGAGTTTGCCGGAGAATTTGCGGGTGAATTTGTTGCCGTTGAATTCCATGGTGACGGCGAAGGAGAGTTGGCCGTCCTTGATTCTGGCGTCGTCGATGGCGGTTTCAGTGCCATCGCGGCGAGCGAGTGCGCCGGTGAGTTTTTCGCCGTCCTGTTTGAGTTTGAGGGTGGTGGTGCGGGATTGGCCGTCCTGGGTTTGGGTGGTCCATTTCCAGGTGCCGGTGGCGGAGGCGGTTTTTTTTTCTTCAGCGGCGAAAGCGGCGGAGGAAAGGACGGTGGCGAAAGCGAGCAATGCGATTGCCAGAGCATGGCGGGGTGTATTCATGTTCTATCTCCGAAAAAGGTTTGCGAAGTGCATCACGGAACGTCAGTAGACTAATAGCGGGGCGGGGGAAGTCAAATGGGTTGGAGTTGCGGAGGGTTTGGGCAGGGCGATGGCAAACTCGGTTGTGGAAGTATTGGAAAGAGGGGGTTGGCGTTGAATGCTGAGGCGGGCCATGTGCTGGGGAGGGAGGAAATTGGACCTATTCTTTTGTGGAAAGAACTGGGTGCGGCAAGGTCTTGACTTTGGGGCGGAGTTGGGTATGTTTAATGAAAGTCGGGACTTCAAAAGGGTGCGCCAGAAACGGGGGTGCACATGCGGCGACGTGTTTTGTATGGAATAGTCGGGGTCTTTCTGCTGTGTCTGGGTGTGCTTTTTGTGATCTGGACGAGATCGCGAGAGCGCGTGCCAAGAGAGGGGTCGGCGGCGAATCCGACAAGCCAGCCGGCCGGGGAGGCGGATGAAGGGGTGCAGCGGCGGCTGAAATCGTTGGGGTACCTCAACCCATGAGGGCAAGCGCGATGCCAAGCGGGGGTTTTTAAGATGGTTATAGTGGATGAGGTGACGCTGTGTGCTGAGGCCAGCGGGCTGGACATCGACCGCGTCAGGGAGCTGTCGGATTTTGCTCGTGACCGGCAGCGATCGATGATCGAGGTGCTGGTCGAGAAGGGCCAGATCGATGAACCGACGCTGTTGAAAGGTTTGGCGGAGCAACTGGAGCTGCCGTTTCTGGGGCAGGAGATCAAGCAGCTTGGGCCGGAGATTTTGGCGAGCATTTCACCGGCGTTGGCGATCCGGCATCATGTGATTCCGCTGGAAGAAGTGGATGGGCGGCTGCAGGTTGCGTGTTGGGATCCATTGGACGGGCAGATGTGGGATGATCTGTGCCAGGTGATGGGGCGGGCGCTGGATAAGGTGATTTGTCCGCGGCCGATCATCGACCGGATGCTCAAGGCGAGCTACGGGATTGGGGCGGATACGGTTCAGCGGATGCTGGCGGACCGCGGCGAGAAGGATATTCAGGTGGTGGGGGCGAAGACGACGAATCTTTCGTCATCGGAGGAGGCGGCGGCCAATGAGCCGACGGTGGTCAATCTGGTCAACCAGGTTCTGGCAGATGCGATCCGGGCGAACGCGACGGACATTCATTTTGAGGCCTATGAGGAGAAATATCGGGTTCGGTACCGCATTGACGGGATGCTCGAGGACGTGTCGATGCCGGTGAGCGTGAAGTTGCTGCGGCTGGCGCTGGTGTCGCGCATCAAGATTATGAGCAACCTGGACATCACGGAGAAACGGCTGCCGCAGGACGGGCGGTGCCAGGCTTCGCTGGGGGGGCAGGATTACGATCTGCGCATCAGCATCTTGCCCGGGGTGCATGGGGAGGCGGTGAGTATACGCCTTCAGAACCGGCAGATGGTAAAGCTGGATCTGGAGGCGCTGGGGTTTGAAGCAACGGAGCGGCAGAAGATCAACCAGTTGATTGTCCGGCCGCATGGGCTGATCCTGGTGACCGGTCCGACGGGGAGCGGGAAGACGACGACCCTTTATACGTGTTTGAGCAAGATCAATATCCCGTCGGTGAAGATCGAGACGATCGAGGATCCGGTTGAGTACTGGATGGAGAATATTCTTCAGATGCAGGTGCATGAGGAGATCGGGTTTACGTTTGCCCGGGCGCTGCGGAGCATGCTGCGGCACGATCCGGATGTGATGCTGGTGGGCGAGATTCGCGACCGGGAGACGGCGGACATTGCGATCCGATCGTCACTGACGGGGCATTTGGTTTTTGCGACGTTGCACACGAACGACGCGGCGAGTGCGTTTACGCGGCTGTTGGATATCGGGATTGAGCCTTTTTTGGTGGCAAGTTCGGTGATTGGAGTGGTGGCGCAGCGGTTGGTGCGGAAGGTGTGTCCGCTGTGCAAGCGGAGGGTCTTGGCGGAGTCGCTGGACGATTTTGGGAGGCAGATGATGCAGGCGGCTGGGTGCGGCGAGGAGGTGAAGCTCTGGGAAGGGCAGCGTTGCGAGTCGTGCCGGTTCACGGGTTTTCGCGGGCGTAGCGCGGTTGCGGAGGTGTTGCCGGTGACGCCTGGGATCCGGCGATTGGTGCAACAGCGGGAGCCGGCGGAGCGGATCAAGGAATTGGCGTGCCTGGAAGGGATGCGGACGTTGCGAGAGAGCGCGATTCTGGGAGTGAAGGAAGGTAAGACCACGTTGGCCGAGGTTCTGCGTGTGACCCAGGAGGACTTCTGATGTCGCGGTTCATTTACCTGGCGGTGGGCACTGGCGGGCAGCGGAAGACGGGGACGATTCGTTCGCACAGCAGCCAGGAGGCGGTGTTGAAGCTGATGGAGATCGGCTACCATCCGCTGTCGGTCCGGCCGATTGCGGCGGCAGCGGCGGCGAGTTCGAAGGGGTGGCGGCAGCGGTTTTGCAGGGTTCGTGTGACGGATCTGGCGGTGTTCACGCGGCAGATGGCGTCGTTGCTGAAGGCGGGGCTGCCGATGGTGCAGGCGCTGACGACGCTTCGGCGGCAGTGCAGCAACGCGCGGCTGGGGGAGATCGTTGAAGCGATCGAGGAATCGCTATCGCAGGATGCAGGGCCGCTTTCGGAGTCGCTGGATGAGTATCCGCAGGTGTTTGATCCGGTGTACCGGGGTCTGGTGCGGTCGGGCGAAGAGGCGGGGAATCTGCCGGAGGTCTTGAACAATCTTGCCAAGCACCTGGGGCAATCGGCGAAGCTTCGGGGGCAGGTAATCGGGGCGTTTATTTACCCGGCGTTTCTGCTGATTCTGGGGCTGACGGCGATTTTTGTGCTGATGACGTTTGTGATTCCGCGATTTCAGGAGTTGTTCGAATCGTTCAAGCAGAATTTGCCTTGGCCGACACAGGTGTTGATTACTCTGAGCGCGTTTCTATCGACGTGGTGGTGGGCGGTGGTGGTGGCGGTGGCTGCGGTGGTGAGCTTGGCGTGCGCGTTACTGCGGAAGCGGTCGATTCGTGAGAAGGTGGATCGGCGGCTGATTCGGCTGCCCTTGTTCGGGCCGATGCTGTTGAAGGTGGAGATTGCGAGGATATCGCACACGTTTGCGGCGTTGCTGAACAGTGGGGTGCCGATCCTGGATGCACTGCGAGTGACGGGCGACACGGCGCGAAACCTGGCGATGAAAGGGACCTTTCCGAATTTGGTCAAAGGCATTTCGTCGGGGCAGACGTTGGCGGAGGCGATGGACAAGACGGGGCTGTATCCGCCGATGGTGGTGAATCTGATCCGCACCGGCGAGGACACGGGTGAGCTGCCGGAGATGCTTACGGAGCTTTCATCGATTTACGAAGACGAGGCGGAGCGGACGGTTACCGGGACGGTGAAGCTGCTGGAGCCGCTGCTCATTGTGCTTATGGGCGGGATTATTGCCGGCATTGTGGCGGCGGTGATTCTGCCGATTTTCCGCATTAATGCGATGGTTGCGAATTAGGAATAGTCGTCAGTTGCGATTGGTTTGTGGGCGGCGGGGATGAGATTGAAGAGGGAGGTTGATTATGGTGGCGGTATCGGGTGAGTGGCGGGGTTTTACGCTGATTGAGATGCTGCTGGTGATTATGATCATCGGTATTTTGGCGGGGGCGGTCGTCGTGGGACTGTCGGGGCGGTCGCAGGATGCCCGGGTCACTCGCGCGAAGGCGGACATCAGCGGGAGTTTGTCGCTGGCGCTGGATTTGTTTGACCAGGACATTGGGCGGTATCCGACCGTGGAGGAAGGGCTGAAGGTGCTGGTGGAGGATCGAAACATAGCCGGGTGGAAGGGGCCGTATCTGAAGGGCGGACTGAAGGCGGACCCGTGGGGGCGTCAGTATTCGTATGAGGTCGATCCGACGTATGCGCGGCAATACGTTTTGAAGAGCGCCGGGCCTGACGGGCAATTGGGTACTGAGGACGACGTGCTGCAATGATGGGACTGAGGGCACATCCCGATGGCCGATGCCGACCCGGACCGAGATTGTCCAGCGGTTTCACGCTGGTTGAGATGTTGATCGTGGTGGTCATCATCGCGGTGCTGGCGGGATCGGCGGTGGTGAACCTGCAGGGGCGGGTTGATCTGCATACGCTGCGTGCGTCGGCGAACGACCTGGCGGCGGCAATTCGATATGCGCAGACGGAGGCGGCTCTGAGCGCGCGTCCGCACCGATTGCTGTTTCAGGATGAGCGAAAGGTGTATGAGGTCGAGGGGGTTGGCGGCGGCGGCGGCGAGTTCTCGCCTGTGGCCGGAGCGGCCGGCATGTCGAAGCTGCTGGTGCAAGGGGTGCGGGTCAGGCGGATTGGTCCGGCGGATGGGTCGGCAGACCTGGATGTGCAGGAGCTTGTATTCAATGCGGATGGATCGGGGTTTTCGGGGGTGATTGAGCTTGCGAGCCGGTCGAACCAGACGCTTCAGATCCAGGTGTGGCCGCAGACGGGGCAAGTGTATGTGGTGCCATGATGACTATTGGTTGCGGATTCGCGGCGGCCGGGGCTTCACGTTGTTGGAAGTCCTGGTGGCGATGACGATTCTGTCGGTGGGGATCATCGGCGTGATTGGGGCGATAAGTTTGAGCATGACGACCAGCTCGAACGCGGCGCGGATCGATGAAGCGTCGCGGTTGGCGCAGAATCAGCTTGAGCTTGGCGTTTCGGCGCCGGGGGATGGATTGGAGGCGAAGACGGGAACGTCTGAGCGGTTTAAGTGGTCGCTGACGTACCAGGAAAAGCCGCATGGCCTGTGTTCGGCAACGGTGGTGGTGGAGTGGATGGAATATGGCCAGACGCAGTCGTACCGGCTGTCGCAGATCTTTGTGCCACGGCGGAAGGTGGGCAAGAGCGAGTCGCAGGCGGCGAAGACGGGAGGTTGGCCTTTGGCGGACGAAACGTAGCTGCTCAGCGAGTTGTTGACAGCGTGGTATTACTTATGATAAGATCGACTGGCGGTTCATGAACGGGGAATGAGATTGTTTGTGTCTTTGGACTTTCGGTAGCTGCAAGGGGGAACAATGGCTCGAATGCTATGGCTGACCAAGTGTGCGGGGATCATTCCGCTGGTGGCAGGGGCGGGGGTGTGGGCTGCTGTGCCGGCGACACGTCCGGCGGCTCGTGCCAGCGCGTTGATCATCACGACGCAAGGGATGACGGATTCGCCGGAGTTTGGCATGCTGATGGCTTGTCCGACACATGCGCATGGAACGTACGACGAGGCGGAAGAGAAGCTTCGAGGGCGAGTGGAAAGGCACCAGGGCGGGCCGTCGTCGATCTACATCTGCCGATCGCAACAGATAGAAGCGGTGAGGCGGTTTGGCTTTTTGGTGGACCGGGTGGTTCTGAATCCGTATGTGTTGTTTGTGTCGCAGAAGCCGGCGGAGCAGGAGTTGTATTGGCCGAAGGTGGATCATCCGGTGATCAACAGTTGCCGAGCGCTGCGTTACGAATCACAGGACCGGCAGCTCTTGGCGACGCTGGATTTGACGGGTGAGGCAATGCTGTTTGAGAGTCGGGCGCCGACGTTTGAGGAGATCGAGTGGATGGTGATGGCGGCACTGGGGAGCGGGTACCAGGGGATCATCTGGCGAGAGGCGATTGACGGGCACGGATCGGCGGGGCGGATCAGGCGGCTGACGACGCAACTGTTGAACAACTGCGGCGCGTTGGCGACGGCCAAGCCGGTGGATTGGGCGACGGCGCCTCAGGGACAGCCGATGTCGGCGTTGTATGGGGAGAATGCGTTGTTTCTGGTTCTGCTGAATCCGCAGTATTTGAATCTGCAGGCGCGAAAAGACCGGTTTGCGACGGCTCCGCTTCCGCTTGATCCGCAGGACTGCACCGGGCAGGTGGAAATCTCGTTGCCGCAGGGGTTGGATATTTCGTCCGCGTGTACGCTGGCAGGGAAGCCGTTGGCGATCAGCCGCGGCGCCGGGCGGATCAGCCTGGCGTATCGTCTTCATGGAGGGGGGGAGATTTTGATCTGCGCATTAACAAGAAGCGTGTCGCAGGTGCGTGGCGGTTGAGTGTCGTGTCGCGTCGATGGGGGTTGGGGTGATGTCTGTTGCAACCAAGATGACTGGATCAGGCCGGGCGTTGTGCGGCGCTTTCACGATTGCCGAGTTGATGGTGGCGTGCGTCGTGATGAGCACGGCTCTGGTGGGCGTGTATGAGATGTTCCGGCAGGCTGCGGACATCGAGCGGACGGCGTCGTTGCGATGGGAGCAACGGGCTGCCGCGGACGCGGTTGCGTCGCAAATTGCCCGGACGATCGAATACGCGGTGATGCTGCCGAAAGTGGCGGCGATCAATGGACAGACGAATGAAGATGGGAGCGTGTCGATCGCGTGCGTTACGCATGCCCGCGCGCCATCCAGTGCTCGATCGGGACACGCGGTGATCCAGCGGCGTTTGTATACGTGGTGTCCTGGCACAGAGGGTCAGCCGGGGGGAAGTGTCGAACTGAAGACGATTGGGTATGCAGGCTCGGTGAATGTGACCGCGGGCGTCGGCGCGGAAGAAACAGGCGAAGCGGATGTTTGGAATCGGCTGCCGCCGACAGTGATTGCGATGGGGGTCGATGGCTTGTCGATCCAGTACCGGCCTGCCGATTCGCCGAACGCCAATTGGGAGGATCACTTTAGCGGGCCTGCGGACAACATAGTGGTCGTGTTACGGGTCAGAGTCGGCGGTCAGACGATCGAGCATGTCGTTGTTCCGCACGTGAATCAGCAGCTTCTGGAAGAGGCGCACGCAAGGTCGCAATGAAAAAGAGGCGGGGGTCCATCCTGGTTGTTGTTCTTTTCGCGATGGCGGTGTTGAGCTTGCTGGCGATGAGTTTTGCGTACCGGGCGGCGTTGGAAGGGCGGTCGGCGAGGCACCGTGCGGTGATGGTGCAGCTCAAAGCACAGGCTGCATCGGCGGTCGCGATCGCGCTGGGGCGATTGGCGGAGAATGTGAACAATTTTGACCATCCATCGGAGCCATGGCGGGCGCATGGGCCATTGGTATCTGAGGATTGGCTGGACGCATGGGTTCCGGGGCAGGTCAGCGAGGCTGCGGCGTATTCCGCGGATTACCAGGTGGTCGATGAAGACGGGAAGCTGAACGTGAACTATGGGTCCAGCGTTTCACTGGAGAAGCTGGGGATGTCGCAGGCTCAGATCGCGGGGCTTTTTGATTGGATGGACGGCGACAACAACCCGCAGACGGACGGGGCGGAGAACGAGTTTTATGTATCGCGGGCGCGTCCGTACCGGTGCAAGAACGGGCCGATGGAAGTTCTCGATGAGATGCTTCTTGTTCGGGGCTTTGGGCCTTTGGACTGTCTTGGCGAGGACGCGAATCACAACCGCGCGTTGGACAGCAACGAGAATGACGGGGCGGAGTCGTATCCGCCGGACAATGCGGATGGGCGGCTGCGGCTGGGGTACGGGGATCTGCTGAGGTGCATCGGCGACGGGCGAATCAATCTCAACACCGCTTCGGCGGCGGTGCTGGAGACGCTGCCGCTGAGCGAAGGTGCCGCGAGGCAGATCGGTCAGTTTCTGGAGTTTGGCGACGCCAGCCGTGGGCCGCTGGAAGAGCATGCGTTCCGCTCGGAGGTCGATATCGACCAATTGCAGGGTTTGACGGATGCTGACAAAGAAGTGCTGAAGGGAATTGCGGTGTACAAGTCAAGCCACTTCAGGGTTTTCGCGCAGGCGATCCACCGGCCGACGGGGTTGGCATGCCGACTGGAAGTGTTGGTGCAGACGAACGATCAGCATACGAGTGTTCTGCAATGGAAAGCAGGAGAATGATATGCCGCGGAGCCAGAAACGGATAGAAACGCCCTCGGCCGAGACTGCGGAACTGGGCAAGCGGCTGCTGCCGGGCAAACGCGGCAGGAACCGGTCGAGCCAGATCGTTGTGTGCCTGCCCTGCAACGGTGTGGCCCATGGGGTTCATCTGCGACTGAATCGCTCGGGGGCGGAGGCGCGGCAGCATCAGGTGAGCACCGCCGCGCAGGCCGCAAAAGTGCTGAAGGAAGTGGGCGACAAATGCCCAATCGTCGCGATTCTGCCGAAGTCGCTGTATCTGCTGCGGGTTTTCGAGCTGCCGAAGGTGTCGGCGGAGGAAGTTCCGCCGATCCTGGAGTTGGAGGCGTCGGCGGTGCTGCCGCCGGAGTTTGGGGCTGTTGAGGTGTGCTACAGGTTGGTGGCGTCGCGGAAGGAAGGATACGAACGTTACGAGGTGTGTATTGCGCGGCGGGAGGAACTGGGGGCGTACCTGTCGGCGCTGGAGTTGCTGGGCATCCGGCCGGGCATCGTTCTGCCCAGCGCTGTCGCGTGGGTTCAGTTGCTCAAGACAGCCGGCCAGGCGGACCTGCTGATTGCGGCGCTGGGGTCTGATCAGCTTGAAGCGGTCTCGCTTGGATCGGATGGGACGGTGAACATCCGGACGATAACGGCTGCGGGAGGGGCGGAGGGGGCGGAGCGGTATCAGCGGGGGCTGGTCGAATGTGTGCGGCCGCTGCTGACGACCAGGACTGCGGATGCGTCAGCGCTGTCGATCGGGTGGATCGGGCCGCACTGCCCGTCGCACCTGGCCAACGGGCGGGTCATGTTCAAAGACCTTGGCGAGGTGTTGCCGTCGATGCCGGCGAAGACGGAATCGGGCGGTGAGATCGGCGTGCTGCTTTACCACTTTAGCGCGGCGCTGGTGGAGGCGGTGCAGGCCGGAGAGCTTCAGACCAGCAACCTGCTGCCCAGCGAGATCCGGCGTCGCCAGCAGCAGTCGGCACTGCGCAAGAGCGTGCTGTGGGCGGCGTCACTGCTGGTGTTGGCGTGTGTGCTGGCGTACATGGCGATGCGGACCATGGTGCATCGATATCAAGAGCGGATTGGCCAGTTGTCGACGAAGATCGAGTCGATCCGGAAGGAAGGCGAAGCGGTCGGCCGGCGGATAGAGCAGTTGGAAGCGATGCGTGCAGCACGCGTGACCGGCAGCGATTTCCAGAGCATCATCGCGGGGCTGTATGACAGCTCGCCGCCGAATTTGACGTACAGCGGCGTGGAACTTGACGAGCAGGGCAAGCTTCGCCTGCAGGGGCAGGCGGAATCGCTCGCGACGGCGTTTTTGCTGCCTGAACAACTGGAGAAGAACGGCACATTCAAAGAGGTGCAGCCCGGCGACGCTTCGCGATCGAGGAAAGGCGAAGGGACGGTTGTCGAGTTTCGCGTGGACTGCAAGCTCAATCGGAAAGGATCTGGCCAATGATCTTTCGCCGCAAACTGAACCAACGCGAGTGGGTGCTGTGCGCGGTGTTTGCCGCCGCGATACTGGCGCTGCCGCTCTTTCGGAATGTGATGCTGCCGACGTGGCGGGAATGGGCGTTGCTGCGATCGCGGCTGCACAGCCAGACGGCGGAGCATGACCGGTTCGTCCGGAATCTATCGCGGAAGAAGGTAGTGGATGCGGAATTTGCCCGGCTGGATCAGCAGACTTGGCAGACCGAAACGGACCAGATGACGCTGGCAAGTTGGTTGCGCGAGTTGGAGGTGATGGCGCGTCTGCCGGGGATGAACATAAACAACATGAAGGCTCTGCCGGTGAAGGAGGAACGCAGCTACCGCGTGTACCGGGTGAGGCTGTCGGTATCGGGAAAACTGCCGGAGGTCATGAAGTTTGCCTCGGAGACGACCAACGGGCAGTCGGTGACCGGGGTGGAGGCGTTTGTGCTCCGCGGCACGCAGGGCCCCAACGCGGTGGAATGCAGTTTGGCGTTGCGGATGATCCGGCTTACTTCGGAGAAGACTCCGCCGTCGGCGGTCGGCGAGAAGAAAGCCAAGCCTGCAAGGGAGGGCGCCAATGGCATCTGACAGCCAGCCCATCATCAGCCAGAGCCTGGCGGGGCGTCTGATGAAGATCAGCGCGGCGTTAGCGTTGTCGGCAGCGATCTGCGTGGCGCTGTCGATGACGGTTCCGATCTCGACTGCGGATACGTCGAACCGATCCAGCTCTGGCGGGAGTCTTGAGCCTCTGCCAACGTCGCGTCCGGCGCTGCAGCCGTTGCTGGCGCGGATGGCGGGGACGGTTCTGATCCGACCTGCCGCGGCGCAGGCGGCGGTCAAGAGCGACGGCACTGCGGACCGACTGCTCAAGAAGTTGAAGCTGCAAGGGATCGTGCAGATGGGCGAGGAGATGGTGGCGTATGTGCAGGTGGAGAAGGAAGGCGTGAAGACGGTTCGAAAAGGCCAGATGATCCTCGACTTTGCCGTTGACAGCATTGAAACGGGCAAAGTGACACTCTCGCTCGAGGGCGTTGTGGTCGTTTTGGATCATTGATCGGGATGTAAATTGTTTTTGTGGGAGACGGAACATGAAAATCAGGGGAAGTCTGATCGTATGGATGGTGATCGCGACGGCTGCGTTGAGCGGGCCGGCTTGGGGGCAGGGCAAAGTTGATCCATTCAGCAAGCCTGAATCGCCGAAGGCGGCCAAAGATGCCGGTGTGATCAGCAGTGTTGAACTGGTCGATTCTCCGGTGACGAACGTGTTCAAGATGATCTCGGACCTGACCGGGTGGAGCATTTTCATGAGCCCGGAGATTTCCGAGAAGCCGCCCAAGGTGAATATCTGGATCAAGAACCTCACGCCGGACCAGGTGCTCGAGCGCATCGGGATCATCGCGGACCTGGTCGTGGAGCGGAAGGGGAGTTCGGTCGAGGTGATGACGTTCGACGAGTACTCGCGAACGCGTGGGCTGGAGAAACGCATCATCCAGCTCAAGCATGCCAAGTCGAAGGACGTCGCCACGATTCTTCAGCCGTTCATTCAAAGAGACAAGGACAAGACGTCTGTGGGCCGGATGATGGCGGGCGAAGAAAGCAACAAACTGGTCCTGTTGCTGCCGGCACCGCTGCTGGAGAGCCTGTTGCGAGTGGTCGAGTCGCTGGATGTGCCGTTCGAGAAGGACACCGTGAAGGTTGTCGTTCTGAAGCACCTTGAGGCGGCAAACATCGTGCCCAGGCTGGAGAAGTTCCTGGCGGACACTGCGAACAAGAGCGGCCGCACCGGGCAGGGCAGTTCGGTAGCGGTTCCGGTGGCACCAGCAGGCACAACGCCCGCGAGCGCAGGAAGTGCGGCGGGTGAGCGAGCCGACATGACGCGAGCTGGCGACCGGTGGCTGGTGCAGTTCATGATCGAGCCGAAGCTCAATGTGATTGTGCTGCGTGGGCTGGCTGCGGACGTGATCCAAACCGAGGAACTGATTATGCGGCTCGACGCGCCGCCGTTGATCGATGTGGTCGCGTACCAACTCAAGTACACGAATGCCCGGGATGTCTACCGGACGTTGCAGGAGATCGTGATGGAGGACCTTCGCAGCGGTGGCTATGGCGGCGGATCTGGCATGAGCGGCGGCGTGAGCAGCGGCTCCGGCAGCGATCGGAACACGTCGAGGCTGAAGGTCTCAGCGAGCGAGCAGAACAACCAGATCATCGTCGAGGGTTCGCCGACGGATCAGCAGCGGATGGCGAAGATCATTGCCGCGATCGACAAGCCATTGCCTCCGAGTTCGGGGGGCATCCGGGTGTATCGATTGGAGAACTCATCGGCCAGAGAGGTCGCGGATGTTGTGCAGGGTGTTATCAACTCCAAGGACCGCAACGGCCGGTTGGCGGTGCAGGAGCGGCACGGGGGGCTGGGTGATTCAGCGCGAGCGGGGGGGGCAATGGGTGCTGGGGCTGCGACTGGCACTGCTTCTGCACTGCCGCCGGCCGCCGCTCGGGGGGGTGACGCGGGTGGCGCGGGTGGCGCGGCGGCGGGTTCGGGGTACTCGGGCGCAGCCGACGTGATTCCTGCCCAGGTCACCGCGGCAGCGGAAATCAATGCGGTGGTCATCAAGGCGTCAGCCTCCGAGCACGAGGAGTTCTTATCACTGATCCGCGAACTCGACAGACCTCGCGATCAGGTGATGCTCGAAGTCACGCTCGTCACGGTGCGGAGCACCAACAACTTCAATCTTGGGGTGGAACTGAGCGGCGCGCACCTGAATACGACCAACACGATTGGCTTTAGCAACTTTGGCGTCGGCAAAGTGGACTCGGCCACTGGGAATCTGGCGTTCACGCAGCCGCCGCCGTTCGGGCTGAACTTCGGCGTCTTCCGAGCCGATGAGTTCAACGTCGTTTTCAATGCCCTGAAGACCGTCGGCGATACGCGGATTACGGCGACGCCGAAGATCCTCGTTGAGGACAACGCCACCGCGGAGATCAAGCAGCTCAGCAAGGAGCCGTACACGGTCCTCAGCCAGGGTGCGACCACGACGGTGACGAGCTTCGGGGGCTTTGCGGAGGCCGGGGCTACGCTGGCGGTTGTTCCGCATGTTTCCAAGGAAGATTGGCTGCGGCTGGAGTACCAGGTGAACCTGAGCTCGTTCGACAAGCGCAGTCCGCAGCAGCTTGCTGCGAACCTTCCGCCGCCCATCCGCCAGAACACCAGCCAGGGGACGGTTCGGATTCCGGCTGAGTACACGGTCGTGCTGGGCGGGCTGGCGTCCACTCGCGATGAGACGGTGCGGGACGGGATTCCGCTGCTGATGGACATTCCGCTGGTGGGCTCGTTGTTTGAGAATCGATCGAGCGGGCAGGTGAAGGAAACGCTGTTTATTTTCATCCGCCCGATCGTCCTGCGCGACCTGAAGTTCAAGGACCTGCAGTTTCTGAGCCTTGAGGATGTGCAACAGGCCAAGCTGTCGCGCAAGGACTTCCCGGACAATCCGCTGAAGAGCTTCGCGCCTGCCGTGAATGGAACTGGAAAGGAGCAGATGCAATGAGTCGAACGTATCGAATCGGGCTGGCGCTGGTGATGCTGATGCTGCCGCTTTGTTCGTGTCATCATCAGCAGTCAAACACGGAGGCGCAACAGGCGTTGGCTGAGGAGGTGAGTGCCCGCCAGCAAGGGCGGGAGCAGTCGAAGCGGCTGTACCGGGAAGGCGTGGAAGCGCAGAAGGCCGGTCGGCTGGAGCAGGCGCACAAGAATTTCGCCGCCGCCGTCAACGCCGACAACCACAACGTTTACGCGTGGATGGCGTTGGGGGCGGTGAACTTCGAGCTTGAGAATTATTACGGTGCCGCGGAAGCCTTTTACGAGGCGTCGCGTCTGGCGCCGACCCGGTACGAGCCGCACTACAACATGGGGACGGTCTACGAGGCGGTTGGCCGGCTCAACGACGCGATCAAGGCATACGAAACAGCGTTGCGATTGGACGGCGAGGAAGTTGCGGTGATGGAGAATCTTGCCCGCGCGTGCGTTCGTTCCAATCAGAACCTTGGCCGGGCGAAGGAACTGATCGACCGGGCATTGCTGCGGGAGAACCGGCCGCAGTGGCGTCAGTGGCTGCAGATGCAGAGCGTGCGCATCCCCGCGACCACTCGGCCGGTCAAGGCCCAGCCAGCAGGAGGCATTTGAACCATGAGACACGATATGAAGCTCATCATCGGGAATTCACCGGATCGTTGGCTTCTGCAGCCAGCGGTTGCGGTGCTGTTGGTGCTGACATGCGGGGTCGCGTTTGCGGCCAGCGGCGACGATTATGCTTCATTCAAGCGCGATGCGCTGGGGACGCTGCAGCCGAAATACGCGGCGATCGTGGCGGCGAATTCGAAAGATCCGGCACTCATCGAGCTTCAGCAGCGACTGGATCTGGTGGACAAGGTTGTGGGCATGCTATCCGGGCGGCTGCGGTCGTCGGGTGCTGCGTCGCTGGACACCATGCTGGCGACGGGGCTGGAGAGTTCCAAAGGGTCGCGGGTGCCGAAGAACACGATGAGCGCCGCGGAGATTCTGGTGGAATACGACGCGGAGTTTTCTGCCGGTCTGTCGCGGCCACAGGTCAGCGAGGAACAGTTCAAGGTGCTGCTCGATTACTATGGCGCTGCTGTCAAAGCCGCGGAGAACTACGTCGCAAAGCGTGGGCGGATCATGGGGATGATGGACGAGAAGCTGGCTGCGGATGCGATCCAGTTGACGATGGTGCTGCCGCTGCTGCACGTGCCGGATCAGAACTGGTCGATTACGCAGATCAATTCGCTGCCGGACTGGATGCGCTCGGCCAAGGCATTGCCAATGATCGAGAGTTTTGCGTTGTCGGTGAAACGGCCGTTGGCGGCGTATCAGTTTGCGCTGTTTCAGAAATCCGCGATTGACAAGGCCGGGCGGACGCTCCCGCCGATCGACTACCTGCGAGCGGCGGCGGGCAAACTTACGGCGGCCTCGGAGTATCACGGGGCGATCCACTGCCTGAAAATCGCAATCGACATGGCGGACACGGCGGGCAGGGCCGAGGACGCGGTGGCGTTGCACTTGCAGCGAGCGGAGGTGCTTTCGAACATCGGCCATCCCAAGCTGGCGGCCGAGGAAGCCAAGTCGCTGCTTTCGAAGTATGCCGAGTCACCGAGTTTCGGCCGCGCCGCGATGCTGCGGCTGAAGTATCTGTACGAGGCCGAGCAGCTTCCGTCGATTGCCGAAGAAGCTCCCAAGTACGCAGAGGACAGGCGAGCCGTCACCCATCTTCCGCAGATCCTGTACATCCATTGGCAGACGTTGCGGCGTTTGGACCGTGGGGACGACATGAAGAAGATCCAGGATCTGTTTCTCAGCCGCTTCCCGGAACATCCGCTGGGCGCGGACATGTATTTTGCCTCAGCGATGAACGCGCTGGCTGCGTTCAATTACCAGGAGGCCGCCCGCATGCTCGATGTGATCGAGTACCGCTACCCCAAGTCCAAGATTGTCCCAAAGGTCAAGGAGATTCAGGAGCGACTCCGGAAGATGTCGGAGCAGTCGGCGGATAAATGAAGCGGTTGCGGATGGCGTGTGGGGAGTCTGGATCATTGCGCGACCGACAACAATGATCGGGGATTGTGGATGGTCAACTGCTCGACCTCGGATCGGGCAAGCCCTACGCCGTTGATCAGGTTTCGCTCCGCCTGCCGCATGGTCATCGCCGAGCCGACGAAATGCGAGCCGTCCGGCGAGCGCGCGACCAGGTCATCGCCGATCACGAGATCCCACCGCCCGAGGGTATAGCGTCCGGGTCCGCGTCCGGCTGGCGCGATCGCGTCGGTTACCACCACGCACCGCTCCAGGCCGGCAAGGCGTAAGTAATTCCCCAATGCCACGAACGGCACATGCGCCCCGTCGGCAATGAAAGTCAGCCACAAATGCTTGGCCAAAGATAGCGCCCGCTGGATGATGTTGTCATGCCGATGCATGACCATCGGGCAGCCGTTGCCCAGGTGCGTGAAGAGGCTCAGTCCCGCGTCGATGGCGGCCCTGAGTTGATCCAGGCTCGGGTCGCAATGGCCTGCGGCCACCGTTACGCCCTGGGCAGCAAGCATCCGCGTCAGCCGCATTGCCGCATCGCATTCGGGCGCAAGCGTTACGATCCGCGTCAGTCCGCCGGCGGCCTCCAGCAGGCATTTCATCTCATCTAGGTTGCCCGGCCGTACGGCATCCTTCGGATGCGCCCCGCGATAGCCGTCGATGGGACTGATGAACGGCCCCTCGATGTGGAAGCCAGCGATGATCTGCCTCGCCAGGTCGTCGGTATCTCTCAGTTCGACGATCCGCCGCAGCCGCCGGGCCATTTTCGGCAGGTCTTCGGTGATGATTGTTGCCAGCATCGCCTGCACGCCATCACCGCGTAGCGCTTCGCAGGCCGCGTGCAGTTGCTCCGCCGTGAGGTCATCCTGGTTGAAATCCACGCCGCCGTAGCCGTTGACCTGGAGATCGAAGTAACCGCCGTTTGTCATCGTGTTCTCAATTGCCAAGCCGTTTACTTTTGTTTCAGCATCGTCGCGGCGGGCGGGTCCAGGTAGATCGTCGCCTGCCCATGCTCCTGGAGGATCGACGCGGGCACGAGCGGTGTTACGAGCCCTTCGACCGCATGTTTCACCGCTGTGGCCTTACGATGGTCGGGGACGGTGCAGACGATGGCTTTGGATTTCATGATCTGCCGGATGGACATGGAGACCGCCCGCGTTGGCACATCGGCCAGGGTGGCAAACCAACCCTCGCCATGCTGCTGTCTCCGGCAGGCTTCATCAAGGTTCACCACGAGGTAGGGCTTTTCGGTTTCGAAATCTGCGGGCGGATCGTTGAACGCCAGGTGCCCGTTCTCGCCGATGCCGATGAACGCCACGTCGATCGGATGCTCGCGGATGATCGCGTCGAGCCGGTGGCATTCGCCCTCCCAATCGGTTTCGGCGTTGATGTAATGAAACGTGCGCAGTGGCAAGGGCAGCTTGCTGACGAACCGCCGCCAGAGGTAGAGCCTGAACGAGGCCGGATGGGAGATCGGCACGGCGACATACTCGTCGAGGTGAAACGCCGTCACGCGGCTCCACGCGACCCCCTCGGCTCGCACCAACTCCTCGAGCATCTCGAACTGTGAAGCGCCCGTTGCCACAATGATATTGGCTTCGCCCCTGGCGCGCAGTGCCGCGCGAATGAGTTCGGCCCCGTCTACCGCGGCTTTCCGAGCCATTGCCGCCTTGGAATCGCTGGTGACCACTTTCATGGCCGTCCCTCTGGTGAAATGCCCGTCCGGACCCACTCACTCTTGTTGATATGATACGGGCCGCGACTATTCCAGCAAAATCTGCCCAACGACCGATAACCAGGAGGAGGTGCAGTTTAGACCGCGCTGTTCTTGAATAGTCATGACGCAACCCGTGGCCAACTTCGATAAGCCGATCATGGCCTTGGCCAGCCGTCACCCCGTGCTGTTACACGACTTGCAGGCCTGGGTACGGTCCAATCCTGCTTCGACGCAACTGCGAGGCATCCCGCAGAAGCCTCTGGAACTGCGTCATGGCGGTAACGAGGTGTTGTTCAACCACCTCCAGCCGGACGGCGTGCTGCCTCGCCTGAGCGGGCGAGAGGGCGGTGTGCTGCACGTGTTCTCTGAAGTAGCGGGCTTTCTGCATTTTCTGACGCAGCCTGCTGCCATTGAGTGCATTGTCCACCCGAATTGGGTGCCGCTGCTGCTTCTGCCGTTGCAGCACGCGCCGCACATGCAGCAGTGGCTGCTGCAGTCTCAGCCGCGGCGATGGCCGTGGCCGCTGCTCAATGCCAGCGTTTTCCCGGATGTCGCGGTTGGCCAGGCTGCGCAAGCTGTTGGCCAGCAGATGCTTGCACTCCTCGAGCAGTTGACTGCCGATCTGGCCAGTCGGATTGCTCCGCGCTATATGGATCGTCCCACTCCGGCGGCGGTCATCAGGCAAGCACAGCGTCCGCTGCGGGTGCTCGTGTGGGCCTATGAGGGGAGCATGTATCAGCAGTTTTGTGCCCGCGATATCTCGGATGCCCTGGCTGCCCGCGGGGTGGACGTGCGCGCGGTCATTTCCGTTGTGGGGCCGGCGAAGGATTACGAGCTGGTGGAGGCCGTCGAATCGTTCGATCCCGACGTTCTGCTGCTCAACGGGCGTGGCCGCGATCACACGCAGTCGCTTCCCCGTCAGTTGTGCATCCTGACGTGGGACCAGGACCATTGCCTGTGCCACAGCACATACCACGCCCAGAAGCTGGGCGGTCGCGACTTGCTGATGGTCATGGTCGATGACTGGCGCAGCGACGCGGTTTCCGCGGGTTTTCCGCGTTCGCGGACGGCCCATGTGAATCTCGGCACGAACCACCGCCTTTACTGCGAGCCAGCCTTGCCCCAGCCGGCCGAATATGACCTGCTCTTTGTGGGCAACATCCATCCGTTCGAGACCTATCGCCGCCTAATCAATTTCGATGAATTCGACGAGTTGACGCAGAGCCTCCTGCTTCGCGCCCGCCAGCGCCTGGGCGAGTGGCTCCGCAGCCGCGGCGAAGAGGAACCATTCGTCATCCCGGACACCGAGCAGCTCCTTCGGCAGTGTTCGGCTGAGCTGGGGCTGAGTGTCAGCGCCGACGAGCGCCACTGGCGGTTCCTGGTCAACTATTTCCGGTATCGGATCGCGCACCTGCTGGTTCGCGAGGTGTTTGTTTCATCGCTGACGGAGTTTCGGCTTGGCCTGTTCGGCCGCGGGTGGGAGCACTTTCCGGCGGTCGCCGCCCATGCGCGTCCGGAGATCGAAAACGGGCCGCCGCTGCGTGAGGCGATCCATCGAGCCGCGATCAACCTTCATCTGCACACCTGGACGGTGCATCATCCGCGTCTGTACGACACCGCTGCGGCTGGGGGCTTTCTGCTGGTGGGGCGCGTGCCGGAGGCGTATCCGCTGCAGCGCGTGTTCACCCCCGGCGAGGAATTGGACACGTTCGGCTGCGTCGCCGAGCTGAAGCGCAAGATCCGCCATTACCTGGCGAACCCCGAGGAGCGGGTCGCGATGGCTGGCCGTGCTGCCGACCGCGCTCGCCGGGAGCACACGATGGAACACCGGGCCGACGACATGCTCAGGTTCCTGGCAAAGGACGTTTATGATGATCAGTAGTGCGCGACGCCCCAAGCCCGTGCGGCTTCCTCCGCCGCGGTCTGCTGCGGCCGAGTTCCGGCGTATCGCGTTGCCGGTTTTGCCGGAGGCCGCGGCGGCGGTTCTGCCGGTTGGCGACCCCCCGGTTTGCCCGCCTGGCCCATTGTCTGCGGCGTTTGCCGACCCTTTTACCCCGCACAAGATCCTCAACCATTTCGATCGCCTGCGACAGTTCGTTGATGGCCAGCTTGTGTTCCCGATCACCGTCGAGGTCGATCCCACGAACGTCTGCAACCACCGCTGCACATGGTGCGTCAGCGAGCAGTCCCACACCGGTGAGTCGCTCGGCCTGGCGTGTTTTCAGTCGCTGATGAGGGAGCTTCGTCAGTGTGAGGTGCGATCCATCGTGCTCAAAGGGGGCGGCGAGCCGACCGTCCATCCGCACTTTGTCCAAATGCTCGATGCCGCGCACGACGCTCAGCTCAGCGTGGGCCTGATCACCAATGGCTCGATGCCGCGGGCTGGCTCGCGCGAGAAAACCCTTCAGAGGTGTGAGTGGGTGCGCATCAGCCTCGACGCCGCCACCCCCCAGACGCATCGGCAGATCCATGGCACCGGCGATTTCGCCCGCATCCTGCAGAATGTTGCGTATCTCACCGGCAACGCTCGGCGGACGATGGTCGGCCTGAACTTCGTCGCTGAGGCACGCAATTTCCACGAGATGGCGCGGTTTGCGCAACTGGCCCGTTCGCTGGGAGCCGCGTATGTCACCATCCGTTGTGTATTCGATGCTGCCCGGCCGCTTTCGTCGGACCTGCGCGACGCCATGCGCCAGGAAGCGGTCGCCGCCAAGCAGATCGAGGATGGCCGTTTTCGTGTTTTCCTTGGCAACTTTACGGATCGTTACCTTGCCGCGTCGCCGTCCGACGCGGTTCCGTATCCGCGCTGCCTGGGGCCGAACCTCATCGGCATCGTCGGCGGCGATGCGAATGTTTACGCCTGCTGCTTCCTCCGCGGCAACCCCGCCTTCAGCTTCGGCAACATCAACCAGCGGTCCTTCGGCGAGATCTGGCGCAGCGGCCGCCGGCAGGAAGTGATGAATGCCGTCTACGCCGGGAAGTGCAACCGCGTTTGCGCCGGCGGGCTGACCACCAACCGATACAATCACTACAACGAGATCCTCAACTACCTCTGCGCCGAGGACAAACCCCACGCGGAGTTTGCCTGATCTCCACAGGACATTTGCTGGCAACTGACAACCAACAACTGGCAACGACTCCCATGAAGACCGACCACATCAACTGCCCCATCCGCTGCCGAGTCGCGCTGGACGATCCCAACGAGCCGCTCGAGATGATCGGCTTTACGATCGCCCGCTACAAATTCGCCTGCAAGTGGATTCGCGAGGCGGATTCGGTTCTCGAAGTCGGCTGCGGCGAAGGCTTCGGCTGCAATTTTTTCAGCCGCCATGCTGCTCGCGTGACCGGCCTGGATATTGACCAGGACCTCATCTGCCGCTGTGCCGAACGATACTCCCGCGACAACCTCCGGTTCATCGTCGAGGATATTGTCCATCCGCATCAGCCGCCCGCACACGAGTACGATGTGGTCGTCAGCTTTGAGATGATCGAGCACGTCACCCGCGAGGATGGGCAGCGGATGGTCGCCAACGTTGCAGGCCACCTGAAGGATCGCGGGCTTGCGATTCTCAGTACGCCGCGCGTCCGGGCGGACCGCTCCGTTTCCCGCCAGGCGATGCACGTCTTCGAGTACGACCATGACACACTCGTGCAGACGCTCAGCCCGCATTTTGGCCGCGTGATGGTCTTCTGCCAGAACGATGAGTACATCTATGCCGGCCACCCCTCGACCGCGTGGAACTACATCGCGCTTTGCTTCCGGTGATTGTCGCGTTTCAGGGCCGGCCGGATTACATTGTCATCATGGGGTTGTACAACACCTGCGATGGATGGTACGCGCAGGAAGGCGAACAGCTCGCGTATCTCGGCGAGTTCGACCTGGACCGATGGCTGTCGCTGGATGATCCAATTCGCGACGTGAAAGACCAATTCGCCGCCACCGGCAAGTCGCCGCGAAGGCTGGCGATGAGATCATCATGGAAGTCGCAGAGATCGGGGTATTGAGCAACACGGTCAGGTGATTTCGGCATGACTCAGGCCAACCCCCCATCCTCCTCCGCCCAATTGCCCGACGAAGACGCCCCGCTCTGCCCCGCGTGCGGGTACGACCTTCGCGGCACGGTCGGCGATCGCTGCAGTGAGTGCGGCGAGACGTTTGACCGAGCTTCGCTATCCACCAGTGCTCTGCCATGGGCACGCTATCGCCAAGTCGGCTACGTTCAAGCCTACCTCAGAACCGTCTGGCTCGTCACGATCGGCAGCCCGGTGCTCGCCCACGAGGTCAGCAAGCAACATGACCCCCACCACGCCCGCATCTTCCGCCGGATCACCGCGGTCATCCTCGCAATGGCCCTGGCCAGCGTTTTTGTTGCCACCGAGATAGAGGCGAGGGGATTGTGGTTCGTCGCGGTCCAGCCTCATCCAGCCATGCTGGGCAACCCCGCGGCCGCTCATTGGATTTACGATCTGCTGGTCCCCTGGTCTGCGAGTGCGACGATTCCAGGCATTATTCCCCTGATGCTGATCCTGCTGGCCTTTCAAATCACGCGATCGCAGGAGCCGCTGTTTCGTTTGCCCGGCGCCTCACCTCGCCGCCAGCAATCGCTCACCGCGGTCGCATCCTACACCGTCGCCCCGATGGTCTGGCTGCTGCCCGCAGTGCTATTCGTCGTCACCGCCCGCATCACGCCCGTTGGGCCTTTCCTCACGGCGACCTTTGTGCTTCTGTTCATCGGCTTGGCGTTCGCCGCAACTGGCTTCGCTGCCACCGCCGTCCGCGGCGTTCAATGGGCCGTTCGTTGCAGGCATGCTGGCCTCGGCCGCGCCGGGCTGGCGGTCGCTCAGCTATTTTCCCTCTGGCTGGGTGGGCTTCTGCTGATCCTGGGGCTGCTCCCGTGGTGCGTCGGATTTCTGTGGATTGTTATCGACAGCTTTCGTTGATTTCACTGGCACAAACCGCGCCACGTCGCGGTACTGGGTTCCGCCTGACAGCCAGCTGTACACTGGCTCTGCAATGGGACGAAGGTACTTTTCTTCGCCATTGTAGAAGATCATAGGTCGATCGGCGCCGTCCGGGAGTCCCCCCTTAAACACCGCATAACCCAGCGGCCGGCCATCGTCATAGAAGGGATCTTTCGGCGCGGCCGGCAGGTACTTCGGCACCAGCTCATCCAGCCGGTGTGGCCAATGCCCTTCGTCCGCGCGGTACAACTGACACGCCAACGACACCGCCGTCACCCGCCGCTCCGCCAGGACTCGAAACTGCCTCTCCAGGTATGCCGACAGATCCCCCGCCCATCCGTGAAACAATCGCGAATATCGTGGGACCGTTCGCGACGGAGCGGGCGTCGGCCCCCAGAAGATTGCTGCTCCCACTGGTGGATCCCACTTGCACCGCTTCAGGACGTCCTTTGCGTCTGGCCAATTGTTGCACTTGCTGGCCTCCTGCATGATCGCCATGTTCCGATTCACGCGGATGATATTGCGGTCCGCCAGCGGCCGGATGAACCACGTCCCGGCCGATGCTGTGCGGCAGTAGTCGATCCACATCACCCGCTCGATGAGGAAGCTCCGCCGAATCCCATCTGCGATCAGGCCGTCCTCCAGCAAGCGATCGATCAGCGGGCGCACCATCGCCCGCGTGGCCGGACGGGTCGTGGCGGTCCCGTCAAACCGCAGCCCCGGCCCGATCATCTGCATCCGATTGCACGCTATGTTTTCGATTCCGATCGCCACAAGCTGCGAAACGAGAAAATCATCCTGCCGCAGGGATCGCGCCAGATGCAGCAGGTCCATCAATCGCTCCATCGCCTCGCCGTCGTCGCCCTTCAGGTGCGAATACTCCGCGCCGTCCGCGATCGTGTTAGCCAACTGCTTCGCCTCGTTCAGGTAAGGCAATATGATGCTGATCGTCGGCGAGGTCAGTCCCTGCCGAAACTGCACCCGCGACAATTGCCTCGCCTGTCGCGCCAGCGCGAATGCCTGCCCATGTACCTTTTCCGATGCTTCCGCGAGCTTCATCCACTCCGCCGGATAGGGCAGATAGTTGGGACAGTCCAGGCTGCTGTTCGACGGCGATTCCACGCCGCTCTTGACGATCACCTGAACTGCCTGCAATTGCAGAAGCCACGCATTCTCCGAATCCGGCACGAACGGGTAGACCATGTCGGTTGCTGCCACCGGTTCCCCACGCTGGCGAATCTCATCAAGCTGGGCTTGGAGTTGCCGCCCGACCCACCAGCCCCACACCAGCCGCACGACCAGCACCAACGCGATCAGCGCTGTCACCGCTCGGACCATTCGTCGTCGCCAGAATCGCCGGTTCGGATTTGCAGATTCCTCGCCCATTATTCGCCATCTTACGAATGGCCCGCCCGTTAACAAACCCCCTCCCGGCCCCGATGTTCAGCCAGCCACCGGAGTACCTGCGATGACCATCATCACGCTCAGCGACATCCTGGAATCCGGCTCGGACATCTACGAGGTGTCAACTCACGCACCTGGCCCCGCCGGCCGACACTCGCCTCTGGGCGGTTCTGCAAGCCGTCGGTGGCGGGACATGGGGCGGTTGCGTTTACGATTCGGAGGCGATTGCCTCAGCGCTTCGGGGGGGCCAAGGGTTAGCGCAATAAAAACGGCTCACGCCCTCGGTCGTGAGCCGTGGCCGGCCATCCACACAGATGGCCGGAGGGTAGTGATACAGCATCCGTATTAATAGACGACGGCCCCCGCGCGCCTGTTACAGCGCGGAAGAAATTCTTGTACAATGTCCCCTGTCCGGCTGTGGTTGAGCACTTTTCCCATTAGGAGACCCATCATGCCAAAGAAGATAGCGATGATCGGTGCGGGTAGCGTTGTGTTTGCCAAGACACTGATGAACGACATCATGGCCACCCCGGCGTTGTCCGATAGCGAATTCGCCCTCCTGGACGTCAACGAAACCAAGCTCCGCTCCATGGAAGCGTTTGGCAAACGCATGGTCAAGGAGAATGGCGTCAAGGCCACCGTCTGGGGCACCACCAACCGCCGCGAGACCATCAAGAACGCCGACTTCGTCGTCATCATGATCCAGGTCGGCGGGTTCGAGGCCTTTGGCTTCGACTACGAGATCCCGCTGAAGTATGGCGTCGATCAGTGCATTGGCGACTCTCTCGGCCCGGGCGGCGTCTTCCGTGGCCAGCGGCATATCCCCATCCTCGTCGATGTCGCCAAGGACATGGCCGAGCTCGCCAAGCCCAATGCCATCATGCTCCAATATGCCAACCCGATGGCCGGCAACTGCCTGGCGCTCGGAAAGGCGTCCAAGGTTCCCTTCGTCGGACTCTGCCATGGCGTGCAAACCACCCTCGACCTGATCGCCGGGTACTGCGCCGTCCCCAAGGACGAAATCACCTTCACCTGCGGCGGAATCAACCACATGGACTGGTTCCTCCGCCTTGAACACAAGGGCAAGGACCTCTATCCCAAGCTCAAGGAACTGTTCGAGAAGCCGGAGTATTACAAGAACGAAAAAGTCCGCGGCGAAGTCTTCCGCCACTTCGGCTATTTCATGACCGAGTCCACCGGCCACCTGTCCGAATATGTCTCCTGGTTCCGAAAGAACAAGAAGGCGTTGGACCTCTACTGCGACGAGCCCGCGTTCGGCGGCGAGTCCGGCGCCTATTACAAGTGGGGCAAGCTGATGGCCGAGAAGTACGCCAAGCACGACCCGCTGGAGTTCGAGACCGCCAGGATCGAGACCCGCAGCGTCGAGTACTGCTCGTGGATCATGGAAGCCGTCGCGACGGGCAAGCCATTTCGCTTCATGGGCAACGTCCGCAACGACGCCCTCATCACCAACCTCCCCGACGGCTGCTGCGTCGAAGTCCCGACCTTCGCCGACGATGCCGGCTTGCATCCGACCCCGATTGGCGCGCTGCCGCCGCAACTGGCCGCGTGCTGCATGACCAACGTCAACTGCCAGATTCTCTGTGCCGAAGCCGCCCTCACCGGTGATCCCGAATACATCGTCCATAGCCTGGCGATGGACCCGCTGACCGCCGCCGTCTGCACGCTGAAGGAAATCCGCGACATGAGCATCGAACTGCTCGAAGCCGAGCGCCGCTGGCTGCCGCAGTTCCAGGGTAAGAAGATCAAACCGACCCCGACGATCAGCATCCCCAAGAACTGCAAGGCGGTGGATGTGCCGATGGACCCGGCGTTGGCGATCCACAAGCGATTTGGGACGCTGATTTCGCAGAAGACGGAGTAGCATCGCGCGAGAGAGGTGCGATCGATGGAGAAGACGAGCGGGCAGCAGTTGGACTATGCAACGCCGGTGGTTCGCCGCCGCCGGTTCTGGCTCGGCCCTACGCTGATCTGGTCGATGGTGGTTCTGGTATGGCTTCTCGGGGGTCTATTCGTCGTGCCGCGGTTCGAGGCCATTTTCAAGGACTTCAAAGTCCAACTTCCTACCGTCACCTTGACCGTCCTCGCATGGAGCCGGTGGCTTCGCGGCGGCTTCGGCTGGCTGGCGCTTCTCCCGCTGCCAGTCGTGATCGCATTCCTCGTTCCGCCCACCCCCGACCGCCACGACGCACGCGCGTCGATCGCCAGCCGCATTCTGCTTGTCCTCGGCCTGTTCGTGCTGGTTCTCAGTGTCTTCGTCTTCGTCGCCGCATTGATGCTGCCGCTGCTGCCGCTGAGCGGCGCCATCTCCGGCAAGTGATCGTCCCCCAATCATCGCTCGCCGCTCAATGCCCCGGATGCGCCGTCCCGCCGGGCCCATGGGCCGCCGGTGCCATCGCACCGTGAATCCGGTTCATCCGCGTCGTGTCTTGCTGCAGCCGTATCAGGTTCCGGCGGAACTCGCTCAGGCTGGTCACGTGCTTTTCGATCATCAGCTCCAGCATGGCGTCGATTTCCATTTGCTGGCGGGTGACCGCCTCGCTGATCTGCTGGTGGATCATTCTCAGCGCCCGGCGGGCATCGGGGTCCTGAACATAGCTCAAATCCAGACCATCATGGCGGGGTGTTTCAGACATGTAGAACTCCTGGCAGAAGAAGTGATGTGACTTTGGCTGATTCTATGCTTCTGCCGGACACACTCAAGAAAAAAAAAGCCGGCGCCCGCCGGCGCCGGCCGATCTTGCACAATCGGTCATGCCATCGTGGCTATTTCCGCTTGGTCTTGATCTGCAGCACGTTGGTGTAGCTGGAGTACACGTTCACGCCATCAATGACGCGATAGGCGCGCACCCGATACCAATACCACGTGTTGGCGCTGAGGCCGGTATTGGTGAATGTGGTGACGTTGGCGGCGACGCTGCCAACCTGGGTGAAACTGGTGCCGTTGGTGGATCGTTCGATCAGGAAGTTCAGTTCGTTGTTGGAATTATCGACCCAGTTGAGCCGGATCTGGAGGCCGGACAAGGCGGTCCCTGTCAGGCTGGTTGGTGCAGTCGGAGCCAGGCCGTCGATGACGTTGACGGTTGCCGCGGCGGTGCCGACCGTGTACGTCGGGTCGGAACTGAGCGTGGCAATGCACGTCTCAGTCCCTTCGCCAAGGGTGTCATTGATGGGCGTCACGGAGAAGACTTGCGATGCTGCGCCAATGGGAACAATGACCTGTCCGGTAAGAGTCTGGTAATCGGTGCCATTGGTGGCGGTGCCGCCGACGGTGTAATTCACCGTCAGCGCACTGCTCGTGCTGCCAGTGCGGGTCACCTGGAACTGGCCCGCCGCCAGCGTCTCCTCATTGGCCGTGCCGACCGTTGCCGAGATGCTGACCACGGGTAGCGTCGATCCCATGACCACTAGGTTGTGCTGGTTGTTGAACAGCGAGCCGTCGATGACGCCAAGCCCCAGTAGGTCCGTCGCCAGATTCGCCCCGTCGCCGTTGCGAA
Source organism: Planctomycetota bacterium (assembly GCA_026693085.1). Lineage (GTDB taxonomy): Bacteria > Planctomycetota > Phycisphaerae > Tepidisphaerales > Tepidisphaeraceae > JAPLNB01. Next base: position 6,213 of record JAPLNB010000154.1, on the reverse strand, counting down.
TCGGCTGAGGGTTTGCGGTGTTGTTCGGCCGCCCGGTCCCGGGGTTTGCCCGGGTCGTCGGGTTCATCGCGTAGAGGTCTCCGCCTGCCGATGCGTCCGGCCCCCAGACCATGAACGGAACGGTATAGCTCGTGGCCAGCGTGGCATCGCCGTGGCCGGTGCCCGATCCGCCGTGGTCGGCCACCAGGATGATGTCGGTATTACCGGTGAACGTGCCATTGGTGTCGACCATGTTGAAGATCGTGCCGAGGTATCCGTCTACGGTCTTGACCGCGTTCAGGTAGTTCGTGCTCATCCACCCGCTGGCGTGCCCCACAACATCCGGATCCGCATAGTGGATCAGCGAGTAGTTGTACGGGTCCGCTGCCTGGTCGCTCAAGAACGTGCTGTTCAACGCCGACGTCGTCGCATTGAACACATACGTGTCAATCTTGTCCTGGCCGTTGTCCACGCCGATGGGGTCCACCCGGCCATTGGTCGCATTCCAACTGCGGTCAAAGAACGCAAATTTGTCCTTGCTGGCGTAGAACCCCGTCCGCAGCCCATTATCGTGCACGATGTCCCAGACGCTCGTCACATAGCTGCCGGCCTTGGCGTGGACGGTCGTCCCATCATCAGAGTTTATGCTCACGCCGTGGCCATACGTGCCGAGAACCGGTCGGGCTGTCTGAATGTCCGTGTGGTTCGGCGATGTCTCCGTGTAGTCGTAATCTGCCCGCGCGTTGAGAGTCGATGAACCCTCGTTCATCAGCCGATAGAAATTCGGCACCTGCGACTGGCCGAGCTGCGTGACCGCATCCGGCCGAAGCCCGTCCACACTGATCTCGATCACATAGCCGGCCAATAGCTGCCGGGCCTCCAATGGTTCAAGGCCCCGGCCGAGCAGTGCTCCATCGTCGGTGGCCGAACGCGACCGGCTCCGGCGGCGCAGGCCGTCCAAAAGCCTGCCCAGTGCGAATAACCTCCGTGCATCTGCATTTCCTGTCAGACGTGACATAGCAAACCCCTTTCAGAGAAAGAACATGAAACCCGATGGGCAACATATGACATCACCCCAAGGTGACGACGACCCACGGTTGCGCTGCAATAGAGCACAAAGCCGGCGCAAATGCAAGGACCGTTCGCCCGGATGTTGGCGGGCAAGGAAAGGTTGCTCAGGCCATCGCGGCAAGCTCGCTAGGGTTTCTCCGTTGTCAGTCGTAGCCAGGCGACCACGGGGAAATGGTCGCTGGGGTATTGGCCGTCGCGGCTGAAGGTGGGGATCTGAGTGGCCTCGGCGGTCGCTGTGCCGCGCGCGAGGATCCAGTCGATGTGCGGCTCGCCGCGCTGTATGCCCTTGTAGCCGTGGAATGTGCCGACATCATCGCCAAGCCGTTTGGCGCCCGAGTACCAGGTATCCGTGAACCCGCCGTTGATCACGACGTCGTACGCCTTGTTTGCCCGGGCGTCGGCGTTGAAATCGCCAACCAGCAGAACCGGCAGATTCGTCTTCATCGCTTCCACACGCTGGCAGATCAGCGCCGCCGCCTTCTCCCGGGCCGGCTGCACTTCGTGATCCAGGTGAGTGTTCAAGAAGTAGAACTGCTGGTGCGTCCGTAGGTCGCGGAATCGGACCCAGGTGCACATCCGCCGGCACGTGTTGCCCCAAGTCGATGAGGCGATGACCAGCGGCGTATCCGACAGCCAGAAGTGGTCGTACTCGAGCGGCTCGAGGCGGTCGCGGCGGTAGAAGACCGCCATGAACTCGCCGCGGCTGCCGCCGTCGCGACCCACGCCGATCCACTCATATTCCGGCAGATCGGACGCCAAATCCTTCAACTGCGGGTAAAGGCCTTCTTGTGTGCCAAAGACGTCCGGGTTGATGTCTCGGATCAAATCGCGCATGACCGGCCGACGGACGGGCCAGGCGTTTGGAGGGGTATTGCTGGCGTAACGGAGATTGTACGTCATCACGCACAGGCCATCGCGTGTCAGCGGCTTGTACGCCGGCGAAGCGTTCTTCGCGGCACATCCCGTCAGCAAGCTGGACAATACAACAACGCTCACGGCTGCAACGAAGTGTTTCATCAGCATTATTCGTACCGCAGGACCGAGTGCAGGTCCAGTGGGGCGATCTTCTTTCGGCCGCCGAGACCGACCAGCTCGATCAGCACCGCCACGCCGGCGATCTGGCCGCCGAGCTGGCGCACCAGATCGCACGAGGCTTTCATGGTTCCGCCCGTCGCCAATACGTCATCGCAGACCAGCACCCGCTGGCCCGGCCGGATGGCGTCGGCGTGCATCTGCAACGCGTCCTTCCCATATTCCAAATCATAGGTCATCGTCACGCACTCGGTCGGTAGCTTGCCGGGCTTGCGGATCAACCCGAAACCGGCGGACAGGCAGCAGGCGACGGCGGTTCCGAAGATGAACCCCCGGCTCTCGGCCCCGACGACCAGGTCGATGTGCTTGTCGCGAAACGGATTGGCCAGCAGCTCGATCGACAACGCTAACCCCGACGGATCGGACAGCAGTGGCGTGATGTCGCGGAAGAGAATCCCCTTTTTCGGAAAGTCTTTTACGTCCCGAATGAGCGTTTTAAGATGGCTTACTGGGTCGTTCATGCCAATATGCTAAAGCGGAAAAGGAAAAAGGAAAAGCGCCGCAGGTCGGTCGCTTTTCCTTTTCTGGTTTGTCCGATTTGTTCTTCAGGCTTTGGCGAGCATGCTGTCGCGGAGCTTGCGGAGGGCCTCATGCTCGATCTGGCGGACGCGTTCGCGGGTGAGGCCGATACGCTGGCCGATCTGCTTGAGGGTCATCGGCTCTTCGCCGTCGAGGCCGTAGCGGAGGCGGAGGATAACGGCTTCGCGCTCGTCGATTTCGGAGAGCAGGTCCATCAGGTGGCGGATGTCATCGCCATCGCAGACGGCCACGTCGGGCGGGGGGGTGTTCATGTCGGCGACGAGGTCGTTGATGGTCAGTTCGCCGTCGGCGCTGCCGGACTGCGTGGGGGTGTTCACGGCGCGGATGGCCTTGCGGATGATGTGGAGCTTCTTGGGGGACATCTTGAGGCGGCGGGAAAGCTCGTCGATGCTGGGGAGTCTGTCCAGCTCGTCTTCGAGTTCTCGCATGGCCTGTTTAAGCTTGCCCATCATCTCAACCATATATGCCGGTATGTGGATCGGTTGGACGGAGTTGATGAGGGCGCGTTTGATGGCCTGTTTGATCCACCAGGATGCATAGGTCGAGAAGCGTGTGCCATTGGTGGGGTCGAAGCCTTCGACGGCCTTGAGGAGGCCGATGTTGCCTTCCTCGATGAGGTCGGGGAGGCTCAGACCGCGGTTGACGTAATGTTTGGCGAGGTTGACGACCAGCCGGAGGTTTGAGCGGACCATGCGCTCGCGGGCTTCGGGGTCGTTGTTATCGATGATGCGGTGGGCCAGCTCTTTTTCCTCGTCTGCAGTGAGCAGCGGGGATTCATTGATCTGTTTCAGATAGAGCTGAAGCCCTGATTGAACGGCGGCGGATGCCATGCTTTCTGTCCCCATCCAGAGGGTTTTTTTCTCCTGCCAGCCGATCACCCAACACAAGCCCAATGCTTCGGGGTGAGATCTTACCGGACACTTGCCCTGCACATACCTTAAGATCATAGGGCGGCAAAGCTCAGCCGTCCTTTGAAAGCCGCAGAAGCAACCAAAAAGACTATCGGCTTGACATGGTCACTACTTTCGATGCGCTCCGACCCCGGCACAAACTAGAGCCCTCCGGGGTCAATCGATGAGGGATAGTTTCGCGGTTATAGGGCTGGGAGTCAAGACAAAATTACTGGGTCAAGGGCAGATCATGGTGTGCGGGGGGGCGGGTGTGAGGGGGATAACGCAAGAAAGGGAAAGGGCCGCCGGTGGGGCGGCCCTTTTGGGAAGGGTTAATGGGAGCGAGGTGGGTGTCAGAGTTTGAGGTCTCCGAGGCTGGAGATGGATTCGCCGCCTTCGAGACCGCCGCGGAGGCCGCGTTCCTTGGCGCGTTCGGAACGGACGACTTCGCGTTGCTGCTCTTCCATGGCCCAGAGGGCGCGTTTGAGGGAGAGACCGATCTTGCGTTCCTCGCTGTCAACTCGCAATATTTTGACATCGAGTTCTTGACCGACCTTGAGGGCTTCTTCGGGTTTTTCGATTTTTTGGTCGGAGATTTCGGAGATATGGAGGAGGCCTTCAAGTCCGGGTTCGAGTTCGACGAAGACGCCGAAGTTGGCGATCTTGGTTACATGGCCTTTGACGACCATTCCCGGGCGGTAGTTGGCCGGGATCACATTGACCCATGGATCTTCGGCCATTTGTTTGAGGCCGAGGGCGATGCGTTGTTTTTCCTGGTCGACGGAGAGGACGACGGCCTGGACCTCTTCGCCCTTCTTGAGGACTTCGGAGGGGTGTCCGATCTTCTTGGTCCAGGAGAGGTCGGAGACGTGGAGGAGGCCATCGATGCCTTCCTCGATCTCGACGAAGGCGCCGTAGTTGGCGATGTTTCGGACCTTGCCCTTGACGACGGATCCTGGGGGGTACTTTTCGGCGACGCGTTCCCAGGGGTTTTCCTCGACCTGTTTCATGCCGAGGCTGATTTCCTGCTTCTCCTTGTTGATCTCGAGGACCTTGACCTTGACCTTTTGACCTTGAGAGACGACTTCGGAGGGGTGATTGATGCGTTTGGTCCAGGACATTTCGGAGATATGGACCAGGCCCTCGACGCCTTCCTCGAGTTTGCAGAATGCTCCGTAGGACATGATGTTGACGACCTCGGCCTCGTGGACGGAGCCGATGGCGTACTTGGTCTCGATATTCTCCCAGGGGCTGGCTTCCTTCTGCTTGAGGCCGAGGGCGATTTTCTCTTTTTCCTTGTCGATCTGGAGGACCTTGACTTCGATTTCCTGGTCGATTTTGAGGAGGTCGGAGGGGTGGTTGATGCGTCCCCAGGACATGTCGGTGATGTGGAGGAGTCCGTCGATTCCACCGAGGTCGATGAAGGCGCCGAAGTCGGCGATGTTCTTGACGGTGCCCTTGATGACCTGTCCGATGGAGAGGCCGTCGAGGGTTTTGCGTTTTTGTTCTTCGCGTTGCTGTTCGATCATTTTCCGGCGGGAGATGACGATGTTTCGGCGTTCTTCGTCGATTTTGAGGATGACGGCGTCGATTTCGCGGCCGATCCAGTCGGAGATTTCGCCTGGTCGGCGGATGTCCACTTGTGAGGCTGGGAGGAAGACGGGGACGCCGATATCGACGAGGAGGCCACCCTTGATTTTCTTGGTGACTTTGCCCTTGACGGGGTCGCCTTCCTTCTTGGACTTCATGATGGCTTCCCAGTTGATGATCCGGTCAGCCTTGCGTTTGGAGATACGGACGAGGCCGGTGTCGCCTTCGACTTCTTCGAGGAGGACGCGGACTTCGTCGCCGATTTTCACTTTATCGGGTTCGTCGAATTCACCGCGTTCGAGGACCCCTTCGGACTTGAGGCCAAGCTCGATGACGAAATCGTCGCCGGAGACGGAGCCGACATGGCCCTTGAGGATAGCTCCGGGGACGAAGTCCTGGACTTCGTCGGCCTTGACGAGCAGGTTGATGTCCTTGGCGGCGTCGCCGAGGGCGGTGGCGATGGCGGAGTTTGCTTCGTCGTCCACGTCGCCAAGGGAGTTGATGAGATTGTAATCGACCATAGTGAAATGCGGCGGGTTGAGTCCGCCTAGTCCTTGTTGGTGCGTGGCCAGCGAAGAGTTGAATCCGACGACTTCCACGCGAGGCCGTCGGAACGTGACCGTAAAGGGTGCCAAGGCCAGTGCCTGGCGGCCTGAGCGGAACGTCCGCCCAGTGGCGAAAGTGTGACTATAGACGAATGGGCGGCAGGGTTCAACGTTGGAAGGGGGCGGGTTTCGGGGGTGGGATGGGTTCGTTTTGTTGAGCGGGAGTTGGCAGTGGAGAAGTGGGTAGTGGATAGGAGGCGGGATTTTGGCGCTGTGCGGGGAGAAAAAAGTGTTGGCGGAAGGGGTGATAAACGTAAAGTGAGCGGGGATGTGGGGTTCTGGGGTTTTTGGGTCGATTTTGGGGGTAAAAAACCGTGCAAAACCGAACAAAACCGAACAAAAGCGCGCAAAACCGAACAGAAAGTGACCAGAACCGACGGCGGTCCATATGAACCGCTGATGGACCGCGATCCAGAACAGCGGTGGTGCGGTATTCGGTTTTCAAA
>JAPLNB010000153.1 GCA_026693085.1 Planctomycetota bacterium | reverse complement strand
GGGGGTCGAGGGAGCCGCGGGCGATGGCGGGGTCGCCGTTGTTGAGGAGGGGGGTGTCGGTGAAGGGGGTGCTTTGGTTGGTGGGTTCGAGGTTGAAGGTTTTGAGGGCGGCGATTTTGTCCATGATGGCGAGGCCGGCGGGGTTGGTGACTTTGCCGAAGACGGTGAAGCCGCCGTTGTTGTTGTCGAGGTTGGCGCGGTTGTCGGCGAGGTTGAAGAACCATTGATTGGTGGCGGAGTTGGCGTTGTTGCCGAGTTTGGCCATGGCGATGGTGCCGCGGATGTTGCCGGGGTTGCTGGGGTTGGGTTCGTTGGGTACGGCGGGGCTTTGGTTGACGATGGTGATTTGGTTATCGGAGCCGACTTTGAAGCCGCCGCCTTGAATGATGAAGTTGGAGACGGAGCGATGGAAGAAGGAGTTGTCGTAGGAGTAGGCGGCGTTGGAGGCTTTGGAGTTGGCGTAGCGGAGGAAGTTTTTGACGGTGAGGGGTGTTTGTGAGGAGAAGAGTCGGACGTCGATGTTGCCGAGGACGGTGGAGAAGCGGGCGACGAGTTTGGCGGCTGGGGCGGACTTGGCGGAGACGAGGAGGTCGCCGCCGGGGATGCCGTTGCCGGTGATTTTGCCGGGTTTTTTGAATTCGCCGTCGAGAGCTTTGCCGTCGGCGCCTTTGACGAGTTTGGAGTTGAGGTAGATTTTGTAGGGGGTATCGGCGGGGAGGGTGGTGGAAAGGGTGATTTGGTTGGTGGTTGTGGAGTAGGAGACGGTGGCTTTGGCGTTGCGGTCTTTGCCTTTGGAGTTGGTGTAGATGGCGGCGGATTTGGCGGAGACGGAGGTGGGTCTGAGGGGTTGGTCGAGGGTGATGACGACTTGGCCGCGGTTGTCGGCGGAGACGTCGGTGATGCGGGGTGCGGCCGTGAGGAGGAAACGGGGTTCGAGAGGGTCGAGTGGGAGCGAGGCGGGGGCGATATGGGGGGGGGCGTGGCGCAGGTTACGGATGAGAGAGGTCAGCATATTATGGGTCTCCAGAAGTAGCCCGTTGAGTGTCGGCGGGTTTGGAGCCCGCTGAGGTTGAACACTAGCCGCGCTTTTGGGGGGTGTCAAAGGGAAAAGGGTTTTTGGCACACAGAGGGGAGAGCTTCAGGGCAAACGCATTGGGGGCTGAGATGGACAGAGGGACTGGCAAGAAGCGTCTGGGATGGCGTTGCTCTGAGCGAAAACTGGGGTGGCGCAGGGGCAAGATGCCGGTGCGGCGCCAAATGGGATTGGCCTGGAAGGAGCCTGGTGAGGGAAGGGCGGAGATTGACAGGAGGTTGTCGGAAAGGTATCATTGAAACGAAGGGGGTGAGTGGGATGGGGTTTTGGGAGGTTGGGGTCATGTGGCGAAAGCGGGGTCTGGTATGTGAAACGCGATCACGAGCGAGAGGGGTTTGGAGGCGGCTTGTTGGGCGCCTGTGGGTTGTGCGTTGAGGCAGCGAGGGATGGATGGGTGGATAACCATGCGGGGGAAACGGGAAAAAGGGAGGTATTAAAGATGGCGATGCGAAAAACAGTGATGAACGGGATGGTGGTGTTTGGGGTGCTGGTTGTATTGGGGATCTGGGTATGGCAGGGTGGAGGAAAGGAGGGAGCAGGGCCTGGGCCTGGTGGGCAGGAGAGGAAGGCAGGCGGGGTGGCGTCGACGGGGCCTGTGGAGCAAGCGAGCAGACCATCGAGGCAGGCGAAGGCGAGGGGGGTAGAGGGGGGTGTGGATCCGACGTATGAGTTGGAGGGGATGATCAGCCAGTTTGAGAAGGAGGCGATGCGCAGTTCGGAGGAGGAAGTTCGGATGGCGGAGTATGTGGGGGGGCTGGGGCAGCTCAGGCGGGAAGGCAAGAGCGTGTGGGCGAAGACGGAGTGGCTGAAGGAAGCGAAGCATTACAGGGGATTGGATACGAAGAAGCTGGGGGAGGAGGTGTTCAGAGCGGACCCGCCGATCTTTGGGCTGGAGATGTCGATCTTCGAGGACAGACGATTCGGGTTTTTGAGATTGGAGATCATGCATGATGGGTTTGCGGAGCTGATGAAGCGGGAGGATCTCTGGGAGGGAATGCTGGGGGCGTACGCGAGTTTGACTGAGCGGATCAGGCCTGAGAGCGATTTGCAGACGATCGTGTCGGCGTCGCTGAATTTGGATGCGATGAGGCATCTGTACGGGCAGGCGACGTTCAAGAAGCAGGTGAAGGGGAGGGAGAAGGTGTTCTTGAAGGCGAACCTGGAGACGTTGAAGCAGTATCGGAAATATATTGATACGTTTGACGCGAAGAAGGTGGGGTCTGAGACCCCCTTTTTTACGGAGCCAGTGATGGTGGCGGAGGTGGCGTTGATGCTGGCGAAGCAGATTGATGGAAGGGGGTACGAAGAAGTGGCGGCGAAGGTGAAGGGGATCCGGTGGCCTGCGAAGCAGGATCTGAGGGATGTGCGGGGCTTCCTGGACGTGGTGATCAGGGGGCTGGGGGACATGGCGGAGCGGTAGGAGAGGAAAGCGCAGAGGCGTGGGGCGCGGTGAAGTTGTCGGCATCGGCTGGCGGGAAGGGGGCGGCTGGCGGCGGCTTTGTTCAGGGGGTTGTGCGAGGAAGAGCAGGGGTGGGGCGGGTGAGAGGGCGCAGCGGAGGGAAGAAAATCCGGGAAAAGCATGGGGCAAAAGCCGGTTTTGGGTCACTAAGTAATGTGTTGGCATGCCGGCCGCGTACAGGTGCACTAGAGAAGAGCGATTTGAGTAGAGCTTGTTGGTTGTAGGATGATTGCTGCCCGTAACGGGCAGAGGTATGTGAATGAATGAACGGAATTGGAGGCAATATGACAAGGAAAAGCGGATTGTTTGTGGCGTTGGTGGGGTCATTGGCGATGTGCACGATCAGTTGGGCGCAGGATTACACGGCGGAGAACAAGGCAATCGACTGCAAATGCCGGACGGCGGAGGTGCTGCGGTTCACGGGGACGGACTGGGCGCAGGATCAAGCGTCGCAGGACGCGGCCTGGGCGACGTTTGCAGGGGCGTACGGGTTGGACGTGGCGAATGACTATGTGGACAAGCGGACCAAGACGTACAATTGCCATTCATACGCGTTTAATGGAAAGGACCGGTGGCTGAATGGCGGGGCGGAGGCGCGTGAGAAGTTTTTCGGGGACACGAAGGGATGCTGGGCGGTGGATGGGACGGGGACGGTGAAATCGAGTTCTACCCACAGCATGTTGGTGGCGGACAATCAGGGGAAGTGCGGGGACAAGTTTCTGTGCAAGAACAATCAGAAGGTATACAGCCCGGCGCCATCGACGGTGTACAAGTACGTTGCCAATTAGGGCGGGGAAGCAACAGGTGAAGAGGGATGGCGGAGGGAATGTGGTGTAAGAGTTGAACAACGGAAGGCGAAGGAATCGCGAGGCCCCATGGCAGGGGCCTCGCGTTTTGCATTTTAGTGGGTGGAGTGGGACAATAGAGGATGTGGCGAAGGTGTTTGAATGGCGTAGCAGAGACGAGATGGCCATGATAAAGCGGTATGCGAGGCGAGACAGGGTGTGTGGTGAGAAGGGTCGAGGCGGACGGGAGAAAGCGAGGGACGGAGGGCGCGTGGTGGAGGAATTGGAGGGGCGGTGGATGCTGTTTGGGGGTGGGGTGGTGACCGTGTCGGTGGGGAAAGCGTCTACGTTTGAGGGGAATGGGGGTGCGACGGCGTATGCGGCGGCATTCACCGTGAGTCTGAATGGGCCAGCGTTGGTGCCTGTTACGGTGAATTGGGTGACGGAGAGCGGTACGGCGGTTGCAGGGGTGGATTTCACGGCGGGCAGCGGGACGGTGGCGTTTGCGGCGGGGACGACGATCGCGACGATTGACGTGGGGGTTTTGGGCAATCTGTATCCGCAGCGAGATCGGACGTTTTATGTGAGGCTGACGAGAGCTGTGGGTGCGGAGATTGCGAGGGGGTTTGCGGTGGGGAAGATTGTGGATGATGATCCGGCGCGGGTGTCGGTGGTGGCGGTGACGCCGACGGCGAATGAGGCGAAGGGTGTAGCTGGGGTGTTTCGGTTTGCGCGAACCGGGCCTGCGGATGTGGGGCTGCGGGTGTTCTATGGGGTCGAGGGGACGGCGAAAAGTGTGATTGATTACACGAAGATCGATCATTCGGTGTTGATACCTGCGGGGAAAGCGTCGGTGGATGTGAACATCAAGCCGGTGGCGGACAATGTGGTGGAGGGGACGGAGAAGGTGAGTTTGCGGTTAAAGAGGCGGGTGGAGTACAAGATGGACAAGGCGGGGTGGTTTGCGACGGTGAAGATTATTGACGGGGATGGGACGGCGCCGACGGCGGCGCTGGTGGCGTCGGCGCTGACGGTGGGGGGAGGCGAGTTCTATCAATTCACGGTGAAGTATACGGATGATCGTGGGATGGATCTGGCGAGTGTGTCGGATGGGAGTATTCAGGTGACGGGGCCGAACAAGTATTCGCCGCTGGCGGAGTTGGTGTCGAAGTCGTTAAACAGGAACAAGAAGACGGTGACGGCGGAGTATCAGGCGCCCGGGCCGGTGGATGGGAAGTGGAGTGCGGCGGCGAATGGGACGTATACGGTGAAGGTGCTGGCGAACCAGGTGAAGGATGCGGCGGGGAATGGGGTGGCGGCGGCGAGCGTGGGGACATTTGCGGTGCAGATTCCGGATACGCAGTCGCCGGGTGTTCCGAGCGGGTTGTTGGCGACGTCGAGTGTGCCGACGACGGTGTCGCTGGCGTGGAAGGCTGCGAGCGACGATGTGGGGGTGACGGGTTATGAAGTTTGGCGGGACGGGGTGAAGGTAGGGACGACGGTGGGGACGGCGTATGCGGACAACGGTTTGTTGGCGGGGACGAGCTACAGTTATTTTGTGAAAGCGTATGATGCGGTGGGGAACCGATCGGTGGCGAGCGAGACGGTGATGGTGACGATTTGAGAGGGAGTTGAGGGGGTGATAGAAGGAGAGCCGCGGCGGCGGCGGGGCTTTTTTTGGGGGGCGCGAATGATGAGGGAAAAGAGGAACGGCCCCTTTTTTGGGCCGGCCCCTTTTTTGGGGTTTTTCCTTCGCTGGGGCGTTTTGGCTTGAATGAAAGAGAAAAGGGATGGTACAATACAATGAAGTAACTTTCGGGCGCGGTGTTGCTGGTTGAGTTGGCATTTCTTGTGGCGGCGCGGCGCGTGGTTGGCGGGTGCAGGTCATTGCGGGAGTCAAGCGTATTCTGGAGGCGATATGTCATCTCAGAAGCAGCGATGGCCCGGTGGGGTGCGGCGCGTTCGGCGCTTTGGCGGCGGCGGATTCACGCTGGTGGAGTTGCTGGTGGTGATTGGGATCATTGCGCTCTTGGTGGCAATATTGCTGCCGGCGCTGAGCAGGGCGCAGGAGGCGGCGCGGATGGTGAAGTGCCTGGCGAACCTGCGGACGACAGCGCAAGCGGCGATTATGCACGCGAACGACCACAAGGGGTACATGCCGGTGGCGGGGGCGACGTTTACGCCGACGGTGCAGATGGCGACGCCTTCGGGGCTGGGGGATCCGTATCAGCGGAGGTATTCGTACTACATGGAGGGGAACCTGTTGCGGCCGATGGGGCTGGCGGGGTCGTTGGCGAAGTATCTGGGGCATCCGGTGCGGACGGATACGAAGTTGAACCTGGAGGCGGACCTGAACACGGGGTCGCTGGAGAAGGTGTTCATCTGTCCGTCGGATAAGGATGGTGGGTGGTTGGGGCACACGATCGCGCAGTGGACGCCGTCGTACTGGATGGGGCCGTCGAGCAAGCAGAGCTATGCGTTTAACGAGGGGGTTCTGGGGATTGGGGAGCCGCCGGAGGGGGGCGTGGTGGAGCGAGGGTGCCGGCTGCGGGGGAATCTGGCGAAGGTTCGCGGGGCGGCGGAGGTGTTTCTGTTGACGGACGCGACGAGCAAACGAGGGACGCTGGGCGCGTCGAACATCATGGTGTATTACAACCTATTCTGGAACCAGACGCTTGGCGATGTCTTGCTGGGGAAGCCCTGCGGGGACCCTGTGAATTTCGATTATACGCGGCATCGGAGGCGGATGAACATCAGTTTCTGCGACGGTCACGCGGAGACGTTCATGATCGAGGCGAAGGGGCTGTCGCGGGTGTATTTTACGAAGAAGAATTAGGGGGATTTTCGATTTTCGAAGGGGGATTTTCGATTGCGGAGTTTGGGGGTTTGGGAGCGGTCGCTTGGGAGTGCAATGAGGCGGAGGTGCGTGGAAGAGGTGTGCTGAAGCACACCGACTCAGGATTCAGGGGTCGGGGCGTATTGCGAAGAGCAAAGAAGGACGCTTCGCGGCGGGGAGGGGTTGGTGGGGCAAGGCGCCACCGTACATTCCCGCGCTGCGGAGGCTACGGGTTTTCGCGGAGGGGGGCGTCGTCGGATTTGCCGAGGCCTAGGAGTCTTAGGGGTTGTTGGAGGGAGTTGAAGAGGTTGTCGTAGATGTTGGCGGTCATGAAGCGGAGAGTTTCGTGGGTGGGTTTGGCGTGGAGTTCGTGGATGTGGGGGACAAAGATGACTACCGACAAGAGGCGGAGGAGGGCGCTTAAGAGGAAGAGGATGTCGTAGTAGGTGAAGGTTTTGAGGGGGGTGATGAAGTGCCAATCTTTGAGGGATTGGGCGATGAGGCCTGAGGAGAGGCCGCCGAGCATACCGGCGACGTTGATGATGACGGAGTTGACGGCGGCGTAGGCGGAGCCTCCGGTGGAGGGGTTTTTTTCGTCGGCGGAGCCTGAGGCTTCCATGACGAGGTTCCAGTTGGCGACATCGACGCCTTGCCAGAGCATGCCGCCGGCCATGCAGAGGAGGTAACCGAGCCAGGCGGTGGAGGCGGAGACGAAGCACCAGCCGAGGGCGACGGGGACGAGGCCGAGGGCAGCGAGGACGAGTAGTGGTTTTTTGCCCATGCGATCGGCGGCTTTGCCCCAGGCGGAGATGACGAAGAGGGCGGCGAAGTTGGGTGCGACGATGACCATCATCTGGGTGATGGTGTTGACGTGTCGTAGGCCGGAGCCGGTGGAGAGGGTCATTTGCTCCATGACGTATTTGGTGACGAACTGGCCCATGAAGGAGACGGCGAAGGTGAGCATGGCGACGTAGGCGCCGATCCAGAGGAACTGGCGGTTTTTGAGGGGTTCTTTCATGGAGCGGAGGAGGTGGATGCCGGTTTGGGGTTTGCGGGGGACATCGGGGATGTAGTGGAAGGCGGCGATATCGACGAGTCCGAAGAGTGCGGAGATGATGAAGATGGCGGCGCACCAGTAGAGCATGATGAGGCGGGAGTGGGGTGTGGCGTAGGGGTCTGGGGGTGTGACGGCGTAGCGGTCGAGGAGGTAGCCGACGACGAGTCCGGTGGGGATAGCGGAGTAGATACCCCAGGCGCGTCGGCGGGAGAAGTATTTGCCGCGTTTTCGATCGGGGACGATGTCGGCCATCCAGGAGACCCAGGCGGGGGCGCCGATGGCTTGGCCGGAGTGCATGAGGAAGAGGAGAAAGAGGAAGAGGAGCATGGCGTGGGCTTCGGAGCCGGGATAGTGGTAGACCATGTAGAGGGGGAGGAGTGCGATGGGCAGCCAGAGGATGCGGTTGGGGTAGAGTCCCCAGAGAAAGATGCGTTTACGGAGGCCTGTGGCTTCGGTGAGGACGGCGGCGGGGAGGGAGAGGAGAGCGGCGAGGAAGGGGAGGGCGGTGATGACGCCGAACTGGAATTCCGAGGCGTGGAGGGATTTGGCGTAGTTGGTGAGGGGGGTTCCGGCGATGGCGGTGGCCCAAACGGAGCCAAAGATCCAGGCGAAGGTGACGGTCCAGAGGGCGTTGCGGGTGGCGTGGGAGGGGCGGTGGTGGGATGAGGCGAGGGGGGTGGAACCGCTGGGTTGTGGCTGGCTTATGAGGTGTCGATCGGTGCTGTCCATTTCGCGTGCCTGTCGAATAAGTGATCCCGAGGCGCCCGGGGGGCGCCGCAGCGGCGGCCAACCCTATACACATGGGGGCTGCGAAGGAGTGGCCTGTGTATCGGAGGCACTGCTTCGGGTGGAATCAGACGAGTATTGTAGACGTTGGTTGGCGGGAGGCAATTGTGAAACAGTGGGGTGGATTACGGATCAGAGCAGGTCGGAGCCGCGGTGTTGGTGTGGCGTAAGGACTTGGAAAAGGGGTCGGGAGTCATGTTGCATGTTAAGGTCCAACCCCGCCCAGCGCCCCAGCCTCAACGGACTTTCCAGAACCCCCGCCAACTCTACCGCCCCGCATCCCTATTGCATGCCTACTGCCAACGCCTGCCGAATATCGCGCACGGCCTTGGCCAGATGGGCTCCGCGCTCGGGCCGAAAAGAGCCCTCCCGTGTCGCTTCCAGCCTCTACGACCGATGGTGAATGCGGTTCCGGAATTCCGCAACAGTGCAGTCAGAGACATGATCCGCTCTCGTTCCCCTGGGCGCGAGCCTGACGCCAATTAGGTCACGCGAAGAATGGACCTGGTTTTGTGATCAGTTCTGCCCGGTGCCCCAACAGCCACTCCTGCAAGACAACAACACATGCGGTGTTGCTGAAGTGTACCACAGGGTACCGACGGGAGGCCAGAATGGCAGGAACAAGATCCTGCCGAGCCATCCACCGCTCTATTCTCATGCGGCATTGTGTGCTCGGGCGCCTGCCGGACAACGGAGTCGCGATTACCCGCTCGAAAGTGGATGGGTCGACCATGGCATATCTGCGGGCGAAGGGGCTTTCGCCAAGTTTCCGGAATGCAGGATGGGTACCGCAGACCGCACCGGTGCTGCAATAACGGGATGATCTCGCGGCGGGCGTTGCTGGCGGCGGCCGGAGTGGCGTGTCTCGTTCCAGACGTGTTCGGTGTGCTGGGTGAGGCGTTGGGCGTGCAGAAGCCGATTTGGGTCGATTGGCCTAATGGGCTGGGGCCAACCTTCTCAAAAGCCACCATTCCCGCAATTGGCTCCAGCGGGGCGGATTGCGGCGAGCATGGCTTGCACACCCACTGAAATCACAGTTGGGCCGCCCCCAAGGTCCTGGAGCACGCCATCGATCGGCGTGGTGGACCGGAGGCGGCAATGGAGGGAATGGCGAGTTCTTCAGAGGTGGGTGACAAGGCTGAACAGATCTGCAGCCGACAGGCGGGTCGCATGGCAGATGCCCGTGAGGTCTTGAGGCACTATTGCCTGCCCATGTCGTATTGGATTATTGCTGTATTGTACATTCGATGCGTGCGGCTGTGTTGTTGCGCACATTATAGTTGCATCTGAGGGCGTGCGGGACATAATGATGTATTGCGTCTTCGAGTTGTGGTTGGCGAACTCCTCTCTGAATGGTTCCGCCTGGCGTCGGATCGGGCATCCGCTGTATCGCTAAGCCGCCAAAGGAGAAACACATGGCCAGATACTGGGCATATCCAGTCGACGGCGTGCGCCGCCGCGACCGTGTCAAAACAAAACGAATCGCCTCCTTCCGGGCTTTCGCCAGCGCGATCTCCGAGCCGCTTGAGCAGCGTCTGTTGCTGGCGGCGGTCATGGTCAAGGATCTGAACATCGACACGCTGAGCTCTACTCCCAGCCAGTTCACGAATGTCAACGCCACGGCCTATTTCACTGCCACCAGCAAGAACGTCACTGGCGGGAACGTCTACGGTCTCTGGAAGAGCGATGGCACGCCCGGTGGCACCGCGATGATCCCCCTGCCGCTGGCTACGCTCAGTGCGGCGTCCAATCTGATCGCTTTCAACGGCAACCTGTTCCTCGTGAGCGACCAGAACGTGATATGGGATGAGATCTGGAAGAGCGACGGCACGCCCGAGGGCACGGTTCGCGTAACCGATTTTCCCTATGTCGGTTCGGCGCCGGCCTACCTGAACAACATCAACGGTACGCTCTTTTTCCAGGTCGACGATGGAAAGGTGGGATCCGAGCTTTGGAAGACGGATGGCACGTGGGCGGGGACCGTACTGGTGAAAGATATTCGGCCCGGCACCAGCGGGTCTTCCATATCCAAGAAGCTGGTTGACGTAAACGGCACCGCGTTCTTCTCCGCCAACAATGGCACGAGCGGTGTCGAATTGTGGAAGAGCGATGGGACCGAGGCGGGGACCGTCCTGGTCAAAGACGTCAACCCCGGCGCAAACAAATCATCATCGCCAGGCAACCTGACGAACGTCAACGGCGTGCTGTTCTTCACGGCCGATGATGGCACGAATGGCGTGGAACTTTGGAAGAGCGACGGAACGGATGGGGGTACGGTCCTTGTCAAGAACATCAACCCCACGGCCGCGGCGTCATCTTCGCCCACGGAGTTGGTCAACGTCAATGGCAAGCTCTTCTTCGCTGCCAACAACGGTTCCAGCGGCGTGGAGCTTTGGAAAAGCGACGGAACGGCGGGCGGAACGGTGTTGGTCAAGGACATCAACTCCGGTTCGGCCGCATCAACACCCCATGGCTTGGTCAACTTGAACGGCAAGCTGATTTTCGCCGCGACCGATGCGTCCGGCGGTGCGGAGCTGTTCGCCAGCGACGGCACGAGCGGCGGAACGGCCCGCATCAAGGACATCCGGCCGGGAGCCGCCAGCGCCGACCCGGCCGGGATGATCGTGCTCAGCGGCAAAGTCTATTTCAGTGCCGACGACGGCAGCAGCGGCGTGGAGCTGTGGGCTACGGATGGCACCGCCGCCGGGACTGTCCGTGTCAGCGACATCAAACCTGGGTCCGGCGCCTCAAGCCCGACGCTGCTGACGCGGATCGGCAGCAAGCTGTTCTTCTCCGCCACCAACGGCCACTGCGGTGCCGAGCCATTCGTCAGTGACGGCACCGTCGCAGGAACCATGCTCCTGAAAGACATCGAGTCCCAGGTACACAGCAGTGGGCCACGATACCTGACTGCGATGAATGGCTCGGTGTACTTCGGGGTAACTGCCGGCTACAGCGATTACGTTTCCGGGAGGTTCGCCTATGCACTGGCCAAGAGCGACGGCACCGCAGATGGAACCGTGCTGGTCAAGAACAATCTTGACGTCACAAACCTGATCAACATCAACGGGACGCTGTTCTTCACGGGCCGCGATATGGTCTCCGGAGAGGTCGAGCTCTGGAAGAGCAACGGGACGGCCGCGGGAACTGTTCGCGTCAAGGACATCTTTCCCGGCGCGCAAAGCTCCATGCCGGAGAACATGGTCGAGCTCAACGGCAAATTGATCTTCACCGCCACCAACGGCACGAAGGGCGTGGAGCTATGGAAAAGCGACGGCACCGCTGCCGGAACCGTCATGCTCCGCGACATCAACACCTCCGGCGATTCCAATCCGCGGTTCCTCACCAATGTCAACGGGACCGTCTACTTCTTCGCCGACGACGGCGTGCACGACATCGGTCTCTGGAAGACCGACGGCACGACCGCGGGCACGGTTCGCGTCATGGGCAACCAGTCCGGACCCATGCTCGACAACGACAACACCGCCATGATCAGCTTCAATGGCATGCTGTACTTCGTGGGCTACACCTATGCCAATGGCAGGGAGCTGTGGAGGACCGATGGAACCGCCGCCGGCACCGTGATGGTCAAGGACATCAGTCCCGGCGAATTCAATGGCATCGGCGAGGTCTCTGACCTCGATCACTACTTCGCTGTCGTAGGCCAGAAGCTGTATATCATGTCCGTCGGTCCCAAGACCAAAGAAGTGGGGATCTGGATGACCGATGGCACCACCGAGGGCACTATTCCTGTCTGCATCGGCTCGTATGGCCGGAGCTTGTTCAATAACGACGGGAAACTGCTCTTCGTGCGCTACAATTACACAGACAACTGGCCGTATCCGTCCGAGCTTTGGACGACCGACGGCACACCCGAAGGGACGCTGCGGGTCAAGGCCTTGGGCGCTGTCGAGGCCAGCAAGATGCTGAGGATTGCAGACACAATCTATTTCACTGTGAACGATGGAAAGACGCCGACGCAGGTCTGGCAGACCGACGGCACTGAAGCCGGGACGATTTCCTCGACCGCCGAGATCCCCACGGAGCTGTTCTACAACGAACGAGCCGACGTCAACGGCAATCTCTTTTTTGCCCGTACCGACGACGACCATGGTAACGAGCTCTGGCGGTATTCCATCGACCTGGCCGGACCCACATCCTTGACCGCCACCGCATCCACCATCTCGACCGCGGTGACGTTGAAATGGGCCCACCCTCTGGCGACCGAGACCGCATTCGTCATCGAACGAAAGACCGGATCGCAGCCGTTCGCCCCCATCGGCACTGCGCCAGCCGGCGCCCGGACATTCCTCGATGCCACGACCGCACCGGCCACCCAATATGTCTACCGCGTCTTGGCCGACACACCCTCCGGCCTGTCGCTCTATTCGAATGAGGTGTCTGCCATCACGTCCGGTGTAGGCCCACCCGCGGCCCCGTCGGATCTGGGTGCCACGGTCCTCACCGATTCGCGCATCCAGCTCAAATGGGCGGACAATTCCTTCAACGAGATCGGGTTCCTGATCGAGCGCAAGGTCGGCGCGGACGGCGCCTTCCAGCCGCTCGGCACCATCGGTCCCGGAACGACCAGCTACCTCGACACGGATCTGGCTGCCGCGACGCTCTACACCTACCGCATCATCGCTGCTGGCGAAGTCGGCAATTCTCCGCCCAGCAACGACGCTTCCGTCACGACCTTCAGCGCGACCACGCAAAGCCCATTTACCGGGTTCCCCGTCGCGGTGCCCGGCGCCATTCAGTTCGAGGATTTCGACAACGGCGGCGACGGGGTCGCGTATCACGACCTGACGGCCGGCAACCTCGGCGGCCAGTATCGCGACACCGGCGTGGACATTCAGACCACTTCTGGCGGATACACAGTGGGCTTTACCGAACCGGGCGAATGGCTCGAATACACCTTCAAAGCCGACATCGAGGCTGTCTATAACCTGGAGATCCGTGTCTCCAGCGCCGGGCCGGGCGGGACGTTCCACGTTGAGTTTGATGGCAGCCTTCGCACCGGCCCAATCAGCGTGCCCGACAGCCGCGGAGCCGCGAACTATCTCACCGTCACCGCCGCCGGAATCCCCCTGACGATCGGGCAGCATCGCATGCGGCTGATCATGGATACGGCCGGGCCGGGCGCGACGGTGGGCAACTTCGATTTTGTGCGTTTGATCGACAGCGCCACCGTGAAGGCCTTCGAGGGGTTTCAGTCGCTTGTGGCCACCCAGACGGGACCCTCGCAGGTGCAGATATCCTGGCAAGTGCAATCGCACACCGAGACGGCATTCCTCATCGAGCGCCGCGTTGCGCCCTTGGGCCGCTTCGAGCCACTCGCCCAGGTGGACGCCAACGTCATGAGCTACACGGACACGACGGCGGTCCCGGGCACGTCCTATGCGTATCGAATCTATGCGGTCAACTCCCGCGGCATGTCTAATCCTGGGGCCGACCTGCAACCCAATACGCCGGTCTATCCTTCCAGCCTGTTGATCGATCTCAACGCCGCGCCCGACGGCAGCTTCAACTCCGACAGCAACCCGTCTCAGATGACGCCCGTCGGTCCAATCACGTTTTTTTCCGCCACCAGCCTCAGTCTCGGCACAGAACTGTTTGTCACCGATGGGACGGCGACCGGCACCACCCTCCTTAAAGACATCAACCCCGGCTCAGCCTCATCCAATCCCACCAATCTGGTTGCGGTCGGCGGCCAGCTTTTCTTCGTCGCCACCAACCCCGTGGCAGGCACCGAGCTCTGGACATCCGACGGCACCGCCTCCGGCACGCAACTGCTGAAAGACATCTACCCCGGCACGGCCTCCAGCTCCCCGGCCAATCTGGTCAATTTCAATGGCGTGCTCTACTTCACGGCCCAGACCTCCAGCGGCCGCGAGCTCTGGAAATCCGATGGAACGGCCGCCGGCACGGTCATGGTGAAGGACATCGACCCTGGCGCCGGCTCGTCCGATCCTCGCAACCTCACCATTGCGGGCGGGAAGCTCTTTTTCACCGCCAGCCAGCTATCGACGGGCCGTGAGCTGTGGGTGACCGACGGCACCACGTCAGGAACTGTTCTGCTCAGGGACATCCAACCTGGCGATGCCTCATCCGGCATCTCCCTGCTGACGACCGTCGGCCAAAGGCTCTTCTTCGTGGCCGACGATGCCGTTCATGGCCAAGAGCTGTGGTACAGCAACGGAACGGCCAGTGGGACACAACTTGTCCGCGATATCAACCCTGGCCCGGCCGGTTCCTCGCCGCAAACCCTCACCAACTTCAACGGCATGCTCCTGTTTACCGCATCAGATGTGGAGCACGGCAGCGAGCTGTGGAAAAGCAACGGGGTTGCCAGCGGCACGGTGCTTGTCAAAGACATCTACCCCGGCACCGGCGGCGCTTTGCCACAGTCCCTGAGCAACGTCAACGGCCAACTCCTATTTACGGCGACCGACCCCGAAAAGGGAACCGAACTGTGGCGGAGCAATGGGACGGAAGGCGGAACCGTCCGCGTCCGCGACATCAACCCGGGGCCGGCCAGCTCCTTGCCCGTTTCGCTGACTGATGTCAATGGGACGCTGTTCTTCATCGCCAACGACGGTGTCAGCCGCCATGAGCTCTGGAAAACGGACGGCACGGAGAACGGCACCATACTCGTCAAGGACATCTACCCCGGCGCAACGGCCTGGTACACGCCGCCCACCTCGCTGATCAGCGCCGGCGGAATGCTATTCCTCACCGCCTACAGCCCCGCCGGCGACCCGGAGCTCTGGGAATCCGATGGAACCGCCGCCGGCACCATGATCGTCCGCGACATCAATGCCGGACCTATTGGCTCGTTCCCTCAAAACCTCACCGTCGCCGGCGCCGTTCTCTATTTCTCGGCCACTGACACCGTGCATGGCCGCGAGCTGTGGCTCACCGACGGCACCGAACGCGGCACCGTTCTGCTCCAAGACATCGCCGCGCAAACCAAGAGCGCCATCCCCGGCTGCATGATCAATCTCAACGGGGCGATCCTCTTTGTCGCGGATGACGGGATCAACGGCTACGGCCTCTGGAAAACCGACGGGACCGCCGAAAGCACCACCTTCATCAAGACCATTGGTGATCCGGGGATCGTCCTGGAAGATTGGGTGCCGGTCAACGTCAACGGGACAATCTTCTTCCGCTCCCGCGACCGTGACCATGGCGAGGAGCTGTGGAAAACCGATGGCACCGCTGCCGGAACGGGGATGGTGAAAGATATCATTCCCGGCACAGACAGTTCGTACCCATGGGAGTTCTTCAACGCCAACGGCACGCTGCTCTTCATTGTGAACGACCCGGTCAACACCGACATCAAGCACCTATGGCGCAGCGACGGCACGGAGGCCGGAACCTATCAGCTCGGCGACGCCATGTCAGTTGGCTGGGATGACGATCCCTACAATGACCATCGCCCATTTGTCGAGGCCGGAGGGACCGTCTTCTTTGCGGGTTGGGATCAGGCCCATGGGTCCGAACTTTGGGCGACCAACGGCACCATCGCGGGTACGCACCTGGTCAAGGATCTGAGGCCCGGGCCCAACGAATCCAGGCCTTGGCGGATGGCCAATGTCGACGGCAGGCTCTTCGCGTTTGCCTGGGGCGTCAGCACCTACGATTTGTGGACCAGCGACGCAACGGAAGCCGGCACCGTTATCGTCAGGCAGTTCCCCGTGTCGCCCAACTATGACTTTGCCGAGAACCTCGTCAGCGCCAGGGGAATGCTCTTCTTCGATATGCCGGGAAAGTCCAACGAAGACCTCACCCGCTGGCGCAGCGATGGTGCCGCTGACGGGACCGTCACCGTCGGCCCCGATGTCTTCGGCTCGGGCCTCTATCCCGGCATGGTGACGCCCGACGGCGCCAGCTATTTCGGATTCAACGCGTCCAGCGGCTGGCGGTTGTACAAGACCGACGGCACCTTGAACGCCACGGTCCTCCTGCTGCCGATCGGTTTCGTTCCCGCGGACTACCGTAGGCGTCCATGCCTGCCGTTCGCGGCCGTCAATGGCACGGTCTATGCCGGCGGTATTCAGTCGGACGGCACCGTCGCTGGTACGTTTCGTTATATTCCCAAACTGGGGGATTACGACGTGATCATGCTTGCCGAGCCCGTGTGGGCGGTGCTCGGCAATACCCTTATCGTTGCCGCCGATGATGGCATGCACGGCTGGGAACTGTGGAGAGTGGACACGTTGCCGGCGGCGCCTTGCAACCTGGCTGCCACCGGCCCGGACGCTATGCCGATCACGTTGACCTGGGTCGACGCCTCCAACAACGAAACGGCCTTCCAGATCGAACGCAAAGCGGCTGGCGTCCCGGGCGAGTCGGGGTACGTTACGATTGGCACCGTCGCCGCCGGCGTCACCCGGTACACCGACACGACCGCTGCGCCCGGCGACCATTATTCCTACCGTGTCCGTGCCATCAACTCGGCCGGCAGATCAGAGCCCTCCAACGAGTTGGTCGTCACGACGGCATTGGCGGCGTTCGCCGGCACCCCGACGGCCGACAGCTACTATATCCGCCTCGACCCCAGTGATGCCGGCTTTATTCAGGTCTTCAAGAATGCGCCGCCGACGGCCTCGCCCACCTACACGCTGCCTCTCGGATCGATCTCGACCTTGAGCCTGAATGCGGGCGATGGAAATGACACCATCACGCTCGATTTCAGCGGTGGGACACCGATCCCCGCCGGTGGCCTCAGTGTCAGCGGGGGGCTTGGTGATGACGTGCTGCGAATGATCGGAACAACGGACGCGGACGTGTTTACGATCAGCGACACACGGATCCGCCTGGGCGACGTTGCAGTCTGGTACAGTGACCTCGAACACGTGCAGATCGATGGCGGCGGAGGAGACGATACGCTCAGCATCACCACTCCCCTGCCGTTTGATCCCCTCCTGATCGGCGACAGCGTTCATGCCTCCCTTGCCGTGAATGCCGGAACCTACACCTTTGCTGGCTCGCAGCAACTTGGCTTGCTGAGCATTGCCAATGGGGCCACGGCCGCTCTGGCCGCTGGCGACCGGACACTGTGTGCCGGGGCGATACACATTGCCCCTCTGGGTGAGCTGGACGTGAACACCGGCAACCTGGTACTGCGAGCCGGCGGCGATGAGCCCAGCCGGGTCCTCGACAGGATTGCTGCCTGGATCAAGTCCGCTCGGGGCTCCGATGCCCGCTGGCTCGGCGCAGGCCTGACCAGCTCAGCAGCGAGAACCAACGGCTTTGCCGGCGTTGCCGCCATCATCAACGAGAACGGCGATAAACAGAATCCGCTATATACCGACTTCGCCGGCATGCGTGTTGCCCTTTTCGACATCCTCGTCAGGTACACCTGGAACGGCGACGCCAATCTCGACGGAGTGGTCAACACCGATGACTTTTTCCAGATCGACTCGGGGATCATTTCCCAGAAGAAAGGCTGGTACCACGGCGACTTCAACTACGATGGTGTGATCAACGCCGACGACTACTTCCTGATCGACAGCGCGTACATTGGCCAGAGCGGCCCCCTGGCGGCATCGAAGCCTGCGTTGGCAGTGTGGGCGGATGTGGCAGTTCAACAGAAGCCCGAAAAGGCTGATCCGGACGGCATCCTCAGCCAGTTATTCTCCCTTGAACCGGTGCTGTAACGGTCGAAATGTCCGTAATCGCAGGCATGCCTTGGCTCGGGTAGCGCTGAAGGAGCGTTTTCCCCGGGCATAGCGGATAATCCTGACCCTATCGGACAGTTCCCCTTGATCCAAAGAAGCAGGGCCTTCTCTTCGCGCGTCCGAAAGCGCAAGGGATATGACACTTAGGCGAACTTTATTTGCTTTTATTGTCCGCTTGAGCCGCATCGTCTTAGGGATATCCATGTAGTAGTCCCCACTTGGGCCATGGGAACTGCCGTGGCGTGTACGTCCTATGTAGTCTTCCGTTCTGAGAGACGCAGGTGGCTGCGGCAATGGTGCTGGGATGGCGACGGAGGTGCCGGTGGTAGTGGAGCACAGGCGTGCAAGCCGCCGGTAGGGGCGGCCGGGCACTACTGGCAGTCGCGGGAGACGGGGGCGGGTTTGCTGTTGGGCATGTCGTCGCGGGGGTTGTCTTTGAGCATTTTGGCGATGGGGTCGAAGGTGTGGAGGATGGCTTGGTGGTCCGAAAAAGGGTCAGCAGCCATTTAACTCCTGCCGCTTCGCCTTTTTCGGCGGACGGATGGGCGGATCGGAATTAATGCGATGCGGGTTGCTGCGTCTGGAGCTTGGCCATGCGAAGGACGGCGTTTTCGATCTGGTCGTCTTCGCCGATGGCCAGGTGGGTCGCCAACTGGCGGATTTGGGCGACGCTGAAGTGGCGGCCGGGGCAGTCGGTGGGCTTGGCGTCGCAGTGGCCGATGACGCGGTTGGGGGGAATGTGATAGGTCTGCATGAGGTAGGCGGCGAGCTTGGCGACGGCGCGGACCTGGGCGGCGGTTGGGCGATCGATGTCGAAGTCGCCGACGAGGCAGACGCCGATGCCGAAATCGTTGAAGCGGTTGTCGGGGGTCTTGGCGTGGGCGCCGTATTTCTGTTTGGGCCAGCGTGAGCCGACTTCGATCTGGCCGTCGCGGCTGCCGGTGCCGTTGCCGATGACGAAGTGATAGCCGAGTTCGTCCCAGCCCTTTTGGCGGTGCGAGCGGTCGAATTGAGCGGCGGAGCCGGCGGGGGTGGCGGAGTGATGGATGACGATCCACTTCCAGTCATTGGCACGGACCCGCGGGAGCCATTCGTCGGGAATGCCGGCGATGCGGGGCCGGGCGTTATTCGCGGGCGGGTTTTTGCCGCTGGGCTTGGGAGCTGACGGGTCCGGCGTCGGCGCGGGCGGCGTGGACACCACAGGCCCATTGAGATTTGGCAACGGCAGGGATTCGGCGGCTTGCTGCTGGCATCCTGCCAGCAAGGCCACCAACACCAGCACAGATACAAGCGTCTTGGCCATCCATGGCTCCTTGTTGGGGCAACGGTTTGCCCGATGCGATATGTTCTACCGCGAGCGTGGGGGGATTTCCAGGGGTCAGGGGTCAGAGGCGTTGCATCGGCAGGGGGAATTGTGGAAACTGCTGAGGCACTGGTCTTGGGGAATGGACAACCGAGCGAGGAAAGGGCTGCAACATGTCACAGGCGGCTACTCTGGAGGCAGGGACGATCTCGCGGACGCAGGCAAGGCGGCTGTTTGTTGCCAGTTGTATGGCTCTGACGGGGTCGGCGATGATGTTTGCGGTCAGCGGGGCGGTGAGGGGACCGTGGAAGGAGCACTTCATTTTTTCCAACGAACAGATCGGGTGGATTGCGTCGGCGGGAGCGGGGTTTACGCTGTCGATGCTGTTTCTGGGGCCGCTCTGTGACGCGCTGGGGATGGGGATAATTCTGGGGTTTGCGTTCGTGACGCAGATCGCGGGACTGGTGACGATCATGAGCGCCAGCGGCGACAATGCGTTCTGGATGCTGTTTGCGGGGACGCTGCTGCACGGGATCGGTGGGGGAGCGATTGAGGCCGCATGCAATCCGCTGATCGCGACGATCTATCCGGACAGCAAGACCGAGAAGCTGAACCAGTTTCACATGTGGTTTCCGGGAGGGATTGTGATCGGCGGGGTGATGGCGTATGCGTTGGACAAGACAGGGTGGAGCTGGTGGCAGCTCAAGATCGGTCTGGTGGGGCTGCCGGCAATTGCGTACGGGATCATGTTCATCGGGCAGCGATATCCGGCGACGGAGCGTGTGGCGGCGGGTGTTTCGTTTGGTGGGATGTTCAAGGAGACGCTGCTGCGGCCGCTGTTTTTGGTGCTGCTGTTCTGCATGATGCTGACGGCGTCGCTGGAGCTTGGGCCGAACACGTGGATCACGCCGGTGCTGGAGGCTGGGGGCATTCCAGGGATTCTGGTGCTGGTGTGGATCACAGGGCTGATGGCGGTGCTGCGGTTTTTTGCTGGTCCGGTGGTGAAGGCGCTGGGCAACAGCGGGGTGCTGCTGTTGTCGTCGATCGTGGGCGGGGTGGGGCTGTTGATGCTGAGCTTCTCGACGAACGTGGTGATGGCGGGGATATCGGCGACGATTTTCGGGATTGGCGTGTGCTATTTCTGGCCGACCATGATCGGGACGGCGGCGGAGCGCGTGCCCAACGGCGGGGCGTTTGCGTTGGGGCTTTTGGGCGGATTGGGTGGGCTGTTTGTCAATGTGGTGACGACGCCGGCGATGGGGAAGATCAGCGACGTCTACGTGCATCGCGAGTTGAATGGCCAGTGCGCGGCGACGGCGGCGGTGCTGGAGAAGGTGGCGGCGAGTTATCCGGCGTGGGCGGCGAACAATGCGGTCGATCGCAAGGAGATCAACACGGCGGTTGAAATGGCCAAGGCGATGTTGCCGCAGGCGAACGCGGGACAATTGCCAGAGGTGGTGAAGGTTGGGACTGAGATGATTTCGCCGGCGAACATATTCCGTGCGATCATCAAGGCGGCGCCGAGTGCGGGGGATGCGAAGGTCAAGGCAGACGCGGGGCTGATGGCAGCGGCGACGGCTGGTGAGGAAGCGGGCGCGATGTTGAGGCCGGCGGACAATCACGGGGGGCTGATGTCGTTCCGGTATGTGGCGCCGATGTCGCTGGTCTTGATCCTGATCTTCGGCATCATGTTCATTCAGGACCGACAGCGGGCCCGGAACGTATTGCCAAGCGTTGTCCCTGTGTAATACGGCAAGGCAGTGTGGGCACGCGAGAGAAAAGCCTTGGATTCGCATCCGGGGCTTTGAGTTGGGATGGGTTACATCTTGTTGGCGGCATCGCCGAGGCCGGGGCCGCGGGGCTTGCGGCCTGGGTAGGTGCTGAAGCTTTGGAGATAGGCGATCCACATCATGGACAGGCCGTAGCCGTACGCGCCTTGGATGACCAGATCCATGTAGTGCTGGGTTGGTGGGATGTGGAAGCGGTCCGAGTTGGTTCCCTGGTAGGTGGTGGCATTGATCGGATCGCCGCGGCTGAGGGGCGCGACTCTGACGTCGATGCGTTTGTAGATGCCGGTTTCCTTCCCAGAGGCATCGAGCTTTCGGCCAACTTTCTGGTCGAGCATTTTCAGGTCATTTTCGGTCAGGTCAAAGAGGGCGCCGGCGACATATTTGCCGGGGTCGTAGACGATATCGGCGGTTCCGCCGCCCCAGTATTCGCTGTAAATGGGGAAGCAGAGACGGTAGTTATCGAGGACGGCGGACTTGCCCGAGCGCATGACCGGGGTCCGGTGGCCGAAATGGCGGCACCATTCGGCGACTGCCCGTGTGTTGAGGTTCGACCCGTACGCAAAGTACCACATGGCTACCGGTCCTGGAGCCGGGTCATTCTGGCCAAAAGCGCTCAAAACGCAAAGGGATGCGGGGGGACGCGAGTTGACCGATTCGAGGAAGCAAGTGGGCCCACACCCCGACCGTTACGCCTGGGAACTTGAACCGGGTGGTGAAGGGCGCTGGAAGTGCAAACCGGCCTAATTGTTCCCCGGATCGGTCGGGTACCCACGCAAGGCAGGGTTGAACTGCAAGGAGACGGCTTGCATCGCTTCGACGACTTGAGCCACGCGTCGCTGGACGTTCTCCTCGCGCAGCAGCCCTTGCTTCAACTCCACGTCTTCCAAGAAATTGAACGCCAGCAGATCGGCGATGTCGGCGGTCGAGAGCGGGCTGCTCAGGAGGTCGCGGAATTGCCTGCCGGCGGGGACCCTGGCGAGCGACCCGTCGGTGAAGAGCTTGGTCAGCCGGTCGCGCTGCTCTTCGAGGTCGATCTCCAGAGCCTCCTCCTCCTGGAAAGCGGCAAGCTCCGCGACGCGGTAGGGCTGGCCGGCGATCTCGCGGACAATGCGGGCGCGTTGGCGGCCTTGGAGCAGAAAGTTGTACTTCCCGTCGTCAAGTTTCTCCCAACTGAGGATCTGTCCGAGGCAGACGATGGGCTCGATGGCGGGTTTGCAGTGGTAGTTATTCTCCCATCCCGGCTTGAGCAAAGCCATCGCGATAAGGCCGTCGCCGGCCAAGGCGTCGGCGGTCATGGTCTTGTACCGCTCTTCGAGGATGTGAAGCGGCAGAACCGCCCGAGGAAACAGCACGATGTTGGGCAGCGGAAAGAGTGGCACAGCGCCCCAGTCGCTGCAGTGTTTTGCATGGCTCATGGCGATAATCCAGGCAGGGCAGCGAAACACCTGCAGAGTTGACGTGCTGGCTGTCAACGCCGACACCCCACTGGCCCAACCTGGGCACCGAATGAACGGCGCAAGGCTCAGGACAGAGGGGCGTTGCTGGATGCGGTGCTGTTGGCCGCTGCTGTGGAGCGTTCACAGGCTCCGTGCAGGCAGGCGGCCATCACTCGCATCTATGGGCGGCGGTTTACAGACCACGCAGTTCGCGTTCGGCGCGAACCCAGTTCTCAAATTCCGAGCTGCCCTTGCCGGATTTCCAGATCTCGTACGCCCGCAGGGCGATCATCTCTTGGGTAATCTGACCTTTGGAGGCAGCGGCGGCGGGTGTTGTCTTGGGGATTGCCGTGCCGCGGAAGGAGGTGGTCGTCTTTCCAGCCGCTGGGTCTGAGTTAGTGCCGGTCGGGTTGCTGCTGCTGCCCGTGATGCCAATCTTGGTAATCTTCTTAGCCATATAGAACCATCCTTCAACTAAAAAAGCCTGGAGGCCTTTGGTTGTCCGCGCTAAACTGACGAGCCAATCGCTGCCCATCCAATACTTCAGCGGTAAAACATCTGCGAAGCATTATAGGACCGGGCACTTAACATTGTATATCGTCAAGCGGGGAACCAAAGGCTTAAACAAAACGCCGGCAGCAGACGAGCGCACGGAGCTTAGGCCCAGCCGGGAGGACCGGCTGATGCGGATGCAACTTATTTGATGACAGAGGCTTGTACGTCTACTTGCCCGCGAGCTTCTTACGGAGCATGGGGTTGACGATGGCGGCTTCGACTTGCAAGCCGTGGGCCTTCATAAATGCGCCCATGGCGGGGCCAATCTGCTTTTCCGTGAACGTATTCTTGGCGAGGAACTCATCAACCAGGCGCTCGGTCTCCTCTGCCGAGGCTTTCTTGGGCAGGTAGCTCTCGACGATGGCGAGTTCGGCCTTGAGCTTGGCGACCTGGTCGGCTTTGCCCAGTTTCTCGTATTCCTCCATGCCTTTGCGGAGTTTTTTGCCATAGGCGGCGACGGCCTGCTCTTCAGTCGGCTTGGTGGGCTGAAGGTCGATGATCTTCACGTCGCTGATGAGCATGCGGATCACGCTCAGCCGGTCCTTGTCGCCGGCCTTCATGGCCGTCTTCATATCATCCTGCAATTTGGCAAGCAAATTCATCTTTGATCTCCGGTTCGATTTGGTGTATGCTAGGTATTCTAGCGTGGGAGGCTATGCGTCGCACGCCCGTAATAACGATGGATATCTGTCTGGATATCGGATTTCGGTAGTATCAATCCGCTTGGGCAGGTCCTATGATATTGCGTGGTGAGTGGGCGGGAGCCTTGGGAGGCTTAAGTCCGGGTTTTGCAGCCGCACGGGCGGGTAGTAAGTGGTAATTGACCTGGGCCAACAGCCAAAATAGGGACAAATCCCCAGCAGCGGGTCACGAGCATGAGCGTTCTCATGGTTCATTGACCGCCAAGCTTGTTTTTGTAGTGCGGAAAATATGCTAAGCAACGAACTAGAAGGGATCCTGCATGTGGGCGATGACCGGCACGACGGGCAATTGCGGGACCCCGAGCATCCTTTGCGGCCATTGAACGGCGGCGTGATCGTCTCAAAACAGATGATCCGCGAAATGCGGCTTCGGCCGGGGCTCCTCCTTCGGGGGCAGACGAAGGGCCGGCACCTGGCGCGGGTCGCCATGATCGAAGGGCGCGCGCCCGGGGATTATGTGGACCGCATATCGCTCTACGACGCGACGCCGGTCGATCCACGGCCGATGCTCAAGCTCGAGCACAACCCCGCGGAGTTGACCACGCGGGTCATCGATATTCTCTGTCCCATCGGGTTTGGACAGCGCGGACTGATCGTCGCCCCGCCGCGGACGGGCAAGACCATCTTGCTGCAGAACATCGCCAAGGGGATCCACGCCAACTACCCCGATGTCAAGCTGGTTCTGCTGCTGGTTGACGAGCGGCCGGAAGAAGTGACGGACATGCGCCGCAACGTGCCGGGCGTGGTGTATGCCTCTTCCAACGACAACACGGTTGAGAAACACCTGGACCTGGCGCAGCTTATCATCGAGCGGTGCAAACGGCAGGTGGAGTTCGGGGCGGATATCGTTGTGCTGTTGGACTCGCTGACGCGCGTGGGGCGGGCGTTTAACACCGGCGGGCCATCGGGTGGGCGAACGATGTCCGGCGGCCTGGACAACCGGGCGCTGGAGATTCCGAAGCGATTGTTCGGGGCAGCCAGGAAGATCGAGAACGGCGGGTCGCTGACGATCATGGCGACGTGCCTGATCGATACGGGCTCGCGGATGGACCAGGTGATCTTCGAGGAGTTCAAAGGCACCGGCAACATGGAGCTGACGCTCGACCGGAACCTGGCAAACATGCGCATCTATCCCGCGCTGAATATCCCGCAGTCGGGCACGCGGAAAGAAGAGCTGCTGATGGACGCGGAGCAGCTCGAGGGCGCTCGGCGGATCCGGCGGCACCTATGCACCATGCAGCCGGTGCAGGCAATGAAGACGCTGCTCGAAACACTGGCCAAGAACAAGACCAACGCCGATCTGCTGAACTCCATCCGCGGCTGACCCGGCTTTGCCTTTCTCCGCAGCGGGTTTGCCAGCCCCGAATTACAGGGTATATTCAGTTTGTGGCCTGTTGTTTTGGGGTAGGCAACCGTTGTAAATCGCTGTGCGCCCGACCCGGTGAGGAGCCGAGCATGTCGTTTTGCCAAGCCCGTAAGCGCCGATTCCATTGTCTGGCCGCCGCCGTTCTGTGTACCACGGGACCTGTCTTGGCCGAGAAGGTCTCGACCGACTTGGCGATCACTCCGTCGCCGAACGCCAATACGCTGAACATGAGCATCACCGCGACGATCGCATTCGGCACCCGGAGCGATTCTGACACCGCCACAGTGACCGGGAACGTCCTGTCGGACGCGGCCATCCTCTTTGACCCGCTCACCAACACCGTGTCCAACATCCACTCGCTCGAACTGACCGGCGGCCAGTTTGCCATGAGCAATGTGTCCATGAATCTGACCTGGAAGGTTTTTTTCGTCACCGTCGCTTCCATTAATCTGAACTCCGCAGACATCCGCGGGACATTGGACACGCCCAATCCACCCGGCCTGGTCATCGGTGGAAGTTTTGAGGCCGCCGATCATCAGGTCATCATGAACAACGGAACGCTCGTGGCGACCGGCACCGTGTCGCAATCGGTGGACCTTGCCGCTCAACCCATGATCGGAAACGGGGCCGGCACCGGCACAATCACCCTCGGCTCGCCGACGCTCAGCGGCGACACCCTTTCGTACCCCATGTCGATCATGCTGCCGGCGTCATTTGACCAGGTCGTCTATGACCAACCCGGCACCATTAGCGCTAGCGCCAAGGTCAACGGCAATATGCTGGCGGCCGGCACGCTCACCCGAAAGCTCCCCGTCAATGTCCCGACCTGGAACATCGACGGCGGCGGAAGCTGGGCCAATGCCGCAAGCTGGAAAACCGGCACATTTCCCAATGCCCCCGGGGCGACCGCGTGGCTATTGAACAAGCTGACGGCTGGCAATTCACCCGCCACGGTCACGCTGGAAGGCGAAACCACCGTCGGCACCATTGTTTTCGAAAACACCAGCCAATACAGCATCGTCGCGGGCAGTGGCGGCATGCTCAAGCTCGACAACGCTGGCGGCGGGTCCGTGGTGCATGTGATTCGCGGCAGCCACCTCATCGCCGCGCCCATTCAGGGGGTCGATGGCGGGGTGATCGACGTGGCGGCCGGCGCGGAGTTGCAGGCGACCGCGGGCCTTGCTCTGGCCGCGGGCATGAGCATCGCCAAGCGCGGCGTCGGCGTCGCGACGATCGCCGGCGGGGTGGTCCTGGACCCGAGTTCTTCCATCAACGTCATCGAAGGCGCTCTGAAGCTCGAGAGCATCGAGAATGGAGCACTGCGCATCGGCCAATTTGCAACGGCGAGCCTCGATCCGAACGCGACGGCCACGAAAGCCAGCCTCGTTCATTCGCTGGAGATTGCCGGTGCAACCGATGCCTGGCTGACGACGCTCGATCTGAATCGAGGCCGGCTGATCGTCCAGGCCGACACGCAGCCGCCGCTGGATGTCCTGGGCCAGCTCACCAACCAGATCGTCTCCGCCCGCAATACTGCGATCCCGTGGACGGGCAACGGCATCACCAGCTCCGCCGCCCGCGCTGATGCCAGCGGCATGACCGGCATCGGCGTCATCGCCAACGACCTCGGCGACGGCGCCGGCACTGTCAATATCATCTTCGGCGGCCAGGCAGTCAATGCAAATTCAATTCTCATGAAATACACATGGAACGGCGACGCCAACCTCGATGGCCTCGTCAACGCCGACGACTATTTCATGACCGACTCCGGCTACGTCACGCAAAAAGGCGGCTGGTACAACGGCGATTTCAACTACGACGGCACGGTGAATGCGGACGACTACTTCCTCATCGACAGCGCCTACATCGGGCAGAGCGGGACGCTGTCAGGCAGGATCGCGGCGGTGCCCGAGCCGGGGATGCTGGGGGCATTGGGGTTGGGGATGATGATGCTGGGCGGGCGGGTGCGGAGAGGAACGCGGACGCGGTAAGGCGTTGGCGACGAATTCACACCGGGGGAAGGCGAGCGTAGTGATTCGCGCGGATATCGGCTCGTTTTCGTGCGAGATACACTGCCTCTGCATTCCGTATCATATCCGTACGGCATTAAATCTCCGATTGCTTGTCAAACAGTCGTTATGAGGTAAAGTAGGGTAGCTCATCTTATTGGACTGGGGGGCATGGGCGCATGGCCGGATGAGTGGTTGTGGGTCAGGTCGGGCCAAGTCTGCCAGGAATTTGAGGAAGGAGAAGCATGTTATCCAGATCCAAACGGCGTGTTGTTCTCGGTTGGGCGGTCTGCGCGGCGTTGTCGGGCGGTGGGGCCTGGGGCGGGACGATCACACTCAACACGGATACCGGCCAGGTGACCGGCGCTTTTGGCGTGAACACGGCCGCGTGGACCGGCGCGCTGGACGCCCAGGCCCATCTCTATCGCTGGACCTTCAATGGCACTCTCGACCTCTCGGACAACACGACCGTGCAGGTTGTTGGGAGCAACATGGCCTCGCTGTACGCCCGCGGCGACATTCTGCTGGGCCAGGTGCGTTTTGACGCGTCGGGCGTTGGCGCATCGGCCGTTGGGGGTGGCGGAGCGGGAGGCGCTGGAGGTGCCGGCGGGGCAGGAGGCGCCGGAGCAGGAGGCGGCGCAGGGGGAGAGGGCGGGGAGAGCGCGCCCGTGGCTGCCTGGCCAGGGGCAAATGGCAACGTCGGCGGCACGGGTGCGGTCGGAGGGTCGAACTCAAACGGCAGCAGAGGCGGGGACGGTCAGCCAGGGGGAGTCGGCGTGGGTCAGGTCGCGTTCGGTAACGGCGGAACAGGAGGCGCGGGCGGGCAAGGAGGGGCAGGGAGTGAAGGGGGCGGCGGCGGAGCATACGGTTTTTACATTATTATTGTCCCCTGGGGCCCGACGTCGGGTGGTCACGCAGGCCCTGGAACCTCGGGCCTTGCGGCCTCACCCGGCAATAACGGCCTTGGCGGCGTACGCGCCGCTCCGTCCAACCCGTATGCCCTCGCCGCCGGCAGTGGCGGTGGAAGCGGCGGGGGTGGCGG
>JAPLNB010000152.1 GCA_026693085.1 Planctomycetota bacterium | reverse complement strand
CCTCGTGCCCCCTTGAAGTTGTCCAGCTGAAAGCGTGCCTAAGATGTTGATGCGCCACGGCTCAGGCCAAGCACAAGGAGTTGGTCATGGACGACCTGAGCCATTTCTGTTGTCAAAATCCCCGCTGTGTGGCCTGCGGCGCACGCGGGGCGGGAAACCTGAAAGTCTGCGGTCGCATCGGCAAGAACAAGGACATCCGACAACTTCGCTGTACGATCTGCCGCCAGCGCTTCTCCGAACGCAAAGGCACCGTTTTCTATCGTTCGCACAAGCCTTTGGAGAAAGTCGTCTCCCTCCTGCAGCATGTGCAGGAGGGCGTGGGCATGCGGCAGACCGGCCGGCTGGTGGGCGTGAAGGAAGACACGGTCATCCGCTACGCCAGGCTCGCGGGAAAACAGGCCCAGACCCTGCACGAGCAGTTGGTGGCTTTTTCCCCCTCGGACCCGCGAGCTGCAACTGGATGAGAAGTGGGCCTTCGTCTACCGCAAGCAGAAGCACTGCGATCCGGAGAACCGCGACGACCACCACAAGGGCGATTGCTGGGACCACGTCGCTTTCGACCCGGAGCATCGCCTGGTTCTGGGCGTGGTCTGCGGCAAACGCAGCGCGACGCAGATTCTGCGGCTGATGCGCCGGGTCAAGAAGCAATTGCGGGATCGGCCACCCCGACTGGTCACCAGCGATGAGTTTGCCTCCTACGCCACCGTGCTCGACCTGCTGTGGCGGAGACGCTCGGGACCATCCAAGAGGGCCGGAAGGTTGAACTACGCGACGGTCTGCAAGCGGCGGGAGAATGGCCGGGTCGTGGAGGTACAGACCCGCGTGGTGTTCGGGACGGAGGCGTCGGTGGCCCGCGCCCTGAGGCAATCGAGCGTCAGCAACGCCATCAACACGTCATTCCTGGAGCGTCACAACGGCACCGACCGGCACCGCAACTCTCGGAAGGCTCGGCGGACCTACCGTTTCAGCAAGGATTGGGACATCCATCGCGAGGTGACCTATTTCAGCTACTACACGTACAACTTCTGCTGGTGCGTGCGGACGCTGCGCCGATGGCGGCAAGGGCGTTGGCGAAGGTGCACGCCAGCCATGTCCGCCGGCTTGGCCGATCACCCCTGGTCGTTGCGGGAGTGGCTGTCATACCCGGTCATCGGCCTCTCCACTTGAGGGGGGCACGAGGGAAATGGCGGAATTTGGGGGTTTGTGTGTGGGCGTTCCCGGGGGTTGGCTGGGGCGGGGCGGGGATGGGAGTAGATGTTTTGCCGGGGTGGCGTCGGGGAAAAGACTGGCGACCGCTCCGTTTTCTGCCCAGGACCCGTTTTCTGGCCGTGTCTCCCCTGGCTGATCGAATCCTGTGCCATTTTCCTGCTGTCGATATAATACGTTGGGTGAAACGAAGATGCAATAATGTTGGATGTCCCTGTTACGAGGCTTGGAATCGACGCTGCGCCCTCGCGGCCGGCAGCGCATCCACCCAATCAAAGACTCCCGACCCCTTTGAATTGGCTTGAATTGGCCTTTGAATTGGGCAAACGCGGCCGGCCCTACGGCGATCCCGGCTGGGAGGCCCGCACCGCGGCCGCCCTGGGCCTGGAGCACACCTTCCGAAATCGCGGCCGGCCGCGGAAAGAGAAACAATGACTCCCGTCCCCTTTGTATTGCTCCAGGAGGTGTGAGGCTGCGCCGAAATTAATCGAAAGATTTCTTAAGAAAAGGCTGGACACTCGTTTTGGTTATGACTAAAGTACCCCTAGATATTAGGTGCGGAAGCATCAAAACCCAATTAGTTTATGGCGCTAACAGATAAATGTGACGTGTTCGGGTCGGTGGATGAAAAGGCGTTCAACAACGTTGTCCGCAACTTGCAGCAGCAGCGTCCGTCGCTGTTCAACCACGGAACGATCAGCTTCGTTCGCGATAATCGGCTCCTCTGCAATCAGACTATCATTCAAACGATCGATCGCGATGTGGGGATTTTCGGAAACCCAATTGTCACCGAGCGTCCGCTCCTCGCCATTCTTGGATACACTGGCCCCTTCGGGCTCGAATACTGTTTTCAGCTTTCGGAGTTCTCGATCGATTTTCATCCCTCCAATGTTCATTCTCTCCCGCCGGAGTTGCGCCCTCCCCTGCGGCCCCAGTGCTTCTCGCTGAAGGCCCGCGTTTGCGCCGGTCTCGCTTGCCCGACTCTTGACATCTTAAACATGATCGCGCCCGATGAGCGACCGTTTTTCCCTGTGCTTTTTGGCCCCGGCAGCGACATTCAACAACCCAAGCCGGCCAACCGAGACGATGACCAGAAAACCAAGCCCATCGTGGTTCGCTCGCCAACTGATCGGATTACCTTCGACCCCAAGAATATCATCTGCTTCTGCCTGGACCTTTACGTCGTCCTGGAAATCGCGCGGGGTGGTCCGCCGGACGATCCGTTCATCGCTTTTCGTCTGGCAAATTTGGAGATTGTTGACGTGACGCCAGTCAGACTGGAAAACGCCGTCGAGTGCTACTTGAAAAACGTGCTGATCATGGGCGTGTTGCCCAAGATTAAACTTGCACTGAAGGCTTTTGTCTTCAGCATCAAGGATTTTCTCACCGTTCAGCCGACTCCCATTTCTGCGGCGGTGCCCTTCAACCCTGCCGTTGAAGACGACCAAATCAAGGTGTTCATTACAGTAATAGCATAACCCTATGGCAAGCATTAATGTTGCAATCAACGAGCGAGCCTTTAATGAGTTAATCAAGGGGCTCGGAAAGAAACTGGAATCCCTTCCACCATTCTCGTGCACGGGATCCTTCGGACCGTTCTCCCTGCGCTGCGATCTCGGCTTCCGCCTAGTCGGTGGCAAGGTCGCCCTTACCAATACTGGGCGTGTCCATATCGACGAGCTTCAACTCACCTACGACCCTTTCATTCTCACGTTCGGGCTCGATCTGCCGCATATTCACGTCGGCGGCGAATGCATTATTTGGCTCCCCCGCGTCGGGTGTGTCGTGCGTCTCCCGGAAATCGATATTTGGGGTGACAATCCCGACATTGAAATCCCGTTGGACCTCAGTCACACTATCGTCAGTGAATTCTCGGGCGAGTTCACAGCCGCTGTCCGTAAACAAGTTCTCGTTGCCAAGGGAACACTGACAGACCATCAGGCGCATGTTACCCCAGATACCTCCATCGAAATCCGAGATCGTTTCCGCACCATTATCTCGTCGACGTTGCCCTTCCTGCCAAGTGCGCAAGTCAACGCACTCGCTGACGCCTTGGTCCCCTATGTCAAAGGCAACCTCGCGGACAAATGGCAATTCTTTCTCCACGATGTCTGGCATGACTTTGACCTCATCGATATTGCCGCCACAGCTGCAAACATACTCCGCAATCTAGTGAACCTCATTATCGACAAAATCTTGGCCTTCGTCCCAGAGATCCTGAGGGACATCGTCAAAGCCATCATCAGCCCCATCATCTCGGCCATTGAAGCGATTCTCGACATCCCAGACGACATCCTCGAATGGCTTTCGTCACTGCTGCAAACAAGCTTCGGGCTTCTTGATGTGATCGCCCAATTCATCATCAACTTCATCGGGGCGATGGTTCCCTTCTATCAGTTCGAGAGTAATTATCCGATGATCGAGGATGCAAGCGGCCTCATTCCCGTCCTCGTGCCGGTGGAGAACGTCGCGGTGACGATCAACGACGACGAACTTACGATGTTGGCAGACATCCTCTAATAATTAGGGCAAAGCCAATTCCATGAAAAACGTTTTAAACCAATCGCTGTTCACGCACCAGAGCGGCGCGACAGAGGGCTTCAACAACCTCTGCACCATCATTCATCAGCTTCACGAAGAAGGTGTTTATTTCGGGGAAGTGCTCCGCGCCAAACACATAATCGGGACTTTCATCGTTCGATTCGATAAGAAGCTCCCGACCCATGAGGTGCATATAGATGCGGCAATTTTTGACCCTCTTTTCAACAAGGATAAGATCGGGCAGCCTGCTGGAAAGGCATTTGAAGTCGGTGGCCAAGGATATGTGGTGCTTTATACCAGCGGCAGCCACGGCGATTTACGCATCAAATTGCACCGTCGCGATGAAAAGAATGCCGAAGTGAGTTACGACACCGCGAAGTTGGCCGCGAGTGATATGGTAGTTTTCCGCCTCTGGAAGCCTGGCACCTATCGCATCCGCCACTCTGAAGAAAAGCACGCCATGACCCTGTCCGTGCGACCTTCGGACGGCGGAAGATATCCCACCGCTCTCGGTAAGTTTCCTCCGGTGAATGTCAAATTGACGCCCCGCGGCTTCGATCCGGCAGAAATCGAGCAGTGGCCCGCCCAAGCTTTGATTATTCAAACCGAGATTTCGGGGGCGTTGAGAGTTGATTCTTTAGACAAAGTTGTCGCAAAATAGGAGAATGGGGGTCAGGCGACAATTTCTGAGGGGACAAAGGGGAGG
Source organism: Planctomycetota bacterium (assembly GCA_026693085.1). Lineage (GTDB taxonomy): Bacteria > Planctomycetota > Phycisphaerae > Tepidisphaerales > Tepidisphaeraceae > JAPLNB01. The sequence continues at coordinate 54,686 of JAPLNB010000152.1, read as the reverse complement.
GGACAAAGGGGACGGGAGGCATTGTTTGACACGCACCCCTTCCCTGGGGTATGCTCCGGGCCATGGCAAGGCGTGGGAGGCAGGCCATCGGCGGGCTGGTGTACCACGTTCTGAACCGTGGCAATCTTCGCGCCTGCATCTTTCACAAGGACGGCGACTACGAGGCCTTCGAACGGATCCTGCAAGAGGCCTGGCAGGGTACGCCCGTCGAACGGTTCGCGTGGTGTCTCATGGCCAACCACTGGCACATGGTCCTTCGTCCGCGGCAGGACGGAGATCTGGCCGAGTTCATGCGCTGGCTGACGGTGACGCACACCCAGCGCTGGCGGGCCCGTTAGCCTTGTTACGGCGCCGGTGGATGTCCCCGTTTCCCCATTCAACCCATCTTCTCCAGCTTCACGTGTCCCGCCGTGTAGCGGGGGGGGCTCCCAGCGACCTTCCCAAGCCACCCTCAAATTGTCGACATATTCTTGTCCGATCGTTTGCCATTTCGTCTGCCGGTGTCATAGTTGAACCAAGACGCAGACGCGCGCGTAAGTGCGCTGTCATCTCTGTTTGATCGAGGCGCAAGAATCTCAATAGGACGACAGTGGGTTCCCGGGATGTGCCGGGACCTTACCTGAGAGGAGAGAACGACATGTTTGGGAAACTAATGGCGATTCTGATGGTTGTCTGTGCGCTGGCGCTGTCGGCGTCCACCGTCCAGGCCTCATTCTTTGACAACTTCGACTCCTATGCTCCCGGAAGTCAGATGCACGGCCAAGGCGGTTGGAAAGGGTGGGACAACTCTGCCGGCGCCGGTGCGTTGGTCACCAATTCGACGGCCTTCAGTGTGCCGAATTCCGTCGCGATCAACGGCAGCAGCGATCTGGTCCAGGAATTCGTGCCGACACCGACATCGGGCATATGGGTATTCTCCTGCAAGCAGAATATTCCTGCCGGCATCGCGGGCTCGAGTTACCTGATCCTGATGAACCGGTATACCGATGGAGGCCCCTATAGCTGGTCGGGGCAGATCAAGGCGGACATGGACGTCGGTCAGATTGTCGACGATATGGCGGGCGGGGCGTCGCTGCCGATGGTCAGGGGCCAGTGGGTTCCGCTCCGATTCGTGATCGACCTGGACGCCAACAGCGTCGCGACGTACTACAACAATCAGCAGCTCTCCAGCGGTCAGTGGTTCAACCCGCAAGACGGCGTGGCCGCTGTCAAGGCCGTGGACTTCTTCGGCAATAATGCTGGCCCGGTTTTCTACGATGACATCAGCCTCCAGCCCATCCCGGAGCCGGGTTCGCTCGGGTTGCTGGCGCTCGGCGCACTGGGCCTGCTTCGTCGTCGTCGCTAGACACGAGGCCGGCGGGTGATCTCTCGGCCTGGGCCTGCCTGCTCCGGTGCTGTGATCCTGTACATCTCCGTAATCGCAGACCTGGATTGGATCGGGTAGCCCCACGGCTTGGTGTTTACGTGTCGGGCGGGGAAACGGGGGCATCCAACGTTTCTGCAACTTGAGGCATCGGCAACGATCAGAACCAGGCCTTCTTCTCGACCAGGTACAGGCGGTAGAACTCCTCGTCGGTCTTGGTGAGGTAGATGATGCCCTCGACCAGGCCAATCACGTGCATGACGATCCCGGGCACAGGTATGCAGATGCAGAAGCTGATCGGGATCGACAGCAGAGTAACCAGCAACATGATCAGTCCGGCGCTGGTCATGCCCAGCACGAATTTATGAATGCCCAGGCCGCCCAGAAGAATGCCAAGCACGCCGGCCGTGATGCGCTTGCCGTTGACCTCATTCCGGTCATAGGGCCGGACGCCGGCATAACCCGCGAGGTCTGGATGCACGGCATACGCCTGAATCGGCGGCGGGACTGCGGGCGAAGCCAGCAGCATCCGCAATTCCGGGACGCTGTGGGCCGGCAGCCACTCGGCCATACCCTCGCACCAGACCAGCATGTCGGGCCGCAGGCCCTGAGCGATAAGCTGATCGATCGGAAACGGCCCCCGCCGAGTATCACCATCCACCATGTAGAAGTTCACGCCTGGCTCCTTTCCATTGGCCATTATCGCACGGTGTGGTATGTGCCCGCAATGCGCATGGTTCGGCAATGCCAAACAGCGCCCGTGCGGACGGGTGATCTGTGGCGTGCGAAGTATTTCCGCAATAAGCCGCTGCCCCCACCGATTAACCCTTGCTGACGGCCTGCGATCTGGCGAGTAGAATTGTACCCATGCTGAAGCCTTTGAAAGAGAAAGTCACCCTGGGGCATCTCCGCTCGGCCCGGCAGAGCGGGCAGAAGACGGCGATGCTCACCTGCTACGACTACACCACCGCCCGGCTGATGCAGGCAGCGGGCGTGCCTGCGCTATTGGTTGGTGATTCCGCGGCCAATGTGATTCTCGGGCATCCAACCACACTGCCGGTGTCGTTGTCTTTCATGATCGAGATCACGGCGGCGGTTCGGCGAGGCGCGCCGCTGGCGTTTCTAGTGGCGGATATGCCCTTTGGGTCTTATCAGGCGTCGGTTGCGCAAGGGACGCGGAACATCTGCCGCATGGTCAAACAGAGCCAGTGTGATTGCGTGAAGATCGAGGTCACGGCCCATCATCTGCCCCTCATCCGCTCGCTAGCCGCGGCGGGAGTGCCCGTTATGGCGCACTTGGGACTGCGGCCACAGTCGGTGGGTGTCTTGGGCGGGTATAAGTACCAAGGCCGTACGGCCGATGAAGCGGCCTCAATTGTGGCACTGGCGTTGCAGATGGAGGAGGCGGGGGCAGTGGCCTTGCTGATCGAGGCCGTGCCTCCCGAGGTTGCCAATGCGGTTATCCAGCGAACGAGCCTTCCGGTAATAGGCTGTGGCGCTGGGCCAGGCTGTCACGGTTGCGTCATCGTGACTCACGATGGTTTGGGATTGACTCCCAGTCGGCCGAAATTCGTTCCCAACCTGGCCGAGCTTGGCGACCCGCTCCGCGAAGCGTTTGGCAAGTACGTACATGCGGTGTCCACCGGCGCTTATCCCAGTGCGGAGCATCAGTACACGATGGCGCCGGCAGAGCAGGATAGACTTAAAGCGTGGATCGAGAAGACCGATAAGAATAGTCCTTGTTGATACAGGAGTTAAGAGTATGCGCAACTGGAGGAAACGCACCGTGGTGGCCGTTGCCGTGTGGGCGATGGCGTTTCTGGTCAGCTATTTGGGATACCAATATTTTCTGAACCAGCAGTTCGCCCGTGCGGAAGATCAGCGTGAGGAAGTGCGAGCGGGGCTGGCGAAGATCGACGATCTGGCGAGCGCATTCCGGCAGGTGGGGAAGATTGTTGAGCCGTCGGTGGTCAACATCCAGGTGATCCGCAAAACCCCCGTCGCTCGCCGCAAGATGGATCAGGACCTGCTCCGGCGTTTCTTCCGCGACCGCGAGGGCGGCGAGGGCGAGCTCGAATTGCCGCCGGGCATCGAGATCCCCGATGAGGATTTCTTGCCCGAGCAGATCGGCACCGGTAGCGGCGTGATCATGGAGTATTCCGGCGGCAAGGGGTATGTCCTGACCAATAACCACGTCGCGGGCGGCGCTGACTCGTTGGAGATCACGCTGGCCGACGGGCGGAAGTTCCGCAACGCCAAAGTCATCGGCGCCGACCCGAAGACGGACTTGGCGGTGCTGGAAGTTCCGGCCGACCGGCTTTCGGCAGCCAAGTGGGGCAACAGCGATGAAACCCGGCAGGGCGACTGGGTCCTGGCGTTCGGCAGCCCGTTCGGCTACGTCGGATCGATGACGCACGGGATCGTCAGCGCGCTGCACCGCCAAGCCGACATCCTCGGCACCGGCGGGAATGAGAATTTCATCCAGGTGGATGCGCCGATCAACCCCGGCAACAGCGGCGGGCCGCTGGTCAACCTCCGCGGCGAGGTGATCGGGATCAACACCGCGATCGCGTCCCGCAACGGCGGATTCCAGGGGATCGGGTTTGCCATTCCGTCGAACCAGGCGAAGTTCGTGTACAGCCAACTCAAAGACAAGGGCAAGGTGGTCCGCGGGTGGCTGGGGGTGGGGATCAAGAACGTGGCAGACGAGATGGAACTGGCCAAGAGCTACAATTACCAGGACAGCACCGGTGTGCTGGTCGATGAAGCGATCAAGGGCACTCCTGCTTACGGCAAGCTGGAACACGGCGACATCGTCACCAAGGTCAATGGCAAGCCTGTTGAGGATAGCCAACAGCTTCGTGCCGCGATTGCATTGATGCCGCCGGGGACCGACGTGGATATGGATGTGTTCCATGACGGCAAGACACAGAAGGTGACGATTAAGCTGGGCGAGCAGCCGGAGAATCTGGCGGCCGCGCGCGGGAGCATGGGGAGGCAGAACCCGCCAGGCGAATCGGGGACCAGCAACTTCTCGTCGCTGGGGCTGCAGGTGATGACTTTGACGCCGGAGCTTGCCGATCAGCGCGGGCTGGAGCTGAAGTCCGGAGCGATCATTACGAGAGTTGACCGCGGCTCGCCGGCGGCGAAGCAAGGGTTGCAGCGAGGCGACGTGATCAGCGAGGTCGGCAAGACGCAGATCAAGACTGCCGACGACTTTGGGGCGGCGCTTAAGAAAGTGGATTTGAAGAAAGGGGTGCGGATGTACGTGACGACGCCGCAGGGTTCGCGACTGGTGTTCCTGTCGGCCGAGAAGTAGGCCGCGCTGGGTGGGGCCAGCGCGTTTGAGTTTGGGCAGCCCCGCAGGCGATCGGCTTGCGGGGCTGTCGTTGTTACGGGGAAGAGCGGGGGTTGGATAAGGCGAAGTTGTGGTCATGGAGGTGGCGATACTGATCGAGGATGGTGAGTTGCTCGGGTGCGGGCACGAGGGGGGAGGGGCATTGAGCGGCGGTATCACGGGGTTCGCAGAAGGTCATGACGCGGCGTTCGCGGCGGTGGCTGGAGATGATGCCGCGGGTGTATTCGACGGTGAAGACGTAGCGGTGGTGGTTGCCTTCGGAGGCGTAGAGCAGGTCGAGGACGCGGAGGTCAGCGGCGGCGGGGACGGGGAGCTGGGGGGTGATGCGGGCGGCCAGGTTGAACAGGTCGCGTTCGGCGTAGCCCATGCGCCACTGGACAGCGAGGCGGCGGAGCTGTCGGCGGTGGAGTTGCCGGAGGATCTGATGCGTTGACCAGGCGAGGACGGTGACGGCGAGCACGAGGGTTAACAGCCGGATCGGGGTCATCACGTATTATTCATAAGCAAGTTTATACTACAGACCCCGAATGGGCTTCATTCGGCCGCGGATGTCTTTGAGGGTTTCGTTGGAGTCGCCGCTGCTGTTGCCGGGGCGTTCGGTGGGGGCGGGCGCGGGGGTGTTGCCCGGTCGGGGTCGCGGGGTGACGGTGGGCTGGGGCGGGGTCGGCTCGGCGGGCTGAGTGTCGGGGAAGGCGGGCTGGGTTGCGGGCGCGCCGCCGGGGAGTGCGAAGGTGATCTGATAGTCAGGCTCGATGGGGATGAGGGACTCGATCCACCGGGTGATCACGAGGTATTTCGGGTCGGCGGCGCCGCGGAACATGGGGGTGAATCCGGGGGCACCGGGATGGGGGGTTTGGGCCAGGTCGCGCGGGAGGCCATACTCGGCCAGGAGGGAGCTCTTGGGCTGCTGGCGATCGATGGACTTGTGGAGAGCGCCGGCGAGGAAGGGGTTGTACTGGGTGAGGATGTAGAAGTTGGTATAGGCGGCGGGGTCGGTATCGGCGGGGTTGTAGAGCATGAAGGTGCCGGCCTTGGTGGAGCCATGGCAGTTGGCGGAAGCGCAGCCGATGAGGAGTATGGGCTGGATGCGTTTGTAGGCGGCGAGGGCGGCGGGGTCGGAGAGGATTTTGACGTCGGCCTTCATATCGGGGGTGCCGTCGCGGAGGATGTTGATGGCTTTGACGGCGTCGGGGATGGGATTGAAGTCTTTGGGGGTGATGCTGCGGTGCTGCATGAAGCGTTGCTTGACGTCCTTGTCGAGGCGAGCACGGGGAGGTGGTTCGCCTTCTTTGAGTTCGGATTGGCGGATGATGTTGATCTGGTCGGGGTCGAGGTAGCGGCGGTCTTTGAGGGAGGCGGGGCGAGTGACTGGGACGGCAGGTCCGAGGGCGGGCTTGGGGGTGGAGCCGGAAGCGGCGGGAGGATTGGTTCTGGTTTTTTCCCAAAGGATGGTGCGTTCGATGGTTTGGCGGAGGACGGAGGCGTCGGCGTTGTTGGGATCGAGTTCGATGGCCTTGTCGGTTTCGGCGCGGGCGAGGGTGTATTCCTTGGCTTCGAAGAGCCAGCTAGCGAGGTCGAGGTGGGAGCGGGCGCCGGCGTTTTTGGGGAGGGCGGCGAGGCGTTTTTCGTACTGTTCTTTGGTGCTGGCGGCGTAGGAGATGGAAGCTATGTCGGAGCGGTTAAAGGTGATGGAGGCGACTTTGGTGGCGATGGTGACTTCGGTTTCGGTTTCGGTGATGTCGCCATCGATGGATCGGCCATCCTTGGTGCGGACGGTGCCGGGTTTGGCCAGAGCGAGAGAGGCGAAGATAAAAAGAAGGCTGAGAATGATGGTTGCGCGCATGGTGGGGTCTCCTGGATAGCCCGGACTATGAGACATCGTAAATCGGGGTGAGGCGGGAGGCAAGGTAAACATTTGCAGTTGGCGGTGGCGGGTTGGCGGTTGCGGGCGAGAGCGTACCCCGGCGGCCCCCTTGAAACCCCCGCCAGACCCCCGGCCGACCCCCTGCGTACCCCCGCCGGACACCCGTTGGCCCCCCTGTTGTGGCGGGGAAAAGTCGGGTGGGAGGCTGGAAACGTGGGAAATGGGCGAAATGGTGAAAAGACGGCAGGGGAAAGGTGAAAATGGCTTTGTAGCATTTGTAGCATTTTCTGAGGGCGGAGCGTGGCGGAATGCAGTGGGGATAAAAGGTTATGGAGGGAGAAGGCGTGCACGGGGGGTGGAGAAATGGGTTCGTTTTGTAGTGGAGGGGTAAGCGGTTGGGGCGTGGCGGGAGAAAAGGGAGGGGGTGGGCGGGTTGGGCAGAGGATGGCGGAGGAGGGGCCGGGGGCGGGGCTGGAAGGTGAGGCGATGCCGGACATTGAATCCCCCTTTCGGCGTTGGGCGGAGCTATCGAGACCATTCGCCACGACGACAAAGATATATAGCATATAGTTAGGGGTTTGTCAAGTAGAATGTGATGCGATATGTTGCTGGAATGTGAGGAGGAGGAGATGAGGGGGAGGGGGAGCGGTGGCGGGGAGGAGGTGGAGAAGCATGGCCAGGGGAGCGTGGCTATGGCAGGGGGCAACTCGATGGACTACAATGCGTCTCAGAGAGGCTAGAAGCATGCTGAGAAGTCTGACAATCCAAGGATTTCGCGGAATCGACTCGCTTGAGCTGAGCGATTTGGGGTTTGTCAACGTCTTTGTCGGTTCCAACGGTGCAGGAAAGACGACGATCCTGGAGGCAGCCTCAATCGTCGGCAATCCTCTTTCGCCGGGGTTGCTCGCCATGCTCAACGGTTGGCGTGAAATGCCACCGTTCGACGCCAACTCTCAGGATGGGCTTCAATCGTTCTTTCACGACATGTCAAGCGAGCCGATCCGCTTGAAATGGGATGGTTCAGATGGTGGCGGGGAATTGATCATCCGCCCTCGCTGGGGCATTGGGATCATAACTACAACAACGTCTACGGACTCTCTGTCCCCCGCTGGTGCATCTAGTTCAGCATCTGAGCGCCTTCAAGGTATCGATTTCGAGTACCTTCCCAACGGAGGGAGTCCGATTACGCAAACGATGACCCTCATACCAAACGGATTCCATGTGCAGGAAGGTGGCACCGCAATTTCTCGCCCGCTTGGGGGGTTCTATATCCATGCTCGTCGGGCCACGAGCATGGGGGACACGGCAACGCTTCTCACGATGGCAACAGAAAGGCGGACGGAAGACCGAGTGATCCAGGCAATGAGACGAGTTGATCCTCGCGTGGTCCGTTTGGTGCCGGGTTACCGGCAGAAGGCGCCTATTATTCTCGCCGATATCGGTCTGCGACAGTTGATACCCGCGAACGTACTTGGCGATGGTTTTTGCCGAGTGCTGCTCATGGTGACCGGCGCCCTTCTGGACAGTGGGAGGCTCCTGCTTGTCGATGAAATTGATTCAGGCCTCCATCACTCGGTAATGAAAGGCTTCTGGAAATCCCTGCTAGAATTGCGGAAGTTCCGGGATTTCCAGGTTCTGTGCACGACTCACAGCGAGGACATGTTGCGCAGTACTCTGGATGCATTTGAGGACAGCCCCGATTCGCTTCGCGTTTTTCGAATCGACCGCAGCGAAAGCAATCATCTGTCGTTGCAGAAATACGGGTTTGATATGCTGCGTGACGCAACGGTCGCCGGGATGGATGTGCGATGACGACCGAGAAGGGCCTTCGTTCTATCTGCAAGCCCGTTGCAGTCGCCGTTGAAGGCGCCGATTACTTCTATTCGCTCCTTGCTCAGATCGATGGTCCGGTGGAGTTTGCAGACGTGCAGCTCTGGGACTTCGCCGAGATCGGGAGCCCAGAGCGGTTCGTGCAATTGTTGAAGTCGCTCGCCGGGTTCTCTACGAAGATACGTGCTGTGGGCCTGATTCGCGATGCAGAGGAGAGTGCTGAAAGCAAACGTAGCGAGTTGCGGCGCGCATTCGAGCGGAACGGGCTTGCAGTTCCATCCCAAGCAGGGGTAATTGCCGCTGGGCCGCCAGCCACAGGTTTTCTGGTAATGCCGGTCGGGAAGGAGTCGGGGTGCATCGAGCACGCCTTCCTCGAATCGGGTGCGTGTGCCGCGTCGTTGGAGTGTGCCAAGGCGTTCCTCAAATGCGTCGATCGCAGTGACAGGAACGACAACTGGCGAGCGAAGGTCCAGGTGCACGCGATCATTGCCGCCAGTGACCATCCATCCGCGACGCTGGGACAGAGCGTCAAGCAGAAATTGTGGAACCTGTCGCATCCAACACTCGGTGTGATGCTTGATTTTGTGCGTCGTTTGGCCTGGGGCTGACGCATTGCGCGTGCAATTCGAACCGGCTCGCTCGCTTTTCCTAGCCAGAGTTACGGGATTGGCCGGATGCGGCCGTCGCGGTGGCCGCTGGGGTTGCCCCAGATGCCGGGGAGGGGTTTTTGGCAGGTGGGGCAGAGGCCGTCTTCTTTGATGAGGTTTTGTTTGACGTGGAAGCCATGGCGTTGGATGACCGTCGTGTTGCAGTGGTGGCAGCGGGTGTTTTCGCCGTCGCCGACGCGGCCGGGGAGGTTGCCGGGGTAGATGTATTTCAAGCCGGCTTGGCGGCCGAATTCGTGGACTTTTGCGAGGTCGTCGGGGGTGGTTTGGCGGTAGCCATCTTTCATTTTGTAGTCGGGGTGGAAGGCGGTGATGTGCCAGGGGATGAGGGGATCGACGGAGGCGATGAAGGCGGCCATGCGCTTGAGGTCGTCGGGGTCGTCGGAAAAGGTGGGGACGATGAGGGTGACGATTTCGACCCAGAGATTGCGCTGTTTGAGCATTTTGATGGTGGTGGTGACGTGGTCGAGGACGCCGCCGAGTTGTCGATAGTTGCGGTCGGAGAAGGTCTTGAGGTCTACTTTGTAGGCATCGAGGTGGGGGCGGAGGTAGTCGAGGACTTGGGGGGTGGCGTTGCCGTTGGAGATGTAGACGCAACGGAGGCCGGCGGGTTTGGCTTCTTTGAAGACGGCGGCGGCCCATTCGGAGGTGATGAGGGGTTCGTTGTAGGTGGAGGCGATGACGGGGGCGTGGTGTTGGAGGGCGAGGTCAACGATTTGTTTGGGGGTGCAGAGTTTGGCTTGGGCGGAGGAGTGGGGGTCGCGGAACATTTGGGAGGTGACCCAGTTTTGGCAGTAGCCGCAGTGGAAATCGCAGCCGAGCATGCCGAAGGAGAGTGCGTCGGAGCCGGGGAGGACATGGAAGAAGGGTTTTTTTTCGATGGGGTCGGCGGCGATGCCGGCGACGTAGCCGAAGGGGACTTTGAGGGTGCCTTGGTCGTTGAAGCGGACTCGGCAGATGCCGTCGCGGCCGGGCTTGACGAGGCAGCGGTGGCCGCAGGCGAAGCATTGGACGGAGCCGTCGGGGTTTTGTTGGATGAGCTCGGGGGCGGCGGGGGCGGAGTGTTGGTGGAGGAGTGATTTGAGGGATTGGAGGCGTTGTTGAGATTGGAGTTGGGAAAGTTCTGTTGGCATAGGTCGCTCGGTAAGACGTGATCAGGATAACACGGTAGGTGTGGTACGATCCAGGGGGGCGAGGAGTTTTGGGAGGGGTGGCGGAGGAGGAAGGAGGCGATGGGGCTTGGGAATAGACGCAAATAATGAGGAGTGACCCCTTTTTTGCGCTTCAAATAATGAGGAGTGACCCCTTTTTTGCGCTAGAACGTTGGGCCTTGGGGCCAGGGGGCGAATTCTTCGTCGCCGATGTTTTGTTGCTCACTTTTGGTTCTTTGGCCGGAGGCGATGGCGATCAGCGTTTCGAAGATGCGGGTGGCGACTTGTTCGAGGGATTCGGAGTTGTCGAGGATGGTGCCGGCGTTGAGGTCCATGTCGTCGAGCATGTGGTTGTAGAGGGGGGTGTTGGTGGCGATTTTGAGGCAGGGGGTGGGTTTGCAGCCGTAGACGGAGCCGCGGCCGGTGGTGAAGGCGGCGAGGTTGCAGCCGCCGGCGACGAGGCCGGTCATGGAGACGGGGTCGTAGCCGGGGGTGTCCATGAAGCAGAGGCCCTCTGATGTGATTGGTTCGGCGTAGGCGTAGACGGCGGCGAGGGGTGATTGGCCGGCTTTGGCGACAGCGCCGAGGGATTTTTCGTAGATGGTGGTGAGTCCGCCGGCCTTGTTGCCGGGGGAGGGGTTGTTGTCGATGGTGGCGCCGAACATTTTGGCGTGGTTTTCCCACCAGTGGACGAAGGAGAGGAGTTTTTCGGCGACTTGGGGGGAGATGGCGCGGCGGGTGAGGAGGTGTTCGGCGCCGTAGATTTCGGGGGTTTCGGCGAGGACGGAGGTGGCGTGGTAGCGGAGGAGTTGGTCGGAGGCGAGTCCGAGGGCGGGGTTGGCGGTGATGCCGGAGTTGCCGTCGGAGCCGCCGCAGTTGGTGGCGAGGACGAGCTTGCAGAGTGGCTGGGGGGTGCGATGGGCGGCGTTGGCGAGGGGGAGGAGTTGTTCGACGGCGGCGATGGCGGCGTGGACGGTTTTGCGGAGGCCGCCGGCTTCCTGGATGTTGATGAAGGTGGGCGGGGGTGAGTTGGGGGGGAGGACATCGAGGTTGAAGCGGGAGCGGAGGGTGGAGATTGGGTTGCCTTCGCAGCCGAGGCCGATCATGACGTAGGAGTGGATGTTGGGGTGCCTGGCGAAGCCGGCGAGGACGCGGCGGAGGAGGTCGGCGGCTTCGCCGGGGGGAGTGGTGCAGCCGGCTTTGTGGGTGATGGGGAGGATGCCGTCGATGTGGGGGTAGTTGCGGGCGAAGTCGGGGTTTTTGAAGTGGTCGGCGACGTATTTGCAGACGGTGGCGGAGCAGTTGACGGAGGAGATGACGGCGATGTAGTTGCGGGTGCCGACGCGGGCGTCGGGGCGGAGGTAGCCCTGGAAATGGCGCATGTGGGAGGGGGGGTGGTAGTGGATGGGGCGGGCGTCGGAACAGGGGGCGTAGTCGCGGGCGAAGTTGCCGGCGGTGAGGTTGTGGGAGTGGACGTGGTCGCCTGGGGCGATGGGGGAAGTGGCGAAGCCGATGATTTGGCCGTAGCGGCGGAGGGGGGCGTTGGCGGGGATGTGGCGGAGGGCGATTTTGTGGGCGGGAGGGATGTCGGAGGAGGCGATAATGGGGACTGGCCCCTTTTCGGAGGGGAAAATGAGGAGTGACCCCTTTTTTAGGGGTTGTTTGAGGATGGCGACGTCGTCGGAGGGGTGGAGGATGAGGGCGAAAGAGTCGAAGGGGTGTTGGGGCATGAGAGCTCGATTCTGGGACAGATCAGATCAGGATCTACAGAATTGTAGCGGAGTATGGGTGTAGTGAACGAGAAGACCAGGATACGATTGCCAAGTGAGCATCAGCGCGACTGGTTTTTCCGGTAAGTAGCATTATTGAACCCATATGAGTTCCCGTTCTGAACGTTGTAGACGTAGAACTTGACTGGGAATCCTGATCGCTCCCGGTCGTAGTCGGTGACGAATAATGTGCAGGTGTCGATGTCCGACGAATCGGTGGAGTTGCGGACGGTGAGTTGGTAAATGCCATCGCTGAGGACAAGTTCGGCGTAGGACTTGGCGGGGAGATCGGGCAGGCTGGTGGAGTCGATGGTGATCTGTACAGTGGAATCCGTGGCGTTGTCGAGATAGAGGGTTGGACCGCCGAAGAAGCTGGCCAATCTCTTGTAGAAGGCCTTTTTGGTGGGAATGCTGCGTGTGATGGAGTAGGCGATGCCGTGATCACCGGGCATGAAGCCTGCTCCGATGGTGTCTGGGAGATCGGTTTCGAAGATGGAGCCTTGGCGGTTGCGGATAAAGAAGACCTCCCCATGGAGAGCTTCGGCATCGCGTCTAAGGACGTCGTTATGGATTTTGTGGGATCCGAAAGCGACGCCAAACAGCTTTCCAGTAACGCTGGCTGGGCCGGTGAGGATGTTGAACTCGGGTCTGTGGCGGAGCTGTTCTTGGGAAGGCCGTGTGAACCACTGTGCCACGACAATGAAGAGGGCAACAATGATCGCGAGTATGATGAAAGCTCGCAGCGTCACCATTGGCGTGGCTGGGCGAGTCGCGGTGGCGGATTTGGCTGGCTCCATGGTGTGAGATCCTTCGGGCAAGCTTGCGCACCGGCAAGGACAGGGCCGTGTCCGGGCGGGATCCTGAGTTTCTGTTCGCAATTGTGCGTTGCGGGAGATGACAGTCAAGCGGGTTCGGCAGGGAGTAGAAGGGAACCATGGGAAGGGGCGAGCGTCGTAATGGGAAGGTAACGCTGGACTCATTGGGGGGGTACAGTGGAGAAAGTGCAAGCGAGGTGAGTGTTATGGGAAGGCGATGGTTGGTGGTGTGTGTGGCGATGGGGGTGTGGGTTTCGGCGTTTGCGATGGGGAAAGAGGCGGGGAAGAAGCCGGGGGCGATGCCGGCGGGGGAGGTTTTTGGGGCGGATCGGTTGTGGGAGATTCATTTGAGGATTACGCCGGAGGAGTGGAAGGCGATGGAGCCGGGGCGGGGGGCGAGGGCGGGGATGTCGCGGAACCTGCTGAATGTGCCGGCAACTCAGCCGACGACGCGGGGGTTGGTGAAGGGGCAGAAGCTGGAAAGGCCGCCACAGACGGATGGGCAGAAGCGGGCGGGGAACTCGTTTGGGTATGAGTATGTGTACGTGCATGGGGATGTGGAGATGGGTGGGGAGGTTTATAGGGATGTGGGGGTGCGGTTCAAGGGGAATGCGTCGTATTCGGTGGCGGCGAGGGGGAACAAGAAGCCGTTCAAAATTGATTTCAATCGGTATGTGGCGGGGCAGAAGTTTCATGGGCTTTCGTCGGTGATACTGAACAACAATGCGTTCGATCCGTCGCAGATGCGGGAGGCGATGTCGTATACGGTGTATCGGGAGGCGGGGGTGCCGGCGCCGCGGACGGCGTTTGCGGCGGTGTATCTGACGGTAGCGGGGAAGTTCGAGCGGGAGTATCTGGGGGTGTATACGCTGTTGGAGGATTTGAATAAGGATTTTCTGAAGAATTGGTTTGGGAATAGCAAGGGGTTGCTGTTGAAGCCGGAGAATGCGAGGGGGCTTCCGTATCTGGGGGAGAAGTGGGTGGATTATGAGGCGCGATATCGGCCGAAATCGGATGTGAGGGAGAAGGATGCGCGGCGGCTGATCGAGATGACGAAGCTGATCGAGGAGGCGAACGACCAGACGTTTGGGCAGCGGATCGGGGAGTATCTGGCGGTGGACGAGTTTGTGCGGTATCTGGCGGTGGATCTGCTGCTGTTGAATCTGGACAGCCTTTTGATAACGGGACACAACTTTTATCTTTATGTGAACCCGGAGGACCGGAAGATTTATACGATACCCTGGGACATGCACCTGTCGTTTGGTGGTTTTGGGACGGTGGAATCGGATGAGGGGAGGGCGGATTTGAGCATTATGCATCCGTATGAGGGGCCAAACCGGGTGATTGACCGGCTGCTGGGGATCGAGGAGGTCAAGCGCACGTATCTGGAGCATATGAGGCAATTTTTGGGGTCGTTTTATGCGCCGGAGAAGTTATATGCGCAGATTGATGTGATGCAGGGGACGATCCGGAGGGCGGAGGAGAAGGCGAATGCAGCGGGGAAGAAGGAGATACCGGCGACGCTGCCGGTGAGGAACAGCCGGAATTTTTTGAGGCAGAAGGCGGATTTGAAGCCGATTGTGAGCAAGCGGGTGGAGTCGGTGTTGGCGCAATTGGATGGGAAGACGGAGGGGTATGTGCCGGGGCCTGCGATTACGGGGCGGTGGCGGTTTTTCGAGGCGTTTGCGGGGCGCGGTGGGCCGGCGGTGGTGTGGGCGGGGGCGTTGATGCGAGGGGCGGATGGGAATGCGGATAAGAAGCTGTCGGCGGCTGAGATGGACGAGGCGGTGAAGAAGTTTTTTGTGGAGGCGGACAAGGAGAAGAAGGGTTGGCTGGATGAGCGGGGAATTGCGGTGGGGTTGGAGCGGGGTTTGCCGCAGGGGGCAGAAGCGAGGGTAGCGGGGGCGACGACGCGGCCGGTGACGAGGCCGGCGATGCGGATGGCGATGGGGGCGGCGTTGGCGAAGGGGATCATGAAGGAGGCGGACGGGAAGAAGAGCGGGCGGGTGACGGTGGAGGCGTTGTTGGCGGCGGAGCAGAAGGCGTTTCGGAAGGCGGATGGGGATCAGAATGGGAAGCTGGATGAGCAGGAGATTACGGAGGCGATCAGGCGGTTGAATCAGCCGTAGGGGTGGTCATGATGGCGAAGCCGGGGATTGAAGTGATGAGGGTAAGTGCTGGATGCTACACTTGTGTATCGCGGACAGATGGCATCGCCGTCGCTTCATCAGGCGTGTCGGAAGCTGCGTCCGAGGTGGTCGTTTCTTCGACTCCCTGCAAAGAGATGAACGGTGACATCTCCCTGATTTTCCTGAGAAGATCCGTTGATTTTTTTTGTGGATTTTCTCGCGTGCGGAACCAGAGCACGAGGAAGAAAAGTCCAGGGATAAAGGTGATGCCGATAACGGCCAGGTATCCTGCAAACGCCTTTGGCGACGGGTTATCGTGCGTCATGAAGCCAACCAAGAGCCCGATCGAGAGAGGCAGAAACGCCATTGCGAAAGCAAATGCGCTCGAAGGGGTCGATTCATCCGACCTGTCGGCAAGCCTTTCCAAGTCGCTGTCGAAGACCTCTCGAATTCGAGCACCGCTCATTGGCGCAATCTGTACGGCTCTAACGGCGGATTTTTTCTGAGATTTGAGAGCTTTACCCACTATGAACCCCTTGCCGGATCGTGCGAGGAAGCAGGCGAGCCGAAGCACGGACCGTGCCAGCGTGTCCACCCAGGTCAACAACAAGGTGCCAATGCCCCTGATGCGGTGGGCTCATAAGATAAGGCGATACCTTGACATATCCGCCATGATAGTGATATTTCGAGCCACGCCGATAGAGTTCAAAGTTGCTCGGGTCCAGCAACTGAACATTTGCCGCTTTATCCAGTTTGACCTCGATGAGATCATCGGGTCCGGCATCAAACTCATAATGGAGGTAATTCATAGCAGCATCTCCCACCGTACAGATTGCATTATCTTACCTCATGCTACGACTCCAGGCAAGTTGAATGCAGACAGACCGCCACAGTGCCCTTGGCGGTGTGGGAAAAGGCCGAGGGAATCGGCGTCTGTCAGACAGCGGGTTTGGGTCGGGATTCGAGGGCGGATTTGGTGCGGGCGGCGAAGTCGTCGACTTCTTCTTTCTTTTCGAAGCCGACGACCATGGTGTCGACGGTGCCGAGGCCGAGGACGTAGCGGATGGACTCGTCGCGTTTGGCCGGGTCGTTGCGGTATTTGCCTTCGCCGACGAGCTTCATGCCGATGACGCTTTTGCCGGCGTCGTGGATCCTTTTGATGATTGGGGCGACGACGGCGGGGTTTTTGTCGTCCATGTTGTCGCCGAAGGCATTGATGCGGACGTGGAGGGAATCGACCCAGGGGCTATCGGCGGCGGCCTTGAGGCCGGCCAGAGAGTGGACGGAGACGCCGTGGGCCTTGATGATGCCCTTGGCCTTGAGGTCGTCCATGGTGTCCATCTGCCTTTTCCAGGTGTCGCACCAGTTGGGGGCGGTCATGCAGTGGATGAGGACGAGGTCGATGTAATCGGAGTTGAGTTCCTTGCGGAAGCGGTCGACGACGATGTTGGCGTCGGGGCGTTCTTTTTCGGGGAGCCCGCCGCCCATGACCCAGATCTTGGTGGAGATGGCGTAGCTGTCGCGGGGGAGGCCTTTGAGGGCGCTTGCGACGAAGGGGTGGGTGCCGTACATGTCGGCGCAGTCGAAGAGGCGGATGCCTTTTTCGTATTCGTATTTGAGGAGGGCTTCGAATTTTTCTTTGCCCATGCGGGTCATGTTGGATTGGCGGTTGCCGCCGCGCATGCCTGTGCCGGCGCCGATGAGCGAGACCTTGATGCCGGTCTTGCCGAGGGTGACGATCTGAAAGGGGTCGGTGGTGAGGGCGGGCGTGTCGGCAGCGAAGAGGGAATTGGGGAGAACGGCAGTTGCTGCGCCGACGAGGGTGGTGGTGAGGAACTGGCGACGGTTCATGTGCATAGAATTGCCTCCATCCAAAAGTTGGGGATGACTGTAACAGATGAGTCGGGTGGAGTGAAGGGGGAAAGGGACGACCGTTATTTGGCGGGGTGGGAGTTGAGGTAGGTGGCGGCGGCGCCGATGACGTTGATGTCGTCGGGGAAGGCGGAGCGTTCGATCTTGCAGCGGTTGCGGGTGAAGGCGAAGGAGGAGAACTGGTCGAGGGCGGTGGTGATGCCGGGCATGAGGTAGCCGATGGCAGCGGAGGCGCCGCCGCCGAGGACGACTTTTTCGGGGTTGAAGGTTTCGATGAGCTGGGCGATGCCGCGGCCGAGGTATTCGCCGGTTCTGGAGAGGATTTGTTTGGCGGTGGGGTCGCCTTTGTCGGCGGCCTGGGAGATGTCCTTGGTGGTCAGCTTGTCGGGCGTGAGGGATGTCTTGGCGCCGGACTTGAGCATGAACTGGGCGGTGCGATTGATGCCGGCAGATCCGACATAGGCTTCGACGCAGCCGGTTCGGCCGCAGCCACAGGGGTAGTCGGAGGCGTAGTCGGCCTTGAGGTGGCCAAGCTCGGTGGCGGCGTTGTCGGCGCCGACGAGTAGATGGCCATCGCAAATGACCCCCCCACCGATGCCGGTGCCGAGGGTGAGGAGGATGAGGTTGTTAACGCCTTTGGAGTTGGGGCTGAAGATCCACTCGCCGAGGACGGCGGCGTTGGCGTCGTTCTGGAGTTCGACGGGGAGGTTGAGGAGTTGGGAGAGTTGATCGCGGAGGGGGAAATCTTTGAGGAGTGGGAGATTGGGGCTGGTTCGGGTGATTCCTTTCCAGGGGTCGATGAGGCCTGGGCAACCGACGCCGGCGCCGGTGATCTTGGGGGAGCCGGCGGAGGCGATGAGGGCTTTGACGCCTTTGGCGATGGTTTGAGCGAAGAGGGGCGGGGGGTCGGTGGGCTTGGTGGGGACGGACGATTGTTTGACGACGCGGAAGGTCTCGCCGTACTCGATGAGGCCAAGCTTGACGCTGGTGCCACCGATGTCGATGCCTATGAACGATTGCATTCCGATCTCCTTATGGATGAAAGAAGTAATGGGGGGACAATTTAACAGGAGAAGGGGGAGAGGGAAAGAAGCGCCCGTGTCTTGAGGAAAACGTCCCCGTCCCGGTTCTCATCAACTTGGGGCGGGGGTGGGTCAGGGGGAGAAGGCAGGGGGACATTCCATGCACTTGGGAGGTGCGCGGAATGTATGGCGGGGGAGTGTGATGAGAGGTAGCGGGTGGGAATTGTGGGTCAAAAACGGGATTGGCGGCGGATTCGGTTTGTGGCGCAGAAGTTGCTTACTAAGGGTGGTTGGGAAGCGGAAAAGCATATCACAAGGAGAATTCATATGAGGCAAGCGTTGATGGCGTTGATCGTGGCGGCGGTTGGATTGGGTTGGGGCGTGGTGGGATGGGCGGGAGAACAGAAAGCGGAGGGGTTGCGGGTGGGGACGTTTGAGCCGCGGAGCGTGGCACTGGCGTATAACCGGTCGAAGCTCTTTCAGGATTCGTTCGGCGCGAAGAAAGCGGAGCATGCGAAGGCCAAGGAGGCGGGGGACAACGATCGCGTGAAGCAACTGGAGGCGGAGTTCCGCGGGCAACAGGAGAACGGGCATCGGCAGGTTTTCGGAACTGGGCCATACGACAGCCTGGTGGAGCAGTTGAAGCCGGTGTTGGCGGAAGTAGCCAAGTCGAAGGATGTGTCGGTGATTGTGCCGAGGGTTTACTACGCGAAGTCGGGCGTGCAGACGGTGGACGTGACTGCTGCAATCCTGGCGCAACTGAAGGTGGATGAGAAGACGCAGAAGATCATCGATGAGATGAACGACAAGATCCGCACGGGAGAGTACAAGCCGGAAGAGTACAAGGGGGAGGTGGACTAGCGAAGAAGCGATCCCATGCGGTGTCGTATCAAGAAGCCCCGGATTTGTAGTCCGGGGCTTTGAGTTGAGCTTTGCTAGCCTTTGACCGCCCCGCTCGTGAGGCCCGCGATGAAGTCCTTTTGTAGGATGAAGAAGAGGATGACAACGGGGATGATGCCCAATAGGGTGCCGGCCATGAGGATGCCGTATTCCTGGCGGTACTCGGGGAGCTGGATCATGTTGGCCAGGCCCATCGGGAGGTTGTACTTGATTTCGTCCTGGAGCATGATTTGAGGCCAGAGGAAGCTGTTCCAGGACGCCAGGAAGCTCATCAGGGTGAAGGCGCCGATCATGGGGCGGACGATGGGGAGGGCAATTTCCCACCAGAGGCGGAGTTCGGAGCAGCCGTCGACGCGGCCGGCCTGGAGGAGTTCGTCGGGGACGGTTTGCATGGCCTGGCGGAAGAGAAACATGCCGAAGACGGAGACGGCGCCGGGGACGAGGATGGAGGCGTAGGAGTTGATCCAGCCGAAGTTGTACATGAGTTCGTAGCCGCCCGTGAGCAGGACCTGGCCGGGGAGGAGCATGGTGGCGAGCATGAGGAGCATGAGGAGTTTCTTGCCTTTGAACTGGTATTTGGCCAGGGCAAAGCCGCCGAGGCTGGAGAGGGTGACGACGAGGGTGGTTTGGGTGGCGGCGAGGAAGAGGGAGTTGAACATCCAGAGGGCGAAGGGTTGTTGTTGGAAGAGGGATTTGAAATTGGAGGTAGTGAGGCGGGAGAGGTCGTGCCAGGGGAGAAAGGTGAAGGTGAAGAGGTCCTCGCCGGACTTGAGGGTGGCGCAGATGAGCCAGAAGAAGGGGGTGAGGGCGAGGGTGGCGCCGATGAGGAGGGCAAAGTGGAGGGCGATGGATTTGGCGGTGTCGGAGGGAGTGGAGCGGGAGGTTAATCCGGACGGGTCATGCATGGTCAGGACTCCTGGGTGGCGCGCATCGATCGGATCTGGAGGATGGCGACGGCGAGAATCATGAGGACGAGGACCCAGCCGATGGCGGCGGCATAGCCAAGGTTGCCGGCCTCGAAGCCGTGTTGGAAGAGGTACATGACGATGGTGAGGCCGCGGGATTTGGGGCCGGCGCCGCCCTGGAAGAGGACGTAGGGGAGTTCGAAGAGCTGGAAGCCGGCGATGGTGCCGATGAGGATCATGAAGATGAGGACGGGTTTGATGCCGGGGAGGGTGATGTTCCAGAACTGGGACCATTTGTTGGCGCCATCGACTTCGGCGGCTTCGTAGAGTTCTTTATCGACGGCCTGGAGGGCGGCGAGGAAGTAGATCATGCCGAAGCCGACGGAGACCCAGAGGCTGGCCAGGAGGAGGGCGGGGAGGACGAGGTTGGGTTCGCCGAGCCAGTTGATGTCGACGGGGTGGCCGACGAAGACCGCCAGCGCCCGGTTGAGCAGTCCAGCGCGGGGGCTGAGGAGCATGGAGAAGAGGACGGCCAGGAACACGGAGCCGACGACGTGGGTGGTGAAGAAAGCGAAACGGAAGACGCCGCGGAGTTTGACGCGTTTGTTGTTGAGGATGAGGGCGAGAATGAGAGAGACGGGGATCTGCACGAGGAGGCAGAGGAGTGTGAAGGCGGCGGTGTTGGCGACGGCAAGCCAGAAGAGCTGGTCCTTGAGGAGGAAGAGGTAGTTGGCGGGGCCGATGAAGACTTCTTTTCGAGGGCCGGCGGATTTGTAGAAGCTGAGGACGATGCTGCGGTAGATGGGGTAGAGGAGAAAGAGACAGAAGAGGAGGATGAAGGGGAGGACGAAGAGGTAGGGCGCCAAGCGGGCCTGGAGGGTCCAGAGGCGATGCGAAGAAGGCGGCGGGGGAGCGAGCGGAGCTGGTGAGTAGTCGCGATTCATTCGAATTTTCCGAATTCAATGCGTTTTTTGAGGATGTCGGCTTCGTGGTCGAGCCATTTCTGACAGGCGGTGCGGAGGCCGGCTTCGAGTTTGGCACGGGGTTGGGAGGCGTGGTCTTTGACGTATTGGACGGCGTCGGCGAGGACCATGTTGAGGGATTGGGAGCCGATGGGTGTGAAGGCGGTGACGTAGCGTGGGGGAATTTGCTCGGCGAGTTCGATGAACAGCTCATCGACCTTCTGATTGGAGAAGAAGGGGTCGGCGATGTGGAAGACGGGGTCTTTCCACTGTTCGCGGACGGGGGGGAGGATTCTGTTGATGCGTTGGCGGGCGTTGAGGGATTCGTCGGAGAGGTAGAGGCGTTTGAGTAGTGCCCAGGAGGCTTCGGGGTCTTTGGCGGTGCGGGGGATGCCCATCATGGTTCCGCCCCAGGTGCTGGTGGGCGCGTCGGTGGGGTCAAAACGGGGGAGGGGCATCATGGCGAGTGAGCCGGCGATGTCGGCGCAGCGGGCGTAGAGGAATCCAGCGCGCCAGTCGGGAGTGACGAGTGCGCAGAGGTCGCCATGGGCGAGATCGCGGGCGTAGAGTTCGCCGCCGGGGGTGGCGTCGGCGCCGATGCGACGTGGGCCGGCGACCATGAGTGCGTAGCGGGCGAGCGTGTCGGTGACTTTGGGGTCGTTGAGGTGGACGCGGTTGAAATCGTCAACGACGTTGAGGCGGCGTTGGAGGAGCATGACGACGAGGTAATCGGAGGCGGCGGCGGGGAGTTCGATGGCGAAACGGCCCTGGACGCCTTTGTTGCTGTAGTGCACCTGAAACTGGAGGGCGAGGTCGTGGAACTGGTCCCAGGTCTTGGCGGAGGCGATATCGATATTGGCTTGGTCGAAGAGGTCTTTGCGGTAGGTGATGGTGACGGGGTGGAGGTCGTGGGGGATGCCGAAGATGACGCCTTGCTTGCTCCAGGGGGCGAAGCGGGTGCGGACCATTTTGTCGATGAGGCCGTCGCGTTCGATGAACTGGTTGAGGGGGAGGAAGCCGACTTCGTCGACGGGCGGGCGGAAGAATTTTCCGACGGAGCCGATTTCGACTTCGACGAGGTCGGGGACCTCTTTGGAGAGGCTGTTGAAGAGGGAGATGAGGCGGATATCGAGGGCGCGGGTGGAGATGACGTTGATGGCGGCGGAGCGGCGGGTTTGGCGTTGGTGGAGTTCGATGAGGCTGGGGACGCGGGCCGGGGCGCCTTTGGGGTGGGCGGACTTCAGTGGCGGCAGGAATTGCAGCCAGGGTTGAGGGGCGTTATCGGGCGAGACGGAGGCGAGGGTGACGGATTCGGGGTTGGGGCCATGGAGTTCGAGTTTGTCGCCGATGCGGAAGCCGGTGGTGGAGGCGACGTTGACGCGGGTGGAAGAGGGGTGGGCGTCGGCGGCGAGGGTGGTTTGGAGGGGGTCGCGATAGCTCTTGGCGTGCGAGTCGGCGAAGATCCAGACGAGGAGGTCGGTGTTTGGCTGTTGTCGGCGTGCCAGGATGCACGCCCCGCTGAGCAGAGAGATAACGATCATAGCGAGGATCGGTTTGCCCAGATGGAAGGACATTTCGGGGGCATTCTGTCGCGGGCGTTGGGGAAATGCAATCGGGCTGAAGCGGTGAGCCGAGGGAAAGGCGGTGGCTGTTGCTTGGGTCAGAGCGGTGGGCTAGACTTTGGCGGTATGTCCGAGCAGCCACGGGTTTTGGCGAGTCGTCAGAAGTTTGCCACGGAGGCGCAGCGGCAGGTCTTGCCGTATGAGCCTGTCTGTGCGCTGTTTCGGCGTTATCTGCATGGCCAGAAGCTGAAGTTCACGCCGGAGCGGGCGATGATATTGGACGCGGCGTTACGGAAGCAGGGGCTGTTTGAGCCGGAGCAGTTGGTGTCGGATTTGAAGGCAGCGGGTCATCGAGCGAGCCGGGCCACGGTTTATCGGACACTGAACCATTTGCAGGATGCGGGCATTCTCAAGCAGGTTTTTTTTGACAACAAGCAATCCTATTATGAGGTGATAGCGGGCCGGCAGGTGCACGACTACCTGATTTGCGTGGCGACGGGGAAGGTGATCGAGTTTCACAGCGAGAAGCTGCGGCAGTTGCGGGACGAGATTTGCCAGCAACACGGGTTTGAGCCGTTGTCGCACCGGTTTCAGATTCTTGGTTTGAGCCCCGAGGGGAAGAAACAGGCGGGCCAGCGTCCTGGCCGGGCGTCTTAGCACATGGCGATGAAGGTGGCGAGGGTGAGGACGCCGATCTTCCACTTCATTCGCCAAAACATTGTGTCGGTCCAGATCAGCAGCATAAACACCTATCCTCGCCTGGCCGGTGAACAATACCGGTGCCAGAGCATGCTGACGGGCCGGGCGTCCTGGCCAGGCGGCGTTTTTACGCGAGAATCCAACGTTCGTCAAATAACCGGCCGGTTGCGGGTATTCCGGTTGTGCGGGCTGTTGCCCGGGCTCAACAGGGCGGGGTTTTTTGCGAGTCATCCTCTTCAGCACACCGCACCTAATGACAAATGCTATTACCTTGATGAGTTAACGTGTATGGTAATTTTCGCGGGATTTGCATTCTGCAAACTAATTGTTATAGTTTATTTTTGTAGGAGTTTGTGGCAAGGATTGGGCATGTTGCAAATCTAGTGTTAGCAAGCGATTACGCTTGTTTTCTGTTGTTGACCTGAGCGTCAGGTCAAGGTTTTTTTGGAAATTGTCTCGCCCCTAGCGAACTAGTGCGGGTAGAATTCGTATAACGTGTCGTGATGACACAGAAAACTACCGCACGTTCGGAAACAGGGTCGAGCAATTTTGGAAAGGGTTCAAGAGAAATCATGGCAAGCAGGCAAGTATTTGATCTGGTTAGTCCGGCTGTTCCATTTACCCAGGGGCTTATCGTATCGATGCTCCCGCGCGGGAGCATCCATATTGTTCAGCCGGGCAAGTGTCCAGAGACGTTGTTGAAATCGTACGTTCGGGATTTTCACAAGGAGGATCGAGTCGCCTGGCAGGCGATCCTGAAAGGGCAGAACTCCCGTGCTTCAGACTGCTGGAGTGCATCGGATTTCCAGAACAGCCCGTACCTGCACGGCATGCTTCAGCCGCACGGATTCCGCTATTCGATCGGAGTGCCGCTGTCGTCGCCGGTGCTCAACGGCTATTCTGGTGCGATGCTGCTGTTCCGCGGTCCGGATGACGGGGACTTTACGGACGGCGAGCTGAACAAGCTGAAGCATATCGGCCGGGAAGTTGACGAGTTCATTTCGAAGAACCGCAGTGCGCGGAACACGGAACTGGCGATGCAGACGGACCCGTGGACGCACACAGCTCCGATCCGGCAGTTCATCTTCAACAAGGACATCAAACCGATCTATCCGAAGCGGACGCTGAACCTCGACGACCGGGTCGAGGAGCAGCTTTACCAGCACACGAAGCAGGCGTTGGAGCATTGCCGTCGCGGGCAGGTGTACACGGATCGGCTGCTGCTGCCGGACGGCCGAGGCGACCTATGGATATTCCACTGCCAGGTCTATAGGGAATTCCCGGCGTTGGGGCACGGCGCGTTTGTGTTCTTTACGCTGCAGCCGGAGAGCTTTGAATGGGTTGCGGCCCGTCCGGCCGAGGTGGTGGCGGATTCAGAGCTGGTGCGGTTGCTGCCGACGCTGAAGTTCATGCATCAGGAGTTCCACCAGAACCCGACGCTGAATGAGATCTCGAAGAAGGCGCATCTGAGCCCGTTCCACTTCCATCGGCGGTTCACGGACCTGATTGGGCAGACGCCCAAGCACTTCCTGTTGGGCTGCCAGATCCACGAGGCAAAGCGGATGCTGGTGTCGCGGCGTCGCGCGCTTGCCCAGATTGCCACGGATTGTGGTTTTGCCCACCAAAGCCACTTCACGAGCCGGTTCAAGCAGGCGACGGGCCTGACACCGACGCGGTGGCGGCGGCTGGCTGGCGAAATCGTACGGACGTCCGGCAAGAGCTGATTTTGTCGGCACATCGAGTCACCTGAGCAGGGAACCTGTTGGGTTCCCTGCTCTTTTTTTTTTCATTGTGGGCTGAGGCTCGCGCATTCAAAACTCGTGAAAGCGGCATCAGATGGGTTGCTGGGGCGTAGAGTTCGGTATGGCTGTTCAACCTTCAACGCCTGTTCGTCGAGCCGCGGTTCGCACCGTTTCCATTGGCAGCGTCAGTTATCTCAATGCCAAGCCGCTCATTTATGGGCTGGATCAGGCGAATGACCTGCGGTTGATCCTTGACGTGCCGTCGCGGCTACTGGATGGGTTACGACAGCATCGGATGGATGTGGCTTTGCTGCCGGTAATCGATTATCAGCGGCTGGAAGGGCTGCGGGTCGTGCCGGCGGGTGGGATTGGGTGCGACGGGCCAACGTTGACTGTGCGTATCTTCAGCCGGAGGCCTATCCCGCAAATCAAGACGCTCGCGTGCGATACGGACAGCCATACGTCGGTGGCGCTGGCGAGAGTTTTGCTGGCTGAGCGGTCGGGCATCCGGCCACGGTTTGTGGATTGGTCGGGGGCTTCGGGGGCGGAAGCGAGCTGCGATGCTCTGCTGTTGATCGGGGACAAGGTGGTCTGCGAAGAGCCGAGGGGGTATGAGCATCAGCTTGACCTGGGGGCGGCGTGGAAAGAGCTGACGGGGCTGCCGTTTGTGTTCGCGGTGTGGATGGCCAGACCGGGGGTGGACTTGGGCGATCTGCCCGGGCGGCTGGGGCGAGCCAGGGAGTCCGGGTTGTCGCATGTCGATGAGATTATTGGTCGGTGCGCGGTGCCTCGCGGGTGGCCGGAGAATGTTGCGAGGCAGTATTTGTGTGGTTACCTGAAGTATGAGATCGGCGAGCGGCAGTTGGAGGCGATGCGGCTGTTCCATCAGTTGGCGGGCAAGCATGAGGCGATTGAAGGGCGGCTTCGGGAGTTGCGGATGTATTAGGCGGGAAGATTTCCATTGATTTTCTTGTGGGGTTGTGCTTTGCTGGGGGTTTGGAAGGTTGTTCGGGTATGCCACAAGGTTCTGAATCTGATTCTGCAACGCCGACTGCGGCCAAGCCGAAGCGGACACGCAAGTCGAAGCCATCTGCGAAGCCGCGAAGGCTTCCGCCATTCAACGTGGTGTTGCTGGATGACGACGAGCACACCTACGAGTACGTGATCGAGATGCTCAGGGCGTTGTTCGGGTATCCGGCGGAGAAGGGGCATGCGTTGGCCTATGAGGTGGATCATACGGGGCGGGCGATCGTGCTGACGACGACCAAGGAGCATGCGGAACTGAAACGGGACCAGATTCACGCGTATGGTCGGGATAAGCGTATCAGCAGTTGCCGCGGGTCGATGTCGGCGACGATTGAACCGGCGCCGCTATAGTGGTTTAATCTGCTGCAATTGCGATTGCGGACCGGGATATGCGGGTTTGGGAAAAAGGCTGCAATGCCAAACCGATCGGCGGCGATGGGTGTCTGATAGAGTTGAGGGAGACTCACGAGCGGCGGGGGTGTGGTGTCTGGCCAGCGAGGGATGGACTATGCGAAGCTGGTTTTTCATTGTGGCGATGCTGGTGGTTTCGTCGGCGTTGGCGGATGTGGTTCATCTGCAGGATGGGACGAAGATCGAAGGCACGATCCAGCGGGAGCCGGGAGGTTGGGCCCTCACGGACAAGGCGGGGAAGCTGACGCATGTGTCGGACGATCGGGTGCAGAGCATTGAAAAGATAGGGAATGCGAATCCGGCGGCGGATGCGGAGGCGAAGCTGAATGTGCTTCGGCGGTCGGTGGAGAGCCTGACGGACATCGGGCAGATCGTTGACCGATATTCGAAGTTCATCGACCAGAACAAGAACAGCCCGGCGGCGACGACGGCGGGCAAAGAGCTGGAGGTCTGGAAGGATCGGCAGGCGAAGGGTTTGGTGAAGATGGGCGGGGCGTGGGTGACGGCGGCGGAACAGGCGGAGGTTCTTGGGAAGACGGCGGCGGTTTTTGAAGAGGCCAGGGCGCTGATCAAGGATGGCCGTTACAAGGACGCGGACGTGGTGCTGAGCAAGCTGCTGGCGACTGATCCGAACGCGGCGCCGGGGGTGTATTTGAAGGGCGTGGTGCAGTTCAAGCTGGACCAGCTCGGGCAGGCGAAGAAAACGTTTGAGCGGGTGAAGGAACTGGCGGCGGACCATGGGCCCACGCTGAACAATCTGGCGGTGATTGCGTGGCAGCAGAATCAGGTGCCGCATGCGTTGTCGCTGTATGACCAGGCGATGCTGGCGAGCCCGCGGAACCGGCGGATCCTGGACAATGTTGTGGAGGCGCTGGGGGCGTTGGACAACAGCCAGCGTCAGAGCGTGGTGGGCAAGCGGGTGTTGAAGCGGTTCCAGGACCAGGACGTGGAGCTTGGGAAGCAGTTGGAGCAGGAAGGGCTCAAGCGCTGGTTTGGCCAATACCTCAACAAGGAACAACAGGCGGAGGTGAAGAAGGTGCAGGCGAAGGTGGACCTGCTGGCAGAGGATTACCAGAAGACGAAGACCCGCGTGATGGAGATCGAGCAGCAGATTGATGCCAATGAGCGGGCGATGCGGCAGATGCAGTCGGACAGCATGATTGTTGATTCGAACACGGGGCAGATCGTCCGCACACGGCTGCCCCGATTGTATTACGAGCTGGAGCGTCAGAACGAAGGTTTGAAGATCGAGCGATTGAGGACGATTGATACGCTGGACACATTTAAGGAGCGGGAGGCGGCGATCTATCGGGAGTCGCCGATCAAGCCATTTACGGGGGTGCATCGGATCATGGAGGCGGAGGGGACGCCGCTGATGCCGGCGAAGGTGGGCGGTGGGCCGGCGACGCAGCCGAGCACGAGGCCGGCGAGAAATTGAGGGCGGCAGGATGATCGGCGATCTGGGTTGCAGAAAATGGGGCGCCAGGGGGTCTGGCGTAGAAGCTCACGGAAGGCCCGTGTGCCAGAGCATAGAAAGGCGGTGAAAAACGGGGTGCTTGTGTCTTTTTTCACAATCTGGACAACGAGTGAGCAGGCGGAAGAGAATTCGATGGGTAAGCAAGGAATGACGTTGCACGGGCGGCTGGGGGGCGATATTCTACGCACCCTGTTACATGAGATAATGCCTGCCGAGCAGGTCTTTTGATGGCTGTGGGCTTAGGGTGTTCTGGGCGACAAATCGCTTGTAATCCCAAGTCTAGTCGGTGTGTTCGACGAGGCGCAAACAGATTGCTGCCGCGGCCGTATAAACACAGTGCTCCCGGTTCTATAGCAAAGGTCATTACATGAGCAGTTCGATCTCCCCAGCAGATCAAGGCGTTTTGTCGAAGGGTCCCGGCGAGCGCAAGCCGGTGGCGAAGCTGTCGAGCGTGTCGATCCGTTTTGCGGGAGACTCCGGGGACGGGATGCAGTTGGCGGGGTCGCAGTTTGGGGACACGTCAGCGCTGATCGGCAACGACATCAGCACGTTTCCGGATTATCCGGCGGAGATTCGCGCCCCGGCCGGGACGCTGGCGGGCGTGTCGGGGTTTCAGATCCAGTTTTCCAGTTCCGACATTTACACGCCGGGCGATGAGGTGGATGCGCTGGTGGCGATGAACCCGGCTGCGCTCAAGACGAACCTGAAGTTCGTGAAGTCGGGTGGGATCGTGATCGTGAACGAGGATGCGTTTATCGAGCACGAGCTGAAGAAGGCGGGGTACACCGAGAACCCGCTGAGCAAGCCGCTGGGCAATTACCGTGTGATCAAGGTTCCGATCAACAAGATGAACGAGCTGGCGGTGAAGGACGCGGGGCTGCCGACGAAGCAGGTGGATCGGTGCAAGAACTTCTTTGCGTTGGGCGTGGCGTACTGGCTGTACGGCCGGCCGCTGGAGCCGACGCTGGCGTACATTGAGGACAAGTTCGGGACGAAGCTGCCGGCGGTGGCGCGAGCGAATGCGCTGACGCTCAGGGCGGGATACAACTACGGCGAAACCAGCGAGCTGTTTGACCAGCAGTACCAGGTTGATAAGGCCAAGCTGCCGCCGGGGACGTATCGGAAGGTGACGGGCAACGAGGCGGTGGCGCTGGGGATGGTGACGGCGGCAAAGCTGGCGGGCAAAGAGCTGTTTTATGGCAGCTATCCGATCACACCGGCCACCGACATTCTGCACACGCTGTCGGAGCTGAAGCATTTCCGGGTGGTGACGTTCCAGGCGGAGGATGAGATTTGCGCGATGGGGGCGACGATCGGGGCGGCCTTTGGCGGGGCGCTGGCGGCGACGGGGACGAGCGGGCCCGGGCTGGCGCTGAAGACGGAGGGGATCGGCCTGGCGGTGATAACCGAACTGCCGATGGTGATCGTGAATGTGCAGCGAGGAGGCCCGAGCACGGGGCTGCCGACGAAGACGGAGCAGGCGGATTTGTTGCAGGCCATCATGGGGCGGAATGGCGAGTGTCCGCTGCCGGTGATAGCGGCGGCGTCGCCGTCGGATTGCTTCAACGCGACGGTTGAGGCGTTTCGGATCGCGGTGCGGTACATGACGCCGGTGATGGTGTTGACGGACGGGTATGTCGGGAACAGCGCCGAGCCGTGGCTGGTGCCGGACGTGTCGAAGATGGAGAAGATCAAGGTTGAGCATCCGACGCAGGCGAACGATGCCAAGGGGTTCATGCCGTATATGCGGAACGAGGATGGGGCCAGGCCGTGGGCGATTCCGGGGACGCCTGGCCTGGAGCACCGGATCGGCGGGCTGGAGAAGGCGGACGTGACGGGCACGGTGAGCTATGACCCGGCGAACCACGACCGGATGACCAACCTGCGGGCCGCGAAGGTCGCGGGCGTGAAGCCGGCGGGGGTGCCGTACCTCTGGACGGGCAAGGAAAGCGGCGAATTGCTGCTGGTGGGCTGGGGCGGGACGTTTGGGCACATCAAGCAGGCCACGATAGAGCTTC
The DNA here is from genome assembly GCA_026693085.1 of Planctomycetota bacterium. GTDB lineage: Bacteria > Planctomycetota > Phycisphaerae > Tepidisphaerales > Tepidisphaeraceae > JAPLNB01. The sequence goes on along the minus strand of JAPLNB010000152.1, from coordinate 25,146 downwards.
AGCAGGCGGGGCTATCGGTGGCGGCCTGTCACCTGCGCTACATGAACCCGCTGCCGGAGGACCTGGGGGACAAGCTGCGGAAGTTCAAGCGCGTTTTGGTGTGCGAGATCAACCTTGGGCAGTTGCGGATGTGGCTGCGGGCGAACTACCTGATCGACGCCAAGGGATTCAATGTCGTCCGCGGTCAGCCGTTTGTGGTCCATGAGATCGTGGATGCGGCGAAGTCGGCTCTGGCGAGCAAGTAAAAAGCCAGCGGTCTGCAGCGGGGGTGTTGTGATGCAGTTTGAGTGCGAGAATTGACCTTGTCTCAGGAGTGGTTATGAGCGTTGCGACTAGCGGTCCTATCAGCCTGAAGCCGGCGGATTTTGCCAGCAGCGCCGAAGTGCGCTGGTGTCCGGGCTGCGGGGACTATTCGATCCTGGCGACGATGAAACGCGTGTTGGCGAAGCTGGGCTCGGATCGGAGCAAAACGGTGTTCGTGTCGGGCATCGGCTGCTCGAGCCGGTTTCCGTATTACATGAACACCTACGGGTTTCACTCGATTCACGGGCGGGCGCCGACGATTGCGACGGGGTTGAAGCTGGCGAGGCCCGAGTTGGACGTGTGGATCATTACCGGCGACGGCGATGCGCTGTCGATCGGCGGAAACCACTTCATTCACATGCTGCGGCGAAATGTGGATGCGAAGATCATCCTGTTCAACAACCGGATTTACGGGCTGACGAAGGGTCAGTATTCGCCGACGAGCTTGAAGGACCAGAAGACCAAGTCGAGCCCGATGGGCTCCCCCGATTATCCGATCCGGCCGATCAGCATGGCGCTGGGCGCGGAGGCGAGCTTCGCGGCCAGGACGGTGGACAGCGACGTGCGGCACATGGAGTCTGTTTTCGAACGGGCCGCGAAACACGTCGGCAGCGCGTTTATCGAGGTCTACCAGAACTGCGTGATCTTCAACGATGGCGCGTACGCGTATGCGGCGGATAAGGCGATCAAGGCGGAGCATACGGTGTACCTGGAGCACGGCAAGCCGCTGGTGTTCGGAAAGGACTCCGACAAGGGGATTCGTCTGAATGGGCTGCAGCCGGAGGTGGTGAGCCTGAAGGATGTGAAGGCGGACGATCTTTTGATCCATGACGAGAAGGCGGCGGACCCGACGCTGGCGTTCTTGCTGAGCCGGCTGCGACACCCGGAGTTTCCGGAGCCGATGGGGGTCTTCCGGGCGGTGGAATACTCGCGGTACTCGGAGCTGGTTGGGCAGCAGATCAAGGCGGCGGTTGCGAAGAAGGGCGAGGGGGATCTGCAATCGCTCTTGCGGAGCAACGAGACGTGGACGGTCGAATAGGGATTGGGCCACGAAGCACACGAATGAGCGCGAAGAATAAAAGGGCGCACGGGCAAGATGTCCGTGCTGCTTTTTTTGCGATGAGCGCGAGAGGCGGGGGGTTTCTAGCTTAGGTTGAGGAACTCGCGCATATGCTGGTCAAAGATGCGTTGAGCCTCGGGGTCGACCATCGAGAGGCGAAGCTCGTTGATGACTTTGGTGCCCATGGCGATCCATTCGCGCCAGCAGGGCTGGCAGATTTTCTCGCAGATTTCGCGGCCTTGGGCGTTGTTGAATGGGGCAGAGGCGAGCTTGGGGCCGATGCGGTTGCAGCGATGGCAGAAGACCTCGCCGTCGCCGACGGGGCGTGGGGCTTCGGCTTTTTTGAGCTCAGGGACAGGGGCGCCCATATCGCGGAGCATCTGCACCATCTCGTTGCACGGCATCCTGTCGCCGCGCTCCTGGGCGACGAGGATGCCTTTCCCGAGGGCTCCGATGGCAAGGTCCTTGTGGCCTTTCCTGAGCAGAGCGACGCCAAGGAGCTGGTATGCGCGGCTCATCTGGGGGTTCAAATCGATGGCGCGCTGGAACGAGGCAATGGCGCCGTCGTGGAGGTCGGCGTCGAGATAGGCCCGGCCGAGCGAAAAATGGCCCAGCTCGTTGTCCGGATCGTCCGCCGCCATCTTCCGAAACTGCTCGATTCGAACGTTGGTGTCGGCCATGGTTGCTCCGGTAATGGTTACTTGACTGCGTTGGTGCCGCCGTACATCAGGGACAGGATTTCGGCGCGGCTGGCGGTGTTTTCCTTGAAGATTCCCCGCAGGGCGCTGGTGACCATGACGCTGCCGGGTTTCTTGGCGCCCCGGATGGTCATGCAGGTGTGGGTGGCTTCGATGACACAGGCGGCGCCCATCGGATTGAGGGCTTCCATGAGGGCGTCGGCGATCTGGCTGGTGAGGCGTTCCTGGACTTGGGGGCGGCGGGCGTAACCTTCGACGAGGCGGGCGAGCTTGCTGAGGCCGACGACTTTGCCGTCGGGAAGGTACGCGACATGCGCCTTGCCAGTGAACGGCAGCAGATGGTGCTCGCACAGTGAATGGAACTCGATGTCGCGTAGCAGAACCACCTCGTCGTACTGCTCGTGGAAGACGGTATTGAGGTGCATGCGGGGATCTTCGCTGAGGCCGGCCATCAGCTCGACGTAGGCGCGAGCGACCCGGTTGGGGGTCTTGAGCAGGCCTTCGCGGTCGGGATCTTCGCCGACTGCGATGAGAATCTCGCGGACCGCCCGCTCGATCCGCGGCAAATCTATATGGCTGTGCTCGGCGGCGGAGGGTTTTTGCTGTCCATCACCGCAGCACGCGCTGTTGTCTGTTGCTTCTGTTTTTATCATCTGATCTCCAACTCAGGGACGGATTATATGCTCTGAGCACGCGAAGAGGGAGCCGGCGGCGGTGGTGACACCCAGCAGTTCGCACTTCGGGGGCTACCGTTGCTTGCCCATGATGAGCAGCGCGATCGTCAGGGTTTGCAGGAAAAGGGCGAACATCAGCGTTGAATTGATGCCAGTGGGATCATCTCGCCGCAGATAGGCCAGGAACAGCAGCGCCAGCGAGAGAATCTGAACGATGCCGGCCATCAGTTTGCTGACGGAGAAATCGGGGACAGGCTCTTCGCGACGGCGAAGCTCGACGAGGATCTGCTCGATGAGTTTTTCGAGTCTGGCCGCGTTGGGCGATTCCGACAGAGCAGCGCGCGGGGGCGGATCGACGGCTTTTGTCGCCGTGCCGCCGGCCGGCGGGGCCGGGGTCCGCGGTGAAGAGGATAGCGGCACTGCTGCGACGGATTCGGTCGTCTCGCGGGTCATGGGATCCTCATTATTCGTGCTACCCTGAGCCGCCGGAGCCGGGGGGGCATCGGGCGGCGGATCGGCAGGCTTGTTGGCTGGCTTGCACAGCGACTGGCGGGCGATCAGGTCGATCGCCTCGCACACGGACGACACGGTGAAATCGGGTGGAACATCGCTTTGGCCTTCGGCAGCGGGCGAGGGGCAGAGGGCCGGGTTCTGCACGAGGACCGTTCGGCAGCCAGCGGCCTTGCCCGCTTCGATGTCGCGGGCCGCGTCGCCGACAACCCAACTGCGGCCGAGATCGAGCGAAAGCTTCTCGGCGGCGGCCAGGATCATTCCAGGCTTGGGTTTGCGAAGGAAACTGTCCTGTTTGTACCGTTCAACGACGGCTTCGGGGTGGTAGGGGCAGTATTCGTGGTCCTCGATGACGGCGGCGGGGTTGGCCTGCTGGAGCAGTTCGGAGAGGCGCTGGTTGACGGCCTGGACGGCGGCCTCGTCGAACAGGCCGCGCGCGACGCCGCTCTGATTGCTGATGGTGACGACCTTGAAGCCATATTGTCGGGCTTTGGCGACGGCGTCGGCGGCGCCGTCAACCAGGACCACCCCGGCAGGGTCGCCGAGGTAGCCATCGCTGACGATAAGGGTATTGTCCCGATCAAAAAAAACGGCAGATCGCTTCATAGGAATTCCGTCTCCATCCGGCAACAGCTCGATTCCATTCAGGAGGACATTATCCGTTGGCCGGCATCGGCGATCAAGGACGGACGATTGCCTGGCGGGGAGCAAGCCGGTACAACACCGCCATCACCATGACCAACGAGCATCTTTCGCATCGTATGCATTCCGTTCCGGGCAGCAGCGATCCATCGCTGAGCGATCTGCTTTCCGTGGCCATTGATGCCGCGTATCTGGCTGGGCGGCGGACGTTGGCGTACTTCAACACGCGTTTGCCGGTCGAGATCAAGCCGGACCATACGCCGGTAACGCAGGCCGACCGCGAGGCCGAACAAGTGATCCGGACCTGCATCGCTCGCACATTCCCGGACCACGCGATCCTCGGCGAAGAAGGCGGGAAAACCGAGGGCAACCCGGACTATCGGTGGATCATCGACCCGATCGACGGGACGAAGAGCTTCATTTGCGGGATGCCCCTTTATGGGGTGCTGATCGGCGTTGAAATACGGGGCAAACCATCGGTGGGCGTGGTGTACATGCCGGCGCTGGACGAGATGGTGGTGGCGGCGACCGGCATGGGGTGCCGGTGGAACGGCAGGCCGGCGCGGGTGTCTTCGCTGTCGCGCCTCGAGGATGCTGCATTGATGGTCAGCAGCATCACCTCGGCGATCGCCCGATCCGATGCCTTCGAGAATTTGGCCGGAAAAACCAGGATCCAGCGAACGTGGGGCGACTGCTACGGGTATGTGCTGGTTGCAACGGGGCGGGCCGAGGTCATGCTCGATTCGGCGATCAAGCCCTGGGACTGCGCACCGATGCTTCCCATCATGCAGGAAGCTGGCGGACAATTTAGCGATTGGAGCGGCCAGCCGACGATCTGGGGGAAAGATGCGGTGGCGACCAACGGGCATTTGCACGAGCCGGTGCTGCAAATCCTGAAGGCGGAGAAGGTCCGGCAATAGGCCCCAGGGGGGGGCTGCGCCCCGGGCTGTCGAAAAACTCATAGATCCCCACAATTATTCTCAGTCAGGTCACGATCCTGACGATACATTAACGTGGTGAGATTCGTGACGGGCGATTGACGCCCAAAAAACAGGCGCCTTGTCCGAGTATCAAGGAGTATGTGATTAGACCGGAATCGCCTGATTGTGCCGGCACAACGATCGAATCCGCAAGGAGACAGCTATGTTCAAGGTCAAGATAGCGAGTGCCCTGGCTTTTCTGTTTGCCGCTGTGATATCTTCCCTGGTGGCATGGGGGGCCGGCTCAGTTGCCACTGTCATTACCCTGACCGGGACGGTCGATTCGTTTGCCGAATGGGATTCTGCAACGCAGACCATTACGGCGGCGAATTGGACCGGTCATATCACGGCGGTCAATCAGTCCCGCACGGTGACCGGGGCCTACCATCTCTACACCAATGTGACCGTGACGATTACCCCGACGGGAAGCACGAACAGCGGCATTCTCACCAACGGCACGCAGACGCTCGCCACCGAGTATATGATCACGGGCGGCGTCGACACTCCCGACGGCGCCTACAAGGTCGCGGGCACCGGCCTCGGCGAGTTCTTCGCTGTCCTCAACACCTATGCACTCACCCATGTGTCGGGAACCGGGGTGTACGACGTGAACCTGCTCGCGAGGATGAGCAGTCCGGCGGCATCGGCCCCCGATTCGGGCGACTACACGTGCGGTGTTACGCTTACGGCGGCGTGGTGAGTCAGTTGCTGAGGAGGCAGGGGAAAGACGGCGGGGCGAAAACAGAGCACGACATCCCCCATCCCGCTCCGGCGGACATGGGGGTTGCGGTGTGTTGCGGGCAGAGCATCTTGGCGGAGGCATAAACGGATTGAAGGAGACCCAAGGATGGGTACCAACCTGATGCGAGCCGCGGTAGTGGTATCAGCGATCTGCTGGGCCGCCGGCGTTGCGCAAGGGGACGCCGGTTGGGTCGGGCAGCCCTACTCGGTGTCGATTCCAACGCACATCAACAGCATCAATCAAGCCGTCAGCGCCAGCACGGATATAACGCTCCACCACGACGACGCATGCGATATTGCGGTCTCGGTGGCCCTGGCCGGCGATGAGGTGCTCACCTCGAGCGGCCGGACGCTGACGACGGCTTACATGCTCACGGGGACCGACCTATCCATCCCCGACGGGGCGTGGGTCGCCTCGGCAACATTCATTACCAAGACCTACCATGTCCTCGGCACGGGGCCGAACAGCACCATTACACTTTCAGTCCAGGCCACCCCTCCGTCCAACCAGGCGCCGGACGCAGGGACGTATACGGGGAGCATTACCCTGACGGCCTCGTGGTAGCAGGAAGCACATGAGAAGCACATCTGCCAGCAAACTCCGAAGGTTTTTCCTGGGCATCTGCCTGATGGCTGCGATGGGAGCGAACCCCGCCATCGCAGGGCTATCCGTTTCGCCGCTGAAACAGGAAGTGAGCCTCAAGCCCGGCGAAGAGGGGAAGGTCCGGATCACGCTGACAAACAACATCCGGAACGGGCCTGACGTTTCGCAGGTCGTGCGACTGAGCGTCGCCGACGTGAAGGTGTCCGAATCCGGCGCACTTGAGTTTTTGGAGAGCGGAGTTCTACGAAACTCAGCCAGCAGGTGGATATCGCTGACCAAGGTGGACGTCACGCTGGAACCAAGGCAGTCCAATATCGTGGAATGCGCGATTTCAGTTCCGCTGTCGGCACAGCCGGGGGAATACTACAGCGCGGTGCTGGTGGCCATGGCAACGCCGGGGCGGAACGAGAAGGGCGTGGTCGTCCAGTACCGGATCGCCTCGGGTATTTTCGTGACGGTGCTGGGTCGCACATTGCCCAAGCACGCCAAGGTCGGCACGTGCGAGGTCGTGTGGCCGCAGACCGCGAGCCGGGCAGCGGCCACGCAGCCCGCGTCGGCCGCGCGGCCGGCACCCCCGGAATTGCCCAAGGTGCTCGTGGCGCTGCAGAACGTGGGTCAGGCAAGGTTCGACGCCAGCGGCAAGATAACGCTGCTCGACACCAGGTCGCGAATCATGTTCACCGCCCCGCTGACGAGCGGGCGGCCGTGCGTGTTCGCCGGCGATACCCGGCAGTTCGAAGCGATCTTCGCCAAGCCCGTGCCCGCGGGCAAATACGTCATCAGGGTGGACATGGATTATCAATCATCCTGGGCCAGAGCCAGGCAGGAGTTGCCGGTGGAGATACTGCCCGCCCAGGCGGAGATGCTGTTGGCGATGAAGAAGCGACTGCGGGAGGAGTCGGCGGTCGCGGAAGTTCTGCCTGAGAAAATCTCGCCCACCATTCCCGCCGGCGCGACCCGCAGCCTGGCACTGGCGGTCCGGAACATCAGCGATGGGCCGATCCAGTACGTCGCCTCCGTGTCCTTCGGCAGCAACCCGGCAACGGATTCCTGGATCACGGTTCGGCCGCAGGGGTTCACGATCTATAAGGGTGGGCGCCAGTCTGTGGAACTGAAGATCGAGGTGCCCGCCGACACCGCGGCCGGCAGGTATTTCGGCATGGTGAGCGTCGAGGGCGGCACGGAAGGGTCAAAACTTCGGAAACTCGAGGTTCCGTTGGAAATTGAAGTGATAACGGAGAAGTAGCATGGCCAAAAAAAGGATCGGTCCTGGCAGACGCCTGGGGCGCGTGATTCCCTGGGTTGTTCTGGGCACCATCAGCCCGAATCCCGGCGTCGGCGCGGGGGAAGCGACGACGCCGCCGGTCGCCTTGTCAACCGCCCAAACCGCCGCCACACGAAAACGCGTGACCAACCTTTGGGTAGACACGGACCTGCGGCAGATCATACAGGATATCGCCTCGCAGACCGACACGGTGATCGTGTGCGACCAGACCGTGCAGGGAATGGCTTCGATGTCCGTCAAGGACATGACCATCGAGGACTGCCTGGAACGAATCTGTGCCGCCGGCGGGTGCAGCTTCATCAAAGTCAAGGACTATTACCTGGTCGGCAGGGCCGAGCCGGGCAATCCGCTATTCCAGCGCATATCCGACCCGGTGCGGGTCAAGCTCTCGCACGTGGTGCCGGAACAGGTCAGATCACTGCTCCATCCGTCAATGGCTCCCTACGTCACGTTCGACAAGACCAGCGGAACGGTGGTGGTCACTGCTCCCGAGCCGCTCTGCAAGCGGGTGCTCGATGCCATCCGGCTGGTGGATCAGCCGAATCGGCAGGTCGCGATCGATGCCATTGTTTTCGAGCTGACCGAGGAGGGGTCCAAGCAGCTTGGCCTGGATTGGCAGTTCAAGGTTAACCACGTCGCGATGGGGTCCAACAACCTCATCGGCACGATCGCGTATGGATCGGGCTCAGACCTCGGCACCTACGTCGACCTGACGTTGCGGGCGATCGTGGAAACCCGCAAGGGCCAGGTGCTGGCCAACCCGCGTATACTCGTGGTGAACAACACCGCGGCCGAGATCTTCGTCGGACAGGAGAAATATTTCAGCCTGCTCAGCGGCCAAGCCTCCAACCCCTACTACACCCTCCAATCGATCAAGGCCGGCGTGACACTGAAGGTCTCGCCGTACATTGGCGAAGGCGGCCAGATCACGCTGGATCTGGAGCCGGAGGTCTCGGACGTTGTCGCTGATCTGGACCGGAATTCGACGACGAATGGGCAGAATGGCGTCACCAACGCGTTGCCGGTGGTGACCCGCCGTCGTGCCAAGACCGTCATCAACATCAAGGACGGCCAGACGGTCCTCATCGGAGGGTTGCTGCGAGAGCAGCATCGCTCGATTATCGACAAGGTGCCCGTCGTGGGCGATATCCCAGGCCTGGGAGCCGCCTTCCGCAGCGTTCGTCAGGAAAAGCTGCAACAGGAGGTGGTGATCCTCATCACCGCCCATGTCGTGGACCCAAGTCGCATGAGCATCAGCAATCTCACATCACGCCTCGAACCGCGGTATGTAACGCCATTGGATGCCACTGCCGCACCACCTCATCAACAGGCGGAACGTCAATGAATCGACTGTCCATTCAACTCGTTCTGGGTCTGACCCTGGTGCTGGCGGGATGCCAGCAGCCGGTGGCTTCGGACCTGACATTCCAGCGCGGCGCCCAGCTTCTAGCCTCGGGCAGCCCGAAATCCGCAATCCCATTCCTGGCCCAGACCATCGCCTCCTCCCCGGACGGCCCGGAACCGGTCGCCATGCTCGCCCTGGCTTATGCGCTTGATCTGCAGGGAGATCGGGCGATTCTCCAGGCCAACCAGGTGCACCGGGCCAAAGGCGCGGCCCCCGGCTGGGAACGGGTCGCGGTGGGCATTGCCGAGATGACGCGCCACCATCCCGCGGAGGCCGTCGCCAGCCTCCAGCAACTGTTGGACAACGTCCCCGCCGACAGTCCCCTGGCACCCGCCGCCCGCCAGTGGCTGGTCCTGGCCCAGATCCTCAAGGGAGACCACCCCCAGGCCGAAGAGTCGTTACGGACATTGGCCCAATCCCCCGCCATGCAACCGTGCGCGATGCTCTGGGCGGCGATCATCCATGCGTACAATGGCCAAAATACGTCAGTCGCCCAGGACTTGGCGCAGTGCGCCAGAGTTGTTGTCAGCGCTTCCGGCCAACAGGCCCTTGGCCGCAGCCTGGCCACAGCCGATGACCAGACCTTGTACGACGCAGCCGTGGCAGCCACGGCCAAGGGCGACCTCGACACCGCCCAACGCCTGTTCGCCACCGTTGAAAAACGCAGTCCCGATGCTTGCGATGCAGCCGTCTGGCTGGCGCTGCTCGCCGGCGCCCGACCCCAGGAAGACCCCCAGGCGGCCCGCAGCATGCTCAAGCAAGCATGCCTGTCCGGATCAATGCAGTCCCGCGGGCTGGCCAACCAGTTGTTCGCCGTCGTCTGCGCTTTGGAAGACCGGCCGGATGAGATGATCCAGTGCATACTTGCCGGCCAGCGAATGCTCGGACGAAACAGCGTGCCCCAACGCGTCGTGGAACAACCCAAGCCGGAATCAGTCTGGTTCAGCGATAACATCAAGTAAGACTCTCGCCCATCGGTCGTCAGCGTCCGGCGCGAAATGCCCGGCGTTCTCCACCCCGCCTGCTGCGAACTCGTCGACCAACCCGGCCCGGCCGTCGATGCGGGCGTGCGGCGCGACCAACCTCCATGATCAGCTTCTGACCAGGTCCCACAGCAGGCGGGCGATGAGCGCGATCGACACCATCACGACGGCCAGCCGCACCAGCTTCCGTCCCGCGCGGATTGTGGCGTGGGCGCCGAGGTAGCCGCCGACAACCTGGCCCGCTGCCATGGGCAAAGCCAGCTTCCAGCGGATCTGGCCCAGCGCGGCAAAGGTGACCATCGACGCAAAGTTGCTGCCGAAGTTGACGACCTTGGCGTTGGCGCTGGCGGAGTCGAGCGAATCACCCCAGAAGTACGCATACGCGACGATCAGGAATGTTCCGGTGCCGGGGCCGAAGAATCCATCGTAAAAAGCGAGGATGAATGCGACGGCGCCGGTGAGGATGAATCCGCGATGGCGTGGCGGCCTGGGGACCGCGGGCGCGCGGTGCACAATCATGAATATCGCCACGCCCGCGAGCATCGCCATCACCAGTGGCCGGAGAACTTGCGGCTTCACGTGCATCAGCAGGAACACGCCGGCGGCGGCGCCCACGAGGGCGGGCACGAATGATCGCTTTGCCCGCTTCCGGTCCAGCAACGAGGAACCCGAGAATCGCTGCAGGCTTGTCGCGGTGCCGAATACGCCTTGCGCTTTGTTGGTCCCCATTGCCAAATGCGGGTCGATACCCGTCAGGAAGAGCGCCGGGACGGTCAGCAGGCCGCCCCCGCCCGCGATCGCGTCAACGAACCCGGCCACCATGCCGACGAGAAACAACGCCGCGGCAATCAGCACATGCCCACCCTTTCCCGATCCCCCCGGGCAATTGCGTTTGGGTTTGTAGTGCGGGCTTTAGCCCGTATCCGACGGCCTGAAGGCCGCACGACAAACCCCAAGCATGGCAAATGCGATGGCCCCGCCCGATCAAACGGTTGGGTATGCTGGTCAGACGGGTTTCGACGCGACTGCATTAAGAGCTGACGTGTTGTCATGACCGTCACCGTTGCATGATGAGCTTGCCGTAATGGCTGGCCTGGATGAACGACTGGGTTTCGTGGCAGTAGGCGGTGAGGCGGCCGAGCGGGCCCAGGGCGCAGCCGGTGTCCATCAGCACGATCTTTGGGCCATGGACCGCGACGAGCTGGGCCTGGGGCAACAGGTTGAGGTAGCACTCGACGGGCGTGTGGCCGAAGTAGCCCGTGCGGCGCCATGCCTTATGGGCCACCAGTTGACGTTCTGTAAATCGGCCCCAGAGCAGGTTTACGCGATGGCGGGCACTGTCCGCGAGTCGCTGACACATCGCCGGCTGGACGTCGGATTCCTCAGGCTCCCATCGGCCATGTGCGACGAAAAAATCGCGGTGCTCGATCACCGGCTCGAGGTGGCGGATGAACCGACGATGCGCTTCAGGAACGCACGCCAGCACGTCCTCCAATCGCTGCGGCGAGGGGCGATCGAGCAGCTCCTGCAGTTCGGCCGGATCGACGCCGTAGCTGCTGAGCGTGTTGGACAGGCCGTGGCGCATGAACCACGTCAACGCCAAAAAGCGGTTGCCCTGCGCAACATTGGGGCAGTAGCAATGGCCGAAAAGGACCTGGCCGAAGACGTCGTCGTGGTTGCCGCGAAGAAAACGCGCATTGGGCAGAGTCAGCAGCAACTCGACAACGCCGCGGGCGTTCGGGCCGCGGTTGACATAGTCGCCAACGAAGATGAGCAGCGGATCGGGGTCGGCCCGCCGCACCCCATCCAGAAGAGCCTGCAACGGCTCGATCATGCCATGCACATCGCCAATGATCCAATGCATGGCAATATAGAGTACATATCAAAACGCGAATTGCGATTAGGCGGGGGTCGTCTTCGGCTGCTTGACTTGCCGGCCGCCGCTCGTAGCATCGACGGAAGGTCGTGATCTGCGTGACACCCCCATGGGCCATTGGCCCGCGGCGCCCGCGCCAAGCAGTGCCCCCGCGATCCGGCCTGTTTCTATAACTGACGCAGTAACAGGAGAGCCTGATTATGGCAAAGAAAACCGTTGCAGACGTGGACGTAAAAGGCAAGCGAGTGCTGATGCGCGTCGATTTCAACGTGCCGCTCGACGGCAACAAGATCACCGATGATCGGCGGATTGCGATGGCATTGCCGACCATCAAGAATGTGATCGATCGCGGCGGCCGGCTGATTCTGATGTCGCACCTTGGCCGTCCCAAGGGCGGGCCGGAACCGAAGTATTCGCTCAAGCCGTGCGCCGATCGCCTCTCGCAATTGCTCGGCAAGCCCGTCACATTCACCGAAGATTGCATCGGCCTCGCGACCGAGCAGACCATCGGCGCCATGAAGGACGGCGACGTGGTCCTGCTCGAAAACCTCCGTTTCCATAAGGAAGAGGAGAAGAACGAGCCGAATTTCGCCAAGCAGCTCGCCAAGCTCGGCGACCTTTATGTCAACGACGCCTTCGGCACCGCCCACCGCGAGCACGCCAGCACATTCGGCGCCGCCCAGGCGCTTCAGGGCAAGCCGCGGGTGATCGGATTCCTCATTCAGAAGGAGCTGAAATTCCTCGGCAATGCCGTCTCCAACCCCGCTCACCCCTTCGTCGCGATCCTCGGCGGCGCGAAGGTCTCCGACAAGATCCAGGTCATCGAAGCGCTCCTCGGCAAGTGCGATACGCTCCTGATCGGCGGCGCGATGGCCTACACGTTCTACCTGGCGCAAGGCAAAACCGTGGGCAAGAGCCTCGTCGAGCCGGACCAGGTGGATCTGGCCAAGAGTTTGCTCGCCAAGGCCGGCGGGAAATTGAAGCTGCCGGTCGACACGGTCGTTGCCGATGCGATTGATTCGACCGCGACGAGCATCATCGAAGGCGGCCAGATCCCGGCGGACAAGTCCGGCTTTGACATCGGCCCCAAGACCCGCGCGATCTATCAGGCGGAAATCGCCAAGGCCAAGACCGTCGTCTGGAACGGCCCCATGGGCGTGTTCGAGAAGCCGCAGTTCGCGGCCGGCACCCAGGCGATCGCCGACGCCGTCGCGGCTGTCACGCAGAACAACAAAGCGATCACGATCATCGGCGGTGGCGACAGCGCCGCGGCCATCGAGCAGATGGGCCTCTCCGAAAAAGTCAGCCACGTCAGCACCGGCGGCGGCGCATCCCTGGAATTCCTCGAAAACGGCCACTTCTCGACGATCGACATACTGGATTGACCAACTGGAGCCGACGAAGCGGCTGTCCAAAGGGTAATCGATTACAATGACCCTGCGTGAGCAGATTCTCGCATCGCCCGAGACCCTCTCTGATCTTGCTGCGGCGGCGGAGCAGCGATTTCGCGAGGCAGAGCATCTGCTGTGTGCCGGCCGCTTCGTCGGCGCCATCTATCTGTTCGGCTTGGCTAGCGAAATGTGGTTGAAGCTGGCATGCTTTCGTTGGCGCGGTGCAAACCCCGCAACACGAGTTGTCGGCCTACTCGGACCCGCGCGAACCTGGATGGCCCAAAACGCGAGAACCATCAAACCGGAATCGTACCACAGTCTGCTGTTCTGGGCCGAGTATCTGATCCGCCTGCGATTGCTCCAAAAAAACCCGATCGAAGCCCTCCGCCTCGGGCAACTGCGGCACCATGTGATCAATCGCCTATACAACGATTGGAGGATTGATATGCGATACCATCCGCTTGCGATCTCCGAGCATCAAGCGTGGCGAGTATATAATGATGTTTTGTGGATCCGGCTGACTTGGCCGGAGCTTTGGAGGTAACCGATGCCCGTCCGACAGATCAACCCCACGCGGTCCAGTGATCATCAGGCGCTTGTCCGCGACTTGGTTGCCGAATGGACCAAACCGTCAGGCAGTCCAGAACCCGTCATCCTTGAGGAACTTGATCAGAAGCGCAAGCTTGCGCATGTCTATGTCGTCTGGACCAAATGGAGCGACATTGACCGAGTCGAGCGATCCGAGATCATCATGGATGCTGCCGAGAAAAGGCTCTCCGCGCAGGATGTTCTGAACATTACGATTGCCATGGGCTTGACGCCGGACGAAGCCAGGCAGATGGGGCTGGCCGTCTGAGAGCCAATGACTCGCGATCCCTTCACAACCTCTTCGCCGCAGATCGCCGCGTCGATTCTCTCGGCCGACTTTGCAAAGCTGTCGGCGGAGATCGATGATGTCCTCGCCGCCGGGGCGGATTTCGTTCACCTCGACATCATGGACGGCCATTTTGTGCCGAACATCAGCTTCGGGCCGCCCGTAATCAAGTCGGTGAGGCGGGCGACGTCAGCCTATCTCGATGCGCATCTGATGATCACAGAGCCGCTGCGTTACGCGCGGGCAATGGTCAAGGCGGGTGCGCAGAACATCTGCTTCCACGTTGAAGTCACCGCCAACCCCGCCGCCACCGCACGCGAGATCCGCAAGCTCGGCTGCAACGTCGGCATCACGCTCAACCCCGCCACGCCGGTCGAAATGCTCTGGCCGGCGATTGACGCGGTCGATATGGTGCTGGTGATGAGCGTTGTCCCCGGCTTTTCCGGCCAGAAATTCATCCCCGAGGCTCTGACCAAACTCCGCGAAATCAAGAAACGCCTTCGCCCCGATCAGCGATTGGAGATTGACGGCGGAATCAATGCGCAGACGATAAGGGCCGCCCGCGATGCCGGCGCTGACTGGTTCGTCGTCGCCAGCGCCCTCTTTGACCATCCCGACCGCGCCGCCGCCGTCGCCGAACTGCGCGCAGCACTGCCCTGAACTCACCACCGGTCCGCATCCAGCGATTTCAGCAACGCCTCGATCCCCGGTATGTCCCTGTCAAACTGCAGCAGCGGCCCCCACGCCTCAAACGCCCAGACGCACTCCTTCTCGGCCACGATCCCGATCAGGTACCCCGATTTCCTGCCGCCCAGATCCCGCGTCCCGACCATCAATCGCCCTTTCGTCCTTGACTTCAGATCCACCGGCTCATCGCGCACAAACACGACCGACCATCACACCCCCTTTTTTCCGCTGCCGCCGCATCCCGTTTGACAAGCAGCACCCCCCTATCGAGAATTGCAGGCCGCAGAGAGATCCTGACCTTGGCGCGGGTATGCCCGGCCGTTGGCACAGCGCTTCTGGAGAGGCAGCATGACCGGCACCCCGTGTCGGCGCAGGAACCCGGAGCTGTTTTATGTCACAACTACCCAGCCAAGACGCAGCGCCCGCCAAGCGGACCGAGGGCATCCCCGAAGGTCTGTGGCTGCGCTGTCCGGATTGCGGCGACATGCTCTTTCGCAAGGTCGTCGAGGAATCCCTGCACGTCTGCCCCCATTGCCAATACCACTTCCGCATCGGCGCCCGACTGCGAATCGAACACCTGGTCGATCCCGGCAGCTTTGAGGAGATGTTCAACGACATCCTGCCGACCGACCCGATGGATTTTGTCGATCGCAAAACCTACGCCGACCGCCTCGAATCCGAGCAGGCCAAAACCGGCGATCCCGACGCCGTGGTCTGCGGCAAGGCCTTCATCAAGGGCCGCCCGATGATGCTCGCCGTCATGAACCCCGATTTCATGATGGGATCGATGGGCTCCGTCGTCGGCGAGAAAATCACCCGCACCATCGAAAAAGCCGCGGTGGATAACCTGCCCCTCTTGATCGTGAGCTGCTCCGGCGGCGCACGCATGCAGGAATCCACGCTGTCCCTGATGCAGATGGCCAAGACCAGCGCGGCGCTCGCTCGCCTCGACGAGCAAGGCGGCCTGTTCATCAGTCTCCTGGCCGACCCCACCACCGGCGGCGTCACCGCCAGCTTCGCCATGCTCGGCGATTTCATCCTGGCCGAGCCAAAAGCCCTCATCGGCTTCGCCGGCCCTCGCACCATCTGGAACACGATCAAGGTCGAGCTACCCGAAGGCTTCCAACGCAGCGAGTTCCTCCAGGAACACGGCTTTGTCGATTTCATCGTCCACCGCAAAGACCTCCGCAGCGAAATCGCAAGGCTCGTGGATTTCTGCGTGAAATGATGGCCTGTTCACGTCTTCCCGACCCTGGCAGTCGAATCGGACTCGTGTTTTGAGATCGCGGTCATTTGGCGGTTGTGCCACCGCGACATCAGCACCAACGCCGTCACCGAGCCGATCAGGCATTGAAGCATATCGTTCTGCGTGTCCCACGGATCGCCTTGGCTGCCCAGAAATGCATCCGCCGCCGAACCGGTCGCCACCGCCACCCCATATTCGAACAGCTCGTACAGCGCACTGATCGCCATGCAGATGGAAAACACAATCACGAACAACCACTTGCCCGGCCGCAACGGCGATCGTCGCAGCAGCACCTCCCGCGCCACGATCGCCGGCACAAAACCCTGCGCAAAATGCCCGATCCGATCATAGTGGTTCCGCGACAAGTGAAACGCGTCGCGTATCCAGTTGAACAGCGGCACCTCGGCGTACGTGTAGTGACCACCAACCAGCAGGATCACCGCATGCAAACCGATCACCGCATATGCGATCGAGGTCAGCGGGAACCGCCGGTATGTGAGCACCAGCAACGGAATCGCCAATGCCGCCGGGAAGACCTCCAAATACCACGTGAACCGATCCCGCGGCGCAAGCCCCGACCAGACGAATACGCCCAGCACCGCGGCCAGCACAAGCACGGGAATACGAGCGTCACGTTGTGAGTCGGACATTGGCGACTACCCTATCCGCCTTCCCGGCAGGTGGCAAACCACCATGACGAACGGCCGCCGGTGGCCTATGATGGGGGCATCTTCAGTGAGGATGCGATATGACGCAGCATGTGATTCTCAGCGCAATTGGCAGCGACCGGCCGGGCCTGGTGGATGAAGTTTCAGAATACATCTTCCAACGCGGCGGAAACATCGAGGACAGCCGCATGGTCAACCTCCGCGGACAATTTGCGATCATGGTCCTGGTCGCCGGCGCCCCGGAGACGCTCGAACGGCTGCGCAGCGAGGCCTGGCAACTCTCGCAGAAGAGCGGCCTGGCGGCCGAGGTCCGGCCGGCGACAGCGGTGAACGTGGGGGCGTCGGCCGAGGCCATGCCATACCGGCTGACCGCCACGGCGATCGACCAGCCCGGACTCGTGCACCGGTTCTCCCATCTGCTGCGGGAGATGCGCGTGAATATCGAGAGCCTGGACACCAAACTCGCTGCGGCGCCGATCACCGGCACGCCGCTGTTTGAGATGGAAATGGTCCTCTCGGTGCCGCGGACCACATCGATCAGCAAACTCAGGGAAACCCTCGCGAAACTGGCTGAGGAAATCAATATCGATTGGGAGTTGAAGGCGGGCTGATCGCGGCGCTGGGACTCTGATGTGCGCGTCAGGACTTTGGGCCCCGGCGCTGACTGAGCATCCACTGGAAGATTTCGCCTTCCTCATAGGCTTTGCTCCAGCAGTCGTGGCCGAAGGTGGAATATTGCGTGAATTTGACATTCCCGCCGGCCGCCTTGATGCGGTCGCACATTTCGCGGGCGTTGCCAGAGGAGCGGAACGGATCGATCGAGTTGTGGAAGCACCAAACGGGGGTCTTGGTGAGCTTCGGGACATCATCGTATTTGCCTTCGCCGCACATGGGAACCAACGCGGCGAATCGTTCGGGGTGGGCCGCGCCGATCGACCAGGTGCCGTCGCCGCCATTGGACAGGCCGGTCAGGATCACGCGATCGGGATCGCCGGCCGGGTAGTCCTTGAGGACCTGATCGATCGTCGCGAGGCAGAGGCGGACTTTTTCTTCGCCTTTCCAGTCGGAGCCGGACTGCGGGAAGACAACAATAAAGGGGAAGTCCTTGGCACGTTCACTGACGGCGGGGCCAATGCCGACGGTAACGCATTTCTTGCCATCCGAGCCGGATTCAAGCACGCCATGAAGAAAGACAATCACAGGATATCGCGTGCCGGGGTTGTAGACGTGCGGGACAAAGACGCTGTAGTTGCGCGTTTGGCTCTCGAAATTGAACTGCTTGGTGAAGAACCCGGTGTTGGCCGGTGCGCCTTCGTTGGCCCAGTTCACGTGACCGGAGGAGCAGCCGACAGACACCACCAAGGCGGGAATGAACAGTGCAATGAATCTGCGCATGAACAGATGTCCTTTCGTGAAATAAAACACAGCCTGATTCTCGGCGGAGAATGCGGCCAAGGTCAAGAGCAGCGCCAAACGCAGCCGCCCCGGAAACTGGGTGGACTTCGATCTTCCCGGCGGACACGGCGTATCATACTGTGGCGTCGGAGATGATCTCCGTAACGTGGCAGACGCAGCGGGAGCAGAATCGCTCATGCGAACACGCAAAGCGTTTACGCTGGTTGAGCTTTTGGTGGTGATCGCGATCATCGCGATTCTCATCGCCATGCTCCTGCCGGCGCTACGCCGGGCACGCGAGGCCGCCAGACAAATCGCATGTGCCTCAAACCTCAGACAGCTCGGCCAGGCGCTGGCAATGTATGCCCTCGAGAACCGCAATTCGCCGCCCATGGCGAATACGAGCACCGCAGACCCCAAGGAAACCTGGATCTGCTGGCCGCCCACCGCTGAACTGAACCAAAGCCGACTCTGGCCCTACCTGAAGACCACCCTGGCCAAAGTGATGGTCTGCCCCTCCGATGATCCGGCCAGCCATCACCTGACCAAGCTGGGCGCGTATCCGTACAGCTATTCCTTGAACTACTGGATTTTCGGCCCCGCGCACGCCATACGAGTGCATCGAATCGTGTCGCCCTCGACCAAGATCTACGCCATCGACGAATCCGTCGAGACGCTGGACGATGGCGCCTTCAACATATTCGAAGTGGGATTCTTCGGCGGAAACCTCCTGAGCAATCGCCACAGCCCACAGCGCGGCAATGCGCTGTTTGCCGACGGCCACTGCGATTTCATCGATCGCACCATCTGCGGGCAGTCCTTCCCGCTGCATACGGAGCATTTCGATCCGTTCAGGTAGCCGGCCGCCGCAATCACTGGCTGCCCGCGCCTTTCACGTTCATGCGGACGGCGTACACACCTTTGCTCGCCGTGATGAACAGCGTCTGCCTGTCCTTCCCGCCAAAACACACGTTCGCCGTCCAACCCTCCGGCACGGGAATATTCACGATCTTCTGCCCACCCTTATCAAACACCGTCACGCCCCTGCCCGTCAAATACACGTTCCCCTGGTCGTCAATCGTCATCCCATCCGACCCCATCGAGCAAAACAGCTTCTTGTTCCCAAGCGACCCGTCCGCCTGGATCTCATACGAATACGTCTTGCTCGCCCCAATGTCCGCAATATACAAAATCTTGCCGTCCGGCGTCCCAATGATCCCGTTCGGCTGCCTCAAGTCCGTCGTCACCCGCCTCAGCGTCTTGTAGTCCGCCGATAGATAGTACACGTGCTCCCCATCCTGCTCCTTTGGCCCGCGCTTCCAATAGTCCCGCTTGTAAAACGGGTCCGTGAAATACATCCCCCCGTCAGGCCGAACCCAGACGTCGTTCGGACCATTCAGCAGCTTGCCGTTGTACTCTTTGACCAGAACGGTGTGTTTGCCATCCGGCGAGATCGACCACAGCTCGTTTTTCTCATCCGCACACGCAATCAGGTTCCCCTTCGCGTCAAAACACAACCCATTCGATCGCCCGCACGGCTTCATGAAATCCGACAGCTTCCCGTCGATCGACCATTTCACAATCCGATCGTTGGGCTGGTCGGTAAAATAAACATTCCCCTCCGCGTCCGCCGCAGGGCCTTCGGTGAACGCATAGTCGCCGCCCAGTTTCTCCACCTTCGCGCCGGGCGCGATGATCGCGCTCACCGCAGCCAGTGAATCTGAGCACAGCGTGAACAGCGACGCCACAATCAACAGGGGCAATGTTGTCTTCATGGGATTTCTCCTGAGAAATGAATACCACCGGCGGCTTCGGATTGCCAGCATCGACGCACGCCCAACGAGGTAGATAGGGAAGAGGAATCTGAAGATATGACCCAATTCAGCGTATTCGTGGTGGCGGTTGCGATGGCCCTGGCGACCCACGCCAAAGCCGATTGGGATCTGATGAGCGACACCTGGGTCGCCACCGACTCCCTCGGACGATCCCTCCCCACCTCCGATCACGTCGGCCCGCCCCGCCAAAACAAAACCGTCGGCATCTTCTACTTCCTCTGGCTCGGCTCCCACGGCACTCCGCTTCACGACATCACCCAAATCCTCGCCGCCAACCCCGACAATCCCCAATGGGGCCCCCCCGGCGCATTTCACTTCTGGGCCGAGCCTCTCTTCGGCTACTACCGCAGCGACGACCCCTTCGTCATCCGCAAACACCTCCAGATGCTCACCGACGCCGGCGTCGATGTCCTCTTCTTCGACGTCACCAACGCCTTCACCTACGACCAGGTCTATCTGACCGTCTGCAAGACCATGGACGAGATCCGCAAGACCGGCCAAACCACCCCCCAGATCGCCTTCCTCGCCAACACCCACAGCGCCAAAACCGTCCAAAAAGTATACGAGCAATTCTACGCCAAAAAACTCTACCCCCAACTCTGGTTCATCTGGGACGGCAAACCCCTCCTCCTCACTCCCCCCGACGACCTCTCCCCCGAAGTAAAACAATTCTTCACCATCCGCCACTCCTGGGCCTGGTCCGACCCCCGCGGCTGGTTCAAAGACGGCCACGACAAGTGGCCCTGGCTCGACCACTACCCCCAAAAACCCGGCTGGCACGATTCCAAAGACAAACCCGAACAAATCAGCGTCAACGTCGCCCAACACCCCACCTCCAACATCGGCCGAAGCTTCCACAATGGAAAACAACCTCCCCCCAACCAATTCACCCCCGAAAAGGGCCTCTGCTTCGACGAACAGTGGCGCCGCGCCTTTCAAGTCGATCCCCAATTCGTCTTCATCACCGGCTGGAACGAATGGGTCGCCCAGCGATTTCTCGGCGACGGCCGCCAACCCTTCCTCGGAAAACCCCTCCCCAAAGGCGGAACCTTCTTCGTCGATCAATACAACCACGAGTTCAGCCGCGATATCGAGCCTATGAAGGCCGGCCACGCCGACGCCTACTACTATCAGCTCGTTGCCAACATCCGCAAATTCAAAGGCGCCCGCCCCGTCCCCCCCGCCACCGCCACAAAGACCATCCGCATCGACGCCGACTTCTCCGACTGGCTCGACGTCGCTCCCGAATACCGCGACACCATCGCCGATACCGCCCACCGCGACCACCCCGGCTTCGGCAACCTCAAATACACCGACACCACCGGCCGAAACGACTTCACCCGCCTCAAAGTCGCCCGCGACCAGGAGTTCATCTACTTCTTCGCCCAAACCCAATCCCCACTCACCCCCCCCACCGACCAGAACTGGATGCTCCTCTTCATCGACTCCGACTCCAACCCCGCCACCGGCTCAAACGGCTACGATTTCCTCATCAACCACCCCGCCGGCACCCTCGAAAAATGGTCCAACAACCAATGGACCCGTATCGCCAGAATCACCTACCGCACCAAAGCCAATCAACTCGAACTCGTCATCCCCCGCCCTCTCCTCAACCTCGCCAAAGACCCCCTCCAATTCGATTTCCACTGGGCCGACAACATCCAATCCCTCGCCGACCCCACCACCTTCCTCCTCCACGGCGACAGCGCCCCCAACGGCCGATTCAATTACCGCTACAAGCCCGGCAAATGAGTCGCGGATACCACCCCCGCCGCGAACTGCCTCAGCACGAACCTTGCCATCAGATCAGCCCTTCATGCGGACTGCAGGAAACCCGCAGGCGCGAAGAGATTTCGCCGACGGAGCGCCACCGGCGATTCGGCCTCACACATCCGACGCAGGCGTTTCATGCTTGATGCGGATCGCACGAGGAAACGCGGCTCCGTCAGAGATCCGATCTCCGCCGACCACGCCGGTGGGGCCTGGTTCGTCCGTTCCGCAAACAACTCCACCAACGCCGCGCACACCACCAGAATCTCCCTGTCTTGGGTAGCAGGACGAGGGCAGTCAGCAATTCGAGGATTTGCCCTCAGCCAGTCCTGTGTCAAGCTGCGCAGGTCCAGTGCGTCCCCCGTCAGAGCCGCTTCGGCCAGTTGTTCAAGTCGCACCATGCAAGTCCTCCCATAGATCGTCAAAGGCGTACTTGGCCTTCAGCTCCCTGCCAAGCTGCAAATAGGGCGCAACTCGCCTCCACACATCATCATAGCTCCCAGGCAGTTCCTCAAGCAGCCGCCTCGCATCGGCGATGTCCACGTCGTCACGCCAGGCACACAGCTTCATCGCCAACAACTGTTCGAACGTGGCTCGGAACACCTCGACCCCAGGCGACGAAAAAACCACGGGCCCTCGGCTGAGACTCACCATGAATCCCTTGGCCGCATCGTTCAGCCAATCGGACGGCCACCCGCGCTCATCCGCGACCGTTGCCGCCAGAGCGCGAACCGCTGCCGCATCGGAAGGCGGCAGGATCACGACATCCAGATCGCGGGTACTCTGTCGTGTCCCAAAAACCAAAACCATCACCCCGCCACCCACCAGCAGCAGATCGACCTTCTTCGCTTGTGCGGCAGCCAACTCGCCCAGACGAGTCAACGCCTCAACCAGTTCCTGTCTCCCAATGGTTGCCATGCCGCCGCACAATGTACCCGCTGACGCCCCTCTTTGGGAGCGGCTCCCCTGCCCCAACAGACCCTGGGCCATTTGTCGTCCGCCATTGGTCGTCCGCCTCTGTCTCCTCCGACACCCCCGCGATATCCTATCCCCAATGCTCCACCGCCACCCCCGCCCATTGTCCTGGCTACTAGTAGCCATGTCCCTCTCCCCTCTCCTCCCCACCAATCTCCTCGCCCAACCCACCCCCCAACCCAACCGCGTCGACCAAGTCATCATCGTCTTCAAAACCCACTTCGACATCGGCTACACCGACCTCGCCGCCAACGTCGTCCAACGCTACCGCACCACCATGATCGACCAGGCCCTCAAAGTCGTCGATCAAAACAAAGACCTCCCCCCCAACCAGCAATTCGCCTGGACCATCCCCGGTTGGCCCATGCACAAAATCCTCGAAGACTGGCCAGGCCAAACCCCCGACCGCAAGCAACGCATCCTCGCCGCCTTCAAGTCCGGCCGATTCGTCGTCCACGCACTCCCCTTCACCACCCACACCGAACTGCTCGAACTCGAAGACCTCGTCCATGGCCTCGACTTCTCCACCAACCTCCACAACTCCGCCAACCTCCCCCTCCCCCGCGATGCCAAGATGACCGACGTCCCCAGCCACTCCTGGGCCATCGCCACCATCCTCAAACATGCCGGCGTCGATTTCCTCCACCTCGGCTGCAACGCCGCCTCCTCCTCCCCACGCGTCCCGCCCCTCTTCTTCTGGGAAGGCCCCGATGGCTCGCGCCTCCTCACCATGTACTCCGCCGAGTCCTACGGCACCGGCCTGGTCCCCCCACCCAACTGGCCCCACAAAACCTGGCTCGCCCTCATCCACACCGGCGACAACCACGGCCCACCCACCCCCGATGAAGTCAAAGCCCTCCTCGCCGAAGCCGCCCAAAAACTCCCCAACGTCAAAATCAAGATCGGCCGCCTCTCCGACTTCTCCGACGCCATCCTCGCCGAAAAATCCGACCTCCCCATCATCCGCGGCGACATGCCCGACACCTGGATCCACGGCCCCCTCTCCGACCCCAAAGGCGCAATCACCGCGCACGCCGTGCGCCCTCTCATCGCCGCCACCGAATCCCTCAACGCCATCCTCCGCGACTGGAACATCGACACCCCCGACATCTCCCCCACTGTCGCCGTCGCCTACGAAAACAGCCTGCTCTATGGCGAACACACCTGGGGCGGCGCGCTCTATTGGGTCACCCAGTACGCCCCCGGCCAAGTCAAATTCCCCTACGGCGATGCATTCAGAGCGGACCATGCCGCCGGCCGGTTCAAGCGACTCGAAGAATCCTGGGAGGAGCACTCCGCGTACATCAGCAAGGCCGAGAAGCTCATCCAGCCGATCCGCACAAGTCAGGCTCAAAGTCTTGCGGCCTCCGTCAATGCCCAGGGTCTGCGCATTGTCGTCTACAATCCGCTCCCCTGGTCGCGATCCGGCCCTGTCGGCGTGAATCTCCCCGCGAACAAGTTCGTTTCGGCGTTGCAGGCTATCGACGACCAGAAACCCTTCCCGGGCCACTTCATCATGCCGCAAGTCCTCACGTTCGTAGCCAGGGACATCCCGCCCATGGGCTACCGCACTTACATCCCCGCCCCCGCCCAACCCGCCCCGTCTTCACTCCGCGCCGATGCCGCCACTAACACCCTCGAAAACGAGTTCTTCAAGGTGACGATTGACCCAAAGCGAGGAACCATCCAATCGCTCATCGACAAACGCTCCGAGCGGGAGCTTGTTGACGCGTCGTCCCCGTATGGCCTGGGGCAATACCTCTACGAATGCTTCGACGCCGACCAGGTCGCCAATTACGTCAAATCCTACGTGAAGATCAAAGCCGACTGGGCCACCAACGAACTGGGCAAACCCCCCATGCCACCCGCCACCCGGATGCCATATGCCGCAGCTTCTCCACGCGACTTCCACGTGGAATTCTCTCGCGCCGGCCACTGCGCATCGGCCTCTGTCTCCGAAACCACAAATCCCGATCTGCCAAGGGTAATGAACAACGTCAACCTCTACTCCGGTCTGCCTTATGTCGAGATCGTCGTCAGCCCCTTCGGCAAGGGCGCCGACACCTGGCCCGAAGCCGGCTGGCTCTGCCTGCCCCTCAAGGTCGATCAACCCCAATTCCGCCTCGCCCGACTTGGTTCCATCATCGACCCCGCCACCGACATCGTTCCCGGGTCTAACCGGCACATTCTCGCGCTCAACGGCGGCCTTACCATCACCAACCCTGCCGGCCAAGGCGTCGGGATCGGCCTGGGCTTCGCTTGCTCACCTCTGGTCAGCCTCGACACCCCCGGCCTATGGAAATACTCCCTCGACTTCGTCCCAAAGAAACCCACCGTCTTCGTCAACCTCTTCAACAATCAATGGACCACCAATTTCCGCATGTGGAACACCGGCGCTGCTCAGCATTGCGTCCGTCTTTGGTTCATCGACAAGTACGACCCCGAATCCTCCCTCTTCACCCCCTCGCAGGAATCCCGGCTCCCTCTCCTCGCCGCCGCCTTCGACGGCCCCCCCGGGAAACTCCCCCCCACCCAATCCGCCCT
>JAPLNB010000151.1 GCA_026693085.1 Planctomycetota bacterium | reverse complement strand
GGAGTCGATTGGGATGGTGTCGGCGGCGTTGGCTTGGGCGGCGGCTTGGCGAGTGAGGGCGCAGCGGGGGTGGAATGCGCAACCGGTGGGGGGGTTTGAGGGGGAGGGGACTTCGCCTTTGAGCACAATGCGCTTGTGGGTCGGGCGGGGATTGGGCTCGGGGATGGCGGAGAGGAGGGAGACTGTGTAGGGGTGCTTGGGGTTGGCGTAGAGGTCGTCGGCGGGTGCTTTTTCGACGATTCGTCCGAGGTACATCACGGCGACTTCGTCGGAGCAGTGTTCGACGACGGCGAGGTTGTGGGCGATGAAGAGGTAGGCGAGGCGGCGCTCGTTTTGGAGGTCAGCCAGGAGGTTGAGGATTTGGGATTGGATTGAAACGTCGAGCGCGGAGACGGGTTCGTCGCAGACGATGAAATCGGGGGAGAGGGCGAGGGCGCGGGCGATGCCGATGCGTTGGTGTTGGCCGCCGGAGAATTCGTGGGGATAGCGGCGGGCGTAGGCGGGGTCGAGGCCGACGCGTTGGAGGAGGGAAGCGACGAGTTGGTCCTTGGCTTTGCCTTCAGCGATGCCGTGGACGTGGATGGGCTCGCCGATGATGTTGCCGACGGTCATGCGGGGATTGAGGGAGCTGAGGGGGTCTTGGAAGATGATTTGCATGTGTCGGCGGATGCGGCGGAGTTCGCGCTGGGGCATGGCGAGGAGGTCGCGGCCGCGGTAGTAGACGTTGCCGGAGGTTGCTGTGATGAGGCGGAGGATGGAACGACCGACGGTGGTTTTGCCGCAGCCGGATTCTCCGACGAGGCCGAGGGTTTTGCCTTCGGCGACGGTAAAGGAGACGCCATCGACGGCTTTGACGTGGCCGACGGTGCGAGAGAGGATGCCGCGGCGGATGGGGAACCAGGTGCGCAGGTCGCGGACTTCCAGGAGGGGTGCGTCCTTGGTAAGCCGGGTGCTCTGGGCGCTGTCCAGGGGAGCGGCGGAGATGACGGGGGGGTTAGTCACGTGCGGAGGCTCGTTGTTGAGGATGGAGTGCAGGGTCGGTCAGGGGGACGACTTCGCGGCGGTGGTCGAGGGTGGGGCGGGTGACGGGTGACGCGGCGAAAGTGTCGATGTGGTGGCAGGCGGCCCAATGTGACGGGCGGACCTCGCGAGGCAGCGGCTCGGTGTTGGCGCAGGTTCGGTCGGCCTGCATGCGATGGCAGCGTGGGTGGAATTTGCAGCCACTGGGGAAGCGGGCGGGGTTGGGGACGGTACCTGGGATGGTGGCGAGGCGTTCGGAGAGTTGGCCGAGGCGAGGGACAGAGCGGAAGAGTCCCTCGGTGTAGGGGTGCTGTGGGTGATCGAAGAGGTCCTCGACGGTGGCGTATTCGACGATTCGGCTGGCGTACATGACGCCAACCGTGTCGGCGTTTTCGGCGACGACGCCGAGGTCGTGGGTGATCAAGAGAATGGCCATGCCGGTGTCGCGCTGGAGCTTGCGGAGGAGTTCGAGAATTTGGGCCTGGATGGTGACGTCGAGGGCGGTGGTGGGTTCGTCGGCGATGAGGAGTTGGGGGCTGCAGGAGAGGGCCATGGCGATCATGGCGCGCTGGCGCATGCCGCCGGACATCTGATGTGGGTATTCGCTGAGGCGGCGGGCGGGGTCAGCGATGCCGACGTCGCGGAGGCTTTGTTCGGCGATTTCTTTGGCTTGGCGGTGCGTGACACGTTGATGGAGGAGGATGGCTTCCATGATCTGGTCGCCGATGGTGAAGACGGGGTTCAGCGAAGTCATCGGCTCCTGGAAGATCATGGCGATCTCTTTGCCGCGGACGGAGCGCATCTGATTTTCGGTGCAGGTGAGCAGGTCGCGGCCTTGGAGGAGGATTTTGCCGGAGAGGATGCGGCCGGGCGGCTGGGGGATGAGGCGGAGGATGGAGAGGGCGGTGACGGATTTGCCACAGCCGGACTCGCCGACGAGGGCGACGGTTTGGCCGGGGAAGATGGAGAAGCAGACGTCGCGGACGGGGCGGAGTCGTCCGCGTTCGGTGTCGAAGGCGACGTTGAGGTCAACGAGTTCGAGCAGGGGTTGGCGCATCATTGGCTCATTTGCAGTCTGGTGTTTGCGGCGGTTCAGATCTTAGCCGCCTCGGCTTTGGGGTCGAACAGGTCGCTAAGGCCGTCGCCGAGGAAGTTCAGCGCAAGCAATGTGACCGCCAGGAGAGTACACGGAAGAACCAGCATCCACCAGTGCGACACGATGGGGTTGAGGGCGGGGCTTAGGCCATCGGCGGCCAGCGAGCCCCACGTGGGGAGCGGCGGCTGGATTCCGATGCCCAGGAAAGACAGAAACGACTCCTGTAGGATGGCGGAGGGGACAATGAGCGTGGCATAGACGACAATGGGGCCGACGAGATTGGGCAGGAGGTGGCGGGTGAAGATGCGCCATTGGCCGAGTCCAGCGGCTTTGCAGGCTTCAATGAAGGGAAGCGAGCGGAGGAACAGAACCTGACCGCGGACGACTCGTGCCATGGTCAGCCAGCTCACGATGCCGATGGCGATGAAGAGGACGATGAAGTTGGCGGCACTTTCGGAGCGCACCAGCAAGCTTAGGGGTTTTTCGAACGCGATTTTGAAGAGGATGACCAGGAGCAGGTAGGGCAGGCCGTAGAGGATGTCGACGATGCGCATGAGGAGGGCATCGATCCAACCGCCGCGGTAACCAGCGACGAGGCCGACGGCGACGCCGAGGGTCATGGAGATGACCGCGGCCGCCAAGCCGATGGCGAGGCTGGCAGCGCCGCCCAGGAGACAGCGGCCAATCAGGCTGCGGCCGAGGGTGTCGCTGCCGCACCATAGTGCCGATGCCGAGAAGCTTGGACCCACGCGCACTGGCAATGCGTACTGATTGTTGTAGCCCCAGGGGTGGTCGGAACGCAGCGTCAGGGGCATGGTGAGCAACGACGAGAGGAGGATCAGCATCAGGACGGCGAAGCTGAAGCGTATGCGGCGGCTGCGGCGGATGCGGGTAAAGAGTCCGTCCGGTGTGTCCGGTGGGGCTTCGACAGCATCGGCGAGGATGGGTTGGTCCAGGGCCGTCATATCAGGAACTGGATTTGGCGGTAATGTCGATCCGCGGATCGACGAAGCTATAGGCGATATCGACGAGCAGGTTGAATGTCAGCAGGAACACGGAGTAGATCATGACGGTGCCGAGGATGAGGGTCTGGTCGCGGTTCTTGACGCTGTTGACGAAATGCTGGCCGAGGCCTGGGATGCTGAAAACAGTCTCGACGACGAAAGAGCCGACGAAGGTGGCGGCGGCGGCGGGGCCGAGGTAGCTGAGCACGGGGAGGAAGGCGTTTCGGAGGCAGTGTTTCCAGATGACGGTGAAGCGGGAAAGGCCCTTGGCGCGGGCGGTTCGGACGAAGTCGCTGCCGAGGACATCGAGCATGGATATGCGCGTCAGGCGGGCGATGTACGCGAGGGGGGCCAGCGATAATGCCACTGCGGGGAGGACCATTTCGCGGAATCCGCCACAGCCGCCGATGGGGAATAGGCCGAAGCGGCCGGTAAACGTCGCCAGCAACAACGCCGCGACGACGAAGCTGGGAATGCTGATGCCGATCAGAGCGA
Source organism: Planctomycetota bacterium (assembly GCA_026693085.1). Taxonomy (GTDB): domain Bacteria; phylum Planctomycetota; class Phycisphaerae; order Tepidisphaerales; family Tepidisphaeraceae; genus JAPLNB01. The sequence goes on along the minus strand of JAPLNB010000151.1, from coordinate 37,120 downwards.
TGGTGAGGCTGAGCCAGTCGAAGAGACCGCCGCGGTTGACGGCGGCGAGGGTACCGATCATCACGCCGAAGATGGTTCCGATGGTGAGTGCGAAAATGCCGAGCGTCACCGAAACCGGGAGGGAGACTTTGATGATGTCAGTGACGGACCATTCCTGGTACTGCATACTGCGGCCGAAGTCGCCTTTGGTGATGACCTGGATGGGGTAGTAGGCCAGGAACGATTTCCATGAGTCGGCGTGGAAGCGCTCTTTCATGGCCTGTTCGGCAATGGGGTCGAGCTTGCGTTCGGCGCGACCGAAGGGGCTGCCGGGGACGACCCAGACCAGCATGAAGGTGGTCAGGTAGATCACCGCGAGAACGAGCGGGAATTGGAGCAGGCGAAAGGCGATCACGCGGATCATGGCTTCCTCTGGACGTAAACGCCCTTGAAGATCGTCATGTTGCGCGGATTGAGGTTAATGCCTTTGACGTTGTCGCGGAACAGGTAGCTGTTGGTCAGGTGGCACAGGGGGATGACCGGCAACTGGTCGTTGAGGGTTTGTTCGGCCTGTTCGAGCAGGCGAAATCGCTTGGCCGAGTCGCTCTCGCTCGCGGCGGCGTGAACGAGGCGGTCGTATTGCTCGTTGATCCAGGCCGAGTCATTGTTCTCGCTGTTGGAGCGGAATTTGTCGGTGAAGGTGGAGGGGTCGTTGTAGTCTCCGGTCCAGTCGCCTGGGGCCATGTCGAAGTCGCGTGCGTTGACGCGTGTGCGAAGGGTCTTGCCCTCGAGGGTTTGGAGCGCCACTTCGATGCCGAGGTTGGTGTGCCATTGTTTGACGACGTTTTGCACCCAGTCGCGGACGGCGGGGCGGTCGGCGCGGAAAATGAAGGTCAGGCGGGGGAATTCCTTGCCGCCGGGGTAGCCGGCGTCGGCCAGGAGTCTGCGAGCCAGGGGCAAATTGTAAGCCAAGCCGGGCTTGGACTGGTAACCTGCGAAGACGCCGGGCGGGATGTAGTTGGTGGCCGGCTGCTCGCCCATTCGCAGGATGGTGTGGGTGATGGTTTTCTTGTCGATCGCGATGGCCATCGCCTGGCGGATACGGAAGTCGGCCATCGGATTCGGCCGGTCACCCGAGAGCGTGGGCTTGCAGTTGAGGGTGATGAACAGCGTGGCGAAGCCGGGGAAATTGTGCATGTCGGGGCGGTTCATGCCCATCAGTTCGGATCCGATCTCCGAGGGTATATCCGCCAGCCAGTCCACCTTGCCGAACTCATACCGCCGGAGCATCGTCAGGGGATCTTCGACGATGGCCATGTCGATGGAGCGGCTCTTGACGTTGGCGATGTCCCAGTAGCGGGGGTTGGTTTCGAGGCGGAGGCGGCGTTTGAACTCCCATCGGGTCAGCTTGAAAGCGCCGTTGGTGACCAGGTTGGGCGGACGGGTAAATTGTTGGTCGTATACGACGCGGCCATCCTGGCCGACGTGCGCGAAGGGGCGCATCGACTTCTCGTGCAGCGGGTAGAACGCCGGAAACGCCATCAGGTCGAGGAAGAAAGTGACCGGGTTGGGGAGCGTCACGCGCAAGGTGTATGGGTCGGGGACCTCAAGGCCAACGGTCTTGAAATCGACCGGCTCCTTGCGCGCGTAACGCATGCAATAGGTTTCGGCGTTGCTGATGTAATAGTGGAGGTAGGTGTACTCGCCGGGCGACTGAAGAATCCGGCGCCAGGCGAAGACAAAGTCGTGCGCGGTGACGGGGTCGCCGTTGCTCCAGCGTGCCTCGGGGCGTAGATGGAAGGTGTAGACGGTTTTTTCTGGATTGACCTCGTGGCTGCTGGCGACACCCGGGACCGGAACAAGCGTTTCCGGGTGCATTGCATAGAGCCCTTCCCAGATGGCGTAAGCGACGCGCATGTCGGCGAGGTAGGACATCTGTCCGATGTCGAGGGTATTAACGTCGGTGCGGCTGATGAAGGAGAAATCGGCCCGTGGCTCTTCTGCGCCACCGCCTGACCAGACCACCGCCGCGGCGAGCAGCAGCAGCAACGCCAAGGGGATAGACAGCAGTTTGAGCATGCATCAATTCGAGACAACGATGGGATTGGTGCTCGGAGGCGGAACCAGTTTTGGCTCGGCGACAGCCTCGTACCCTTTGATCTTCCTGATGACGGGCGGAATGTCTTTGATGGCCTGGCTGAGATTGGCGCCACTGGTCCCGATAACCCGTATGGCGGTCACCGCCGCAGCCTCCAGATCCTTGTCGCCAATCAGATCCGGCTGGGCAGCAACCTGGAGACTCTGGCAGACGCCCTTGACCACCTGTAGGAGCAGTTCACGAGGCCCCGGGCCCTGCGGCTGGGCGTCCCCGTGGTACGCCGCCAGCACCAGCACGTCGCAGAAAGCCTGCATCACTTTCACACGCTGAGCCGGATTCAGCGCGTTCCAGACATTAAGCTTGGTGAAGAATCCGAAGGGACCGGCCTCGGCGTGCGGATCTTCCGGAAGCCCTTTCTTGTAGAGCGCAACCCGGTAGTAGATCACCTCCAGCATCGCATTGATCATGGCGGCATCGCGGACCTGCAAAGCCTCGTAAGCATCAGCAGTCATGGCGCCCGTGGGGTATTTTTTGACAGTGTTCATGACGGCCGCCAGGAGCTTCTGGGCAGCGTTGGCCTTGGCGAGTTCCGGGAGGATTCCCTTTGCGGCCTTGACGCCCCAGAGGCGCAGGCCATAGGGCTGGTTATCGGCCAGGAACATCAGAACCGCAGGTTCGAGCTTGGGATTCTGGATGGCTTCAGCCACTCTGGCCAGAGCAACCGCCGCGTTGAGCCGAACGCGGATGGGCTTGGCGTTGGCGATGGCGCGGGCGGTGATGTTGCTCACGACGGCTTGAGCGTAAGCATTGGAAAACGCCGCCGACGGGTCTCCCACGGCTCGCGAGTCATTGATGATTGCCTCACGAGCCGACTGCTGGACGGCCGGGCTGGGGTCGAGCAGCGCCGCAAAGTTCTCTGCGACGGCCGAGTTGATCAACGCGATCTCTTCCGGCTTGAGGGAGTCGGCCGATTTAATCGGAAACGGAAGCGTGGCCTTGCGCAACGCCGCAGGAGGAGCCGGGGCGATCATTTGAGCCAAAGCACTGCTAACGACAAAGATGCAGACAAGGCCGACCGCATGGACAACGCGAGGAAGCTGATTCATCAGGTGCTACTCCAGGAGCCCGATTAGCCACAAAGGCTGAGCCCCCTTTATCAGGCTCATCGCCCTCTGCAAGCTTCGGGGGCGTTGCCAAACTGGGGCTCGTGGGTGAAGATACCGAATCAGGCGAACCGTAGCAAATGCCGTATATAGTGTCAAGGTGAAGGCATATGGAGAACTTTCGACCAGAAGCCGTACCAAATCCCGCCGTGCGGCGGTTGAGTCTGTACCTCAGGCAGCTCGAAGCCTTCAAACGCCAGGACCAACGCACCATCTCCAGCAAACAACTTGGCGAGAGCCTCGCTTTGACTGATGCCCAGGTTCGCAAAGATCTGGCGTATTTCGGCCAGTTCGGCCACCCCGGCATCGGCTACCGCGTCGATGATCTGATTGCACGCGTCAAGCATATCCTCGGCACGGATAAAATCTGGAACGTGCTGCTGGTCGGGGCCGGCAATCTCGGCCTGGCACTCATGGCCTACAAGGGGTTCGAGAATCAGGGATTCCGCATCGTCGCTGTTTTCGATTCGGATCCAGGCAAGGTCAACACCGGCCGCGGTGTCTTCGTCATTCAGCCGCTCAGCGAGCTGCAGCCCACCATTCAGAAGCTGGGCATCCGCCTGGGCATCATTGCTGTTCCCGCCGACAGCGCGCAAGCGGTCGCAGATCAACTGGTGGCCACGGGAATCCAGGGAATTTTCAACTTTGCCCCGGTTTCTCTGTCGGTTCCCTCACACGTTGGCGTCAGTGCCGTCGATCTGGCCGTGCAACTCGAGCAGCTATCGTTCCTCGTGAACATCCACACCACAGCGCAGCAGCAGGTGCCCGCCAGAGACGCCAGCACCTGATAATCTGGAGTCGTAGCCCCCCCCGCCGCTATCACTGCTTGGCTCTGTCCGCAAACCGCATCACCAGTTCCACGAACAGGCGCATCGCAACCGCCAGCGCCCCATCGGTGAAATCGTATTGGTCGGTGTGCAGCGCAGGATAGGCGCTGCAATTGGCCGGTTCCACGCCGACCAGAAAGAAGCACCCTGGCACTTTCTCAAGATAGTACGAGAAATCCTCCGCGCCCATTGATGGCTTGCCCACCGGCAGGAAATGCTCCGGGCCAAGGACCGATCGCGCAACGGCGGCCACATACTCCGCCAGATCGGCATCGTTGATCACCGGCGGGTAACCCTCGATCCACTGGAATTCTGCGCGGCAATTGCTGGCAGCGGCGATCCCGGCGGATCGGCGCTCGATGGACTGGCGGATTTTCCGCCGCACGTCTTCGTCAATCGCCCTGGCGGTGCCGCTGAACGACGCCTGATTGGGGATGATGTTCACCGCAGTGCCCGCATTGAACTGGCCGACGGTCACAACCGCCGGGTCTGTCGGGTCCAGATCGCGAGAAACCACCAGTTGCAGCGAAACGACCGCTTCCGCCGCGGCGACGATCGGATCGCGCCCCAGATGCGGATACGCCCCGTGGCACCCTTGACCATGGAAAGTGATGGTGAAGCTGTCCATCGAAGCCAGCATCGCCCCCGGCTTGGTGGCGAGCACGCCCACCTTCATGCCGGGCCAACCGTGCAGCCCGAAGATCGCCTTGACGGTGGGCCCAATTCGGCCATCGAGTACGCCGGCGTCAATCAGCCGCGCAGCCCCCCCACCGCCTTCCTCGGCCGGCTGCCAGATCAGTTTCACGCAGACCGGCAGGCGCTCGGCCATCTCATTCAACACCGCGGCCGCCCCCACAAGCCCGGCTGAGTGTCCGTCGTGCCCGCACGCGTGCATTCGGCCCCGGTGCTGGCTCGCATACGGCAATCCAGTCCGTTCCTCAATGGGCAGCGCATCAATGTCCGCGCGCAAGGCCACGCAGGGCTTGTTCGCATCCCCGATCCACGCCACCGTCGCCGTCGGCGCGCCCTCGACCCCCGCAACGTACCTGATCCCCAGCCGATCCAACTCGCGGCGAATCTCCGCGGCGGTCTTCACTTCCTCATAACCCAGCTCGGGGACCTGGTGCAGCCGATGGCGCAGGTCAACGACAGCCGGCAGATGCCGCTCGAGATGAAATCCGACCGTGCTCATAGCAATAGTATAGAGAGCACTGGCATCCCCTGCGAACGTCCCTCAGCACCGGAGCTGGCAACTGCTTCAGAACAACTGCCCCAATATTCCTTCCATCCCCGTCTGCACGCACGTGAACACCGGCGTGTCCCGCACCGTGTACAGGCTCGATTCCGTCTCCCGCAACTTCATTACAAGGTCCACGAAATCCTTCGGTTCGTCCGTCTCAAACGCCACCACAAAATCCTGATCGTCTATCCCGAAGCTATAGGTCGTATTCAGCTTCACGCCGGGAAACTCATTTCCGATCCGGATGTGTACGTCCATGATCTGCTGCCGCTTTTCCAGCGGCAGCAGATACCACTGGCGGGTTTTCACGAAGGGATAGAGGAACAGGAATTTCCGCCGCCCCGGGACCAACTGCGCCCGCGTCTCCGTGTGCGATGGGTGGAGCTTGTCGATGTAGATGCTCCGCTTGGTCATCGACAGAAACGACCACGGCGTGCGCAGGTACCCGCTCAGCCGCGTCTTGTTCATCGCGGCCGTGTGCGACTGGAAATGATCGGCGCTGAAGCTGATCCGCCAGAGCATGAAATCGGTGTCGCTACGTAAGCCCACTGTGCTGTACGTCAGGCACATCAGCCCCGGATGCGCCACTGAGAATGCCGCCAGAAACTCTTCCCGAGTGCGTTTTTTCTCCGCCGCCGGGAGCTGGCGAAACCGTGGATCGAGTTGATAGCAGGCGAAGTTGACGAACTGCCGTTGCGGGCCGGTCGTTTTCATCATGTCGTGTTCCTTGAGCGTGGTCACCTGCCTAATGATAGGCACGCACCCCACGGGGACCATGCGGAGTCGGCGCGGTCATTCAAACTGGTGTAGGATATGCGTGTCATGGTCCGATGGATCGTCCTGATACTCTTGCCGCTGGCCGCGATGGCGTTGGCGGGCTGCGTCAGCAACACGGGTGGACCCGATGGTCCCGATTGCATTTTTTTTTCGCCCGGCGTTGCGGGCGACGGGCCCTGGTATGCGGCTTTGCGTCGCGGCTTGCGAGATGGCGGCGTGACCGCCCCCCTTCACACCGTCTCATGGGGCCTGCCTCCGCCCTTAACTGCGCTCAACTTCCAAACCCCCTCGATTCACAACAGCGCCGAAGAGAAACTCGCCCGCCTCATCGCCAGTTTCAGGCAACAGCACCCAGGCGGGCGGCTCCGTCTTCTGAGCCATAGCGCCGGCGGCGGCGTTGTCCTCGGCGCCCTCGCCAAGCTCGATTCATCTGTCGAAGTCGATCAGGTGATCGTCCTCAACCCCTCCGTCTCGCCGCAATACGACCTTGCGCCCGCCGCAGCTCACGTCCGCGGCCAGATCCACGTTTTCCACAGCGAGAAGGACACCGTATTCCTCGGCTGGCGCTGCCGCACCTTCGGCAGCTACGACAACATCAGAACCGAAGCCGCCGGCAAGGTTGGCTTCACCTCGGTGCAAAGCCTGCCAGCCCCGTTGCGGCGAAAGATCATCCAACACCCCTACGACCCCAATTGGGAATCCCTCGGCAACGACGGCGGGCACTACGGCTCAACCGAACACGACTTCGCCGTCCAACTGCTCGCGCCTTTGCTGAAATGATTGATCCATCACGCGCGACTGCAGCGCGCGATCATCCGCGGCGAATCGGCGTTCAACCTGCTCCCATCATGATCCCCATACATCCGCTCGATCCGCAGCCCGTTGCGTTCCAGTAGCAAATGCAGTTCCCTCGGAAATACAAAGGTCAGGTCAAACTCCCGCCGCTGCCGATGCTCCAGGCCCTTGGCATCGAAAAACGTGTAGTGGAAAGTCACCCGCTGCATCTGCCGGGTGGGATCCCGCCGCACCTCGATCGTCTTGCAGACCGTCCGGTCCAGTTCCGGCACATAGAACGCCACCGGCGCCAGGTCCACCGATACCTCCTGCGCCAATATCGCCAGGTTCGGCTGGAAAATGTCGAGCCAGAACCGCCCCCGCGGCTTCAGATGGCGCACCACCGCCTGCAGCAACTGGTCCTGCTCCTGGAGCGTCGTGAATGCCAAGAACGTGTTGAAGAAGATGCAGACCCAGTCGAACCTGCGGCGTAGGTCAAACTTCAGCACATCGCCGCAGACGAGCTTCACTTCCCGATCGCCCAACCCCACCGCGTCGCGTTTGCGCCTGGCGATCTCGAGCATCCGCGCATCGTTATCGATGCCCACCACCTGGTGCCCGGCCTGCGCAATGGGGATTGCCGCCCGCGCCGTGCCCACCGCCAGTTCCAGCGTGCTCTGCCGGCCCCGCAGATGCTTCAGGAAAAACGGCACATCCCGCTCGAGCATCTCGTGCGAGGCATTCTCCGCGTCGTAGTATTCCGGAATCGCGCGATATCGTTTCATCGCCCACTCGCTGTTTGAATCACAACCCGCCTCGCACCCGAAGCCCATCGTACGCCAACTGCACTCCCAGCGGCAGCGTCGCATTGGTTTTCTGATGCGATACCGCATGCGCGATGTGCGTCAGATAGGTCTGCCTCGCGCCGATGCGCCCGGCCGCCTCCAATGCCTGCTCGATCGAAAAATGCGTTGGATGCCGGCGGAATTGCAGGCCATCGATCACCAGCGCATCCAACCCTTCCAGCAGCGCATACGACTCGTCGGGTATCGCGCTCACATCCGTGCAATACGCCACCCGCCCGACGCGGAAGCCCAGGATCCTCATGTCGCCATGCATCAGCGGCACCGGCGTCCACTCCACGCCATTAATCTTGAACCGCCCTTCGATCACCCGCTGATCCAGCTGCGGCCGATAGATACCATTAATCTGGGGCTGCTTGAATGCGTACGCGAAACATCGGCCGAGAATCTCATGCGTCGGCGTATCGGCCCAGACATCCAGCGGGCCGCCACGGATCGTGTTGAATCGCCGCACGTCATCCAACCCCATGATGTGATCCGCGTGCGCATGCGTAAACACAATGGCATCGATTCGCTCGACGGAATTGGCCAGGCATTGCAGCCGCAGTTCCGGCGCCGCATCGACGAGCACGCTGGTCTGGCGGTAGGAGATCATGACCGACGGCCGAGTCCGCTTGTCGTGGGAATCGTCGCTGGTGCAGACGGCGCAGCGGCAGCCGATCATCGGAATCCCAGCGCTGGTGCCCGTGCCCAGAAAAAGCAGTTCCACTTCAGACATCAAGCGTGGTTATACTCGGTGGTGGGTGGGAATCACAATGGATTGATTCGAACCCGTCACGCCGGTGACATGCGGAAAATGCGCCACCGCACGCGATGGCTAATCAATCGTCAGCTCCGCATCAATCTCCGGCGGTGACGCAGGTGCAGCCTGCTTTGCCGCCGCATCCCCATTGCCGTTCACCCCCAGTTCCTCCAGCAGCTTCGCCGGGACTTCGCCGGTGTTTTTGCACTTGGGATAGCCGCTGCAGCCGAGGAAACGGCCGCGGCGGCCGGTGCGGATCACCATGGGCTTGCCACATTCGTCGCAATCGATGTCGGTTGCGATGGGGCCTGCCTTGCCGTTGGTGGTGGCCGCCGGTGCAATCCCCATGATCTTCTGGCCGATCTGCTGCGCTTCCGCCACGCTCGCACTGAGCTGCGGCAGCAGCGTCTCAACCGTCTTCAAGTCCTCCCCCTCCATCTTCTTCACCGACTTCAGCGCGCGGCAACGCGGGAACGAGCTGCATCCCAGGAACGGCCCGCGTTTGCTGTCACGCAGCAGCATCGGGCTGCCGCATTTCTCGCACTTCACCGGCGTCTGCACCGGCTTGGCTTTCGGCGGCATCGGGTTGCCCTGCTTGTCGAGGTTGATGATCGTCGAGCACGACGGGTTGCCCTTGTCATCCTTCACCGAATACCCGCTGCAACCGAGAAACTCGCCGAAGCGCCCCTTACGCTTGATCATCTCCCGCCCGCAGACGGGGCACTTGTGCTGCGAGACTTCTCGCAGCTTCGGCTTGCCCTGTTCATCCACAGATCGCAGCGCATCGCACTCCGGATATCCGCTGCACGAGAGGAAGAAGCCGTTCTTGCTGATGCGATAGACCATCGGCTTGCCGCACTTCTCGCACGTGTACACCGATTGCGTCCCGCCCGCGTGTTCCAGCTTATCCAGTGCCGATTCCACATTCTGATGGAACGGCCCGTAGAAATCCTTCAGCAGCTCTACCCAGTTCAGGTGCTGATCCTCGATCTTGTCGAGCTTCAGCTCCATGTCGGCCGTGAACTGCACGTCCATGATCTCGGGAAACGCCTGGATCAGCTTGTCGGTGACAATACTGCCCAAAAGCGTCGCATGGAACCGCCGATCGATCTGCTGCACGTACTGGCGGTCCTGAATGGTCTGGGTGATCGAGGCGTACGTCGATGGCCGGCCGATCCCCAATCGCTCCAATTCCTTCACGAGGCTGGCCTCGGTAAACCGCGGCGGCGCCTGCGTGAAGTGCTGCGTCGGATCGAGCTGAATCGGAAACACCGGCTGCTGTTCGGCCAGGTTCGGCAGAAGCTGATCCTCGCTGCTGACCCCTGCCACCCGCATGAAGCCGTCGAATACCAGTTTCCTGCCGCTGGCGCGGAAGATCGCGTCGCCCTCTTTTGTCGGCGCCGCGATCGACCCCGTCGTCTGGTCGAATTCCGCCGGCGGCATCTGGCAGGCCACGAACCGAGTCCAGATCAACTGATACAGCTTGTACCCATCCGGCGCCAGCTTCGCGTGCGCCTTGGGGGGTGTGAAATCCACATCCGTCGGATGGATTGCCTCGTGCGCCTCCTGGGCGTTCTTGTTCGAAGACGAATAATAGTTCGGCTTCACCGGCACGTAGCGGTCGCCGAACTCCGCTTTGAGGAACGATCGGGCCAGGTTCAGCGATTCGCTCGACAGACTGGTCGAGTCCGTTCGCATGTAGGTAATGTGGCCCGACTCGTAGAGCGTTTGCGCAACGCGCATCGTCCGCTGCGCCCCAAACCCCAGCCGGCTCGACGCCGCCTGCTGCAATGTGCTGGTGATGAAGGGGGCCGGCGGCTTCACCATCGTCCGCTTTTTCTCGATCTTCCGCACCGCAAACCGCGGCGTCTGCCCCACCCGGCCGATCAGCTTCACCAGGTGCTTCGCCGGGCCTTTGCCCTCCGGGTCTTCGCTGGTTTCTTCTTTCTCAACCAAGAACCCAAGCAGTTCGGCCGCCCGCCTGGCGGCCGCACGGTCCTTGGGCAAGAACTTCTCGCCGGCCAGTTCCACAAGCTCGGCCGTGAACGCCCCGTGGTCGGCCAACCATTTCTCGCGCTCAGCCTTGGTGCGCTCACCATTGCCCGTGTTGGTCAGGAACAAGATCCAGTCCCCCGACAGCGAGTTGGCCTTCGCCGCTTCCGTCGAGAATACTCCAGCGATCTTCCAGAACTGCTCCGGGACGAACGCGTTGATTTCACGCTCGCGCTCGACGATCAGCCGAACCGCCACGCTCTGCACGCGCCCCGCGCTCAAGCCCCTGGCCACTTTCCGCCACAACAGCGGCGAAATTTCATAGCCCACGATCCGGTCCAAGATGCGGCGAGCCTGCTGCGCATTCACCCGGTCCAGGTTGATGGCCATCGGGTTGGCAAACGCCTTCTGGATCTCGCTCCTGGTGATCGCGTTGAAAATGACGCGGTGGGTCTTATCGTCCGGCACCGCCAGCGCCTCTTTCAAGTGCCACGCGATCGCCTCGCCTTCCCGGTCCAAGTCGGTTGCCAGGAACACCTCTTCGCTCTGCCTGGCAAGCTGCCTGAGTTCCTTGATGACCTTCCCCCGGGTCTCCAGCACCTCGTATTGGGGTTCAAAAGTTTCGAGGTCGACCCCCATGCCTTTGCTCGGCAAGTCGCGCACGTGGCCCATGCTGGCCTTCACGATATAATCGTCGCCGAGATACTTATTGATCGTCCTCGCCTTTGCCGGCGACTCCACGATTACGAGTTTTTTTCCAGTCTTTTTGGCCATTGTTTCTAGCCCCCCTATAAACCGCCTGTGACGGTCGTATCGACCGTCCTGCTCAAAACCTTGACACTCGGCGGGATTCTCTTACGTCAAGCCGCCCGATCAGGGGCGGGCAGTTTGCCCGCAATACAGCAGCCCTGTCAAGACGCCATCGATCATCTTATTCCCCGTTATTCCCCTACATTACGACGTTCACCAATCCCGGGTTCGCTTGAATGCTCCAGCCATGGCCTACGTTAACCCAGCTTACAATATGCACTTAGGCGTCTCCACTCCCCAAGGCAAGCCCATGGCCTTGCGGATTTGTCCGGACCAGGCATTTTTCCTGGCCGCCTGCGGACCTGTCCGATAACCCCCGATCGCGTCGCGGCAGCGAGCGGCAGTACGGCCCCCGTTTTGCAAAGGCAAATAATCTGACCCCACGCTTTGGAATCGGGATTCTCGGTAGCCCAGGCGGTCATGCAGACTGATCCCGCGCCATCAACAAGAGCATGAAAATCAGCATCGGCCAGACATGCAACTGCAACCGGGGAATGCTCTTCACCAACTCCGCCAGATCGTAGGGCATCGCCAGCAGTGTCACATAGTACGCCGCCACCGTCAGCGTCACCGCCACGCACCCCACCACCACCGCGAAACCGTCTCGTCCACCCCGCCTGACCCCGCACACCACCACCAGCGCAATCGCCAGGATCAGCCCCGCATGGTTCGGCACCGGCAGGGCAAGCCACCACCCCGCAATCGGCCGCCACCCGCGAAAACCGAAGTTACACTCCCACAGAAACCCCACAATCGTCCGATGCCGCGACAGGTCAAAGAGCTTATCCAGCACCTCGGCCCCCGAAGGCTGATCGGCAACCAGGTAACTCGCCCCGGCAAACAGCGCCTTCTGCCCCGCCACCAACAGCACCCCCGGCAACATCCCCGCCGCCACCAACAGCACGCCCCGCCCCTTCTTACGCCCCACGAACGTCGCGGCCAGCAGTGCCAGGCAAATCACCATCCCTTCGTTCTTCAGCATCGCCGCGCATCCCGCCATCACTCCCGCCAGAACCATCAGCTTCCCCCGCCCCTGTTCCGCTCTCCCCGCCGCCGCGATCGCCACCATCGCCCCCAGCACATAGAGCGACATCGGTACATCCGCCACCTGGCCCCCGCCGTAGTACAGAAACGCGGCCGACGAAACCACCAGCAGCACTGCGTAACACGCCCATTCCACCCCTCGCAGCCACGCCACCGCCCCAAACAGCAGCGTCATCACCAGCCCCGTGTACCCGATGCTCGTCACCTGCGGCGCCAGCGTTGTCTCCTGGCCCAAATACGTCCACAGCCGCGCAATCGTCGCGGGCAGCAGCAGCGGATAATCGGGATGCGAAAACCAAATCTCCCTCGAAAACACCCCCGTCCAGTCCGCCCCACCCCGATACAGAAACCTCGCCTTCAGATTCCATATCGCCCACCCATCCCAGATTCCCAGCGGCTCTCGCCAAGCCCACCCCGCCACCACAACCAGCGCCCCCACAACCATCCCCGCAGTCACCAACACCAGCCCGACCCTATACGCTCGCAGACCCCACCTGGCACCCTCATCCGTCGTACGTGGCGGTCCCATTTGGCTTCCCCGCCACCCAACCCACCAGGCAATCGCCGGAATCACGACACAGTCGACCAGCCGATACACCCATCCCTGCTGCGGATACATCATCCTCCAGAGGCAATAATGTACCCCCCCCACCGCCCACCCCAGCCCCATCGCCAAGCTTCCTCGCACCAGGACGAGCCCGATGTCCCGCCCCGCGCGCTCCGGCCAGAACGCTCGCAGAAGCCACCACCCCGTCCACGCCGGAGCCGCCGTCGCCACTAATAGCCACGCGACGCTCATCTTCCCATCCGATCCAGAATCGCCACACCGTTCCCCATCCGTTCCCGCACCCGAAACGCCCTGTCGCGCACAAACTCCGCCAATTCCGCTTCACAGTCGAAAACCGCAATCACCGTCGCCGCCTCAACCGTCCGCTCCACCACCGTCGGAGCCAACATTGACTGCGCCATGTAATACCGCAGTTCCCCCGCATCGCCCGCCGATTCGCCGCACACAAACCCCACTCTCTTAACGTTCCCCAGCCGTTCCCGAAGCGGTAGATAGACCCGCCCCGCCTGCGAAAACCGATCCTTCCCCCAATCGCTCCACCCTCTGGCCGTAAACTGCCGCACCGGTTGCGTCTTCCGCCACATCCCCCCCACCACCATCGCCGCGCACACCACGACCGCCCCTCTAATCAGCAGGCTCGCCATCCAGCGGCAGTGGCAGACACGGGTTGGGTTCTGCTGCGGTTCCATAGCCTTTAGCCTATGAAAAAGGCCGGTCCGGGACCGGCCTTGTGACTCGCTTTCATGATCGCCGTCATACAGGCTTCGTCGCCGTAAACAGCTTTTTGGCCTCGCCCACCAGGTAGAAGCTCCCGGTGATGCAGATCAGGTCTTCCTTCGTCACTGCGCGATTGGCGATCTCCAAGGCCTCCTTCAGGGTCAGCGCCACCTGGGCCATCTTGCCGTACAACTCGATGTACCGGGCCGCCAGTTCTTCCGGGTCGGCCGTCCGCACCGAATCCACATTCGTAAAGATCACTTTGTCCGCACCCGAGGTGATCCGCTCCAGCATCCCCGGGATATCTTTATCCCCACAGCACCCGAAAACCACCACCATCGAGTCGTAGGGGATATGCTGACCGATCGCCCTCATCAGCGCATCCAGGCTCGCCGCGTTGTGCGCGCCGTCCACGATGATCCGGGGATTCTGCGACACCAGTTCCATCCGCCCGGGAATTGTCGTCTTCGCCAGGCCCTCCATCGCCTTGCTGTCGTTGATCGCAAAGCCCCGGGTCTTCAGCCGATCTATAATGCTCAACGCCAGGCCACAATTGATCGCCTGGTGCTCACCGACCAGCGGCACGGCCAGGTGCTCAAATCGGCTGTTCGCCGTCGTCAGGCAGACCCGATTGTGCGGCCCAAGCATCCGGCTCGACTCAAACCGATAGCTGAATTCGATCGTCTTGCCGGCAATGTCAAACGGCGCTCCCACCCGCTCCGCCGCCTGCCGCAATACCGTCTCCACATCAGGCTCTTGCATCACCGTCACCGCCGGCACCGTATTCTTGAAAATGCCCGCCTTCTCCTCGGCAATCTTCGCCAGCGTGTGCCCCAACTGCTGCATGTGGTCTTTGCTGATGCTCGTGATCGCCGTCACTTCCGGCGTCAGCACGTTGGTCGAGTCCAACCGCCCGCCCAACCCCGTCTCCACGACCGCAATGTCAACCTTGTTGTCCGCGAAGTATTTGAACGCCATCGCCGTCAACACGTCAAAGAAGCTCGGCGAAGGCTTGATCCGCCCCAAGATCGGCTCGACAATCCTCACCAGCCGCGCAAAATCCGTTTGCTGGATCATTTCCCCGTTGATCTGGATCCGCTCGCGCATGTCCACCAGGTGCGGACTGGTGTACAAACCCACCTTGTATCCGCACGCTTGCAGCATCGCCGCCGTCATCGCGCACGTGCTGCCCTTGCCCTTGGTTCCCGCTACGTGCACCGACTTGAACTGCTCGTGCGGATTGCCCAGTCGCCGCAGCAGTGTCCGCATCCGACCCAGGTCAAACGTCTCGGTGTTGTACCGGACTATCCGCAGCCGCTCGTGATCCGTCAGGCTCGACAGAAACCGCAGAGCCTTCCCATAACCATTCAGACCCGGTGCGGCAACTTTTCCCTCTGTGGTACGATGTTTATCTGCATCGCCCGGCCGCAATGGTGGCCGAGCACCCCTCAATCCCACTCTAACGACGACCGTTCTGCGTCGATTGGTTACTCGCTTGGGTTTCATTTGAAGGGCCATAAGAAAGACATTCTACCAATTGCAGGCAAAATCTGCAACACCGCAACACAACTAATTACCCCAAAATAACTTATGCGCTCTACACCCCTGCTAAGTTTGAAGCCTTTTTCCAATATCCCGCCATGGCACGTCCGACCGCATCCGGAGACGCGCCTTTGCTTGCCTGGACTCTGGCGTCGCAGTCGAGATGGTCCTATAATGCGGCCCTGAGCCTCGGGCTTTCTGTTCATACGGTTTGTTCGGCCGCATCCATCCTGCTCGAAGTTCGGAGCGGAGAGTTGAAGATGCTGGTAGGTCATAACTATCCCCCGGTCCTTGGCAAAGGACCTCTCTCACCGCCGCCAACCATGGCCGGCGTCATGGCTCTCAACGCCAACGTTCTCGTCCTCAACAAGTTCTACCAAGCCATTCGCGTCATCAACGTCAAGCGCGCCTTCTCCCTGCTCTGCCGCGAACTCGCCGAGGTCATCCACATCGAGACGAGCGCCACAGGTCAATCCAGATGGCTGAACCTCAGCTTCGAATCCTGGCGTGACCTGTCCCAGCTCAAGGCCGAGTTCGAACCGGACGAGTATGACTGGATCCATACCGTCCGCTTCCAGATTGCGGTCCCCCGCATCATCCGCCTCCTCGTCTACGAAAAACTTCCCCGCCAGGAGGTCAAGTTCAACCGTCGCAACATCTACGCCCGCGACTCGAACCGCTGCCAGTACTGCGGCAAGAAATTCTCCACCGCCGAGCTTTCCCTCGACCACGTCACTCCCAAGAGCCAGGGCGGCCGAACCACCTGGGAGAACATCGTCTGCTGCTGCGTGAAGTGCAACGTGAAAAAGGGCGGCCGAACCCCCGACCAGGCCCGCCTGCACCTCATCGCCAAACCCATCAAGCCGCGGCGCAGCCCGGTGATCAACATTCGGCTTGCGGATGAGCGGTACTGGTCGTGGAAACAGTTCCTGGACAATGCGTATTGGACGGTGGAGTTGAAATAGGGCCTTACCAACGCCCCGCTTTCATTCACTGCCTCAGACCAATCTCTCCGCCACCGCGGTTCAATGGCGGCAAGTCGCCGTGTGCCAGCCGATACTCCTCCAAGGCAACCCCTTCCATCCAACACCGCATTCCCGCGGCCAGATGCGGCAGTAGATCGTTTCCCACCGCAAAGAAGGACGCCCACAGATTCTCCGCCCTTCCTTCCGGCCATCTCCAACCCGCAGAATGCCCATTGCCTCTTGGTCCCCAGAAGCCGGCTGATGTTCCGAACTGCATCATCCGCCGCAAGAAGCCGTTCGTCTCGCCAACATACTGAACCGCATCATCAGATGGATGCAACCTACCCGGAACGCGCTCGCTCCAGGCAAACAGGTACACACCTCCGCTGGACCTTGCCTTGCACAGCACCGGATTCACTTGACTGCTCCGCCTGCCCCGCCCTGGCCAGAAACAACCCGCGACCTCCTGCCACCGAAACCACTGTTCACCCATGGCCTTTAAGTCAAACCGATTCGACGGTTGCGGTATCGTATCATCCTCCGTTTCGCCACCCTCGCATTCTGTCCATTCGGAACCACGCCCTCCAGCCGCATGCCGAAATATCTTCAGCCTATGCGACTGCGGTCCTCACGCCCACTTCAGCTTTCTCCCTCCCACCGCACAGTCGCGCAGATACAGATTGATCAGCGTCTGATACGACACCCCCGTCTGCGATGCCAGCCGCTTGAAATACCGGATCGTCTCCAGGTCCAGGCGAGTCGTAACCTGCTTCTTCAGTTGCTTTGCGTACGGGTTTTTCCTCGCCTTCGAAAAATCGTACGCTAATCGCTTTGTCATTCACGCCGCCCCGGCAATGTACGCCTTCACGCTTTCCGCGATCAGCTTCGCCCGCGTGATCTTGTGTTTCCGGGCAAACCGGTCGGCCTTCTTCAGCAGACGCTGCTCCATGGAGATATTGATCCGCTTGGCGCCCAGCCCGATCCGCGGCCTGCCCGGCCGAATCCCCGCACGATCGTGCAGACGCAGATCCTCCTCATTCAGAGGCTCCCCATCCTCCGGACGGATTCGCTCGCACTCTTGATAGACCGCTTCCTTCTCCTCGTCAGTTAACTTGTTAAACGGCACCTTGCCAAATCGTGTCTTCATCGTAGTTTCCTCCGCACGCGCCGTTTTTCGGCATGCGTCAACGGCCGCGCGTGAATGACGTACACTACGCCTGGCGGGTCGAAAATGTACACGGCCTGAATCCATCGCCCGCCGCTGCCGCGGCCGATCGCCTTGTATTTCCCGGTCCCAGCCCGCCGGGTGCTCCCGGACACGACAACCGCTTCGGCTTCCGCAGCCGTGACGCCGTGCCGCGCGATGTGCTCGATGCTCCAGTCGTTCCAGCGGAACCGGGCCATCCTGAAATTATTACACAACAAATTCGGCCAGTCAAGAATCCCCCGCTCGCCGGCAAGTCCCCGCGCTCACGAGTCGGCCCGTTCAAAAAAGACCCTCGCATCGGGGGCGAGAATGACTTCGAAGCTCGTAGGCTTGCGGGTCATCGGTAACTTCCGTCAGCATTAGGTGACCCGGTCACGGCGCGCCATGCTTGCGCCTTAGCTTGCGCAGGGGCGTCCCCCGTCCGGCGGCCAGATCCCGCTCGGCTTTTCGAAGATCACCGACTAAACCGGGAATACCGAGTAGTTCCTCGGTTGCGTGGTTGCCCTGGCGCTCTTGAAGGTACGCCAGGAAATCCGCCGCAACCGGCAGGCGATCTGGAGAAAGGCGATCCACACGTTTCTTGATCTCGCGACGGAGTTGAGTCGTGGTCATCGGTGCCTCACCATGAATATCACTTCCGTATTCTACACTAATCATGGGCATGCCGCCCGCCAATACGCTTGACGCCGCTCCGGGCGGGGAACCGCGATGAGAACGGCTCTTTATTTTCAGGGGTAATGCAACGACGACTTCGTCGCCGCCCGTTCCCTTCCTCCACGACCCCCATTACGATAGGACATCGCTGCTTTACCTTTTCGAGGCGACGCCAGTCATGCGCAAAGCCTTCACCCTCGTCGAGCTGCTGGTCGTCATCGGCATCATTGCCGTCCTGGCAGGCATTCTCCTGCCAGTCCTCTCCAAGGCCCGCGCCCAATCGAATCGCGTCGCTTGTCGCGCCAGCCTCCGCGATCTGGGCGCCTCCTTCGTCATGTACATGGCCGACTCCAAGGGCCGCCTCCCCGCCGTCAACACCATGCCCTCCGTCCAACCCCCCCTCAACAACTTCCCCTCCATCGTCAAACTCCTCCAACCCTACATCAAGACCGCCAACAAGATCTTCCGCTGCCCTTCCGACCAGATCACCAAGCCCACCGCCAACGCCCCCGCCGGCTTCGACACCTACTTCGACCGCGAAGCCTCCAGCTACCAATATAATCCCTTCCTCGTCATCTACGCCGGCAAGCGAACTCAGGACACGCTCGCCTACAGCATGGGCCATCCGGAACTGCTGACCATCCTCGACGAGTACGAACCCTTCCACGGCCAGGCCGGCACAAAAGGCTCGATGAACCACCTCTTCGGCGACATGCACGTCGGTTCCGTGGGCGACTGAATGGAGAAGCAGCATGGGCGATTGCGCAACAGGCAATAAGCGGAAGAAGATTGTCATCGCCGTCTTGGCAACGGACGCCATTCTCGTCACCGCGGTGCTCATCGGATGGTGGATGATGAAGCATCGCCCGCCACGCCCCACCGCCGACCCGGTCACCTTGGCCAAGTTCGCCTCCACGCCCGAATTCGCCAACCTGTCCGAAGACCAGAAAGCGCCCTACCTGCTCGCGATCAAGGACAATCTTCCCGCAATCCTCGCCGCCGCCGAGAAGGGCCAGATGTCCCACGATGAACAGGTCAACGCCATGCACAATGTGATCCGCAGTCGCGCTCGGATGGAAGCCAAGGCGTACCACGCCCTGCCTCCCGGCCCCGCGCGGCAGGCCCAACTGGACCAAATCATCGATGAACAGGAGCAGTTGCGTCAGAAAGCCGCCCAAACCGGCCAACAGGTCGGCCCAAAGCCCACCATGCTCAAACAGTTCGTCGAGTCACTCGCCCCCGATGAACGCATTCAATTGGCTTCTTTCGTCTTCGACATGCTCAAACGTCGCCAAGAGCGCGGTCTGCCTGGTTGGCCCTTCGGCGGCTCCGCGCAATAAGCCTTCCGCCTTTCGTTTAGATAGAACGGCGCCCGCGCATCTGCCCGCTATTGCCGCCCCGATGACGCGTCGGACTTGCGAGCGCTCGCCAGCTCCTTCGCCGCCTGCACAACCCGCTCCTTCGCAGCTTCCACATCCTTACGCTGCGTTTCCAGGTCCGGGTTGGTCTTGATCGATTCCTCGTACAGCTTCTGCAACGCCGCCGTCGCCGCCGTCGCATCCGCCAGCTTCTTCTTGGCCTCAACAGCCTTGGGTTCCTCAGCCAGCGCCTCGTTCTCCATCTTGACGGCCACCGCCGCCGCCAACAGAACCTTGTTCGCGGCCTCGAAAAACTTCTCCGCCGAAGCGCCCGTACCCCTCATCGCCTCTTTTTCTTCCTCCGCCTTCTTCTTCTCCGCCAGCGCCTTCTGATACTCCGGCTTCGCTTTCAACGCCTCCGCAACCGCCTTGCGCGCCGCCTCCAATTCCTGCTGCGCCTGCTTCACGGCCGCCTGCGCTTGGGTCCATTCGTCGCCCTTCTGAAACTCCGCTTTGATCTTCGCTATCGCAACATTCAGCATGCCCTGCGCCTTGGTCAGTTCCTTCTGCACCTCAGCCAACCGCTTTCTGGCTTCCTGAGTCGCCGTGTTCTGCTGTGCCGACAACGAACCAGCCGAAAATGCAATCGCCAACAGCACCACTCCCCAACGAAAGCCGCGCATAGTCATCTTAATCCTCCTATTTGCCAGCATCGTAATCCTCCTATTTGCCGAAGGAATATACGCCCTCGGAGGCAGAATGTTAAGGGAATTATAAAGGCAATCACTCCACCCGCAGCAATCAATGCCCATGGGTGCATCCGGGAAATCGCCCGCTCAATCCTTCTCCTTCTGCTTCCACTCGCCATCTTTTAGCTTGAACCAGTCGCCCTTCTTGCCGTTCTTGTAGTGCCGCAACGCATTGCGCTCGGCCACCTTCTCCGCCGTTGTCCCCTCCTCGGCGGCAATGAGCTTGTAGATCTCCTTGCGGTCCGCGTTCTCATCATCGCCCAGCTTCGTCTGGTCCTTATCCAAAGTCACTCCCTTGACCGCTTCCAGCATGCCGTCAAAGGTCTCCCCCACCTTGCCGTCGCGCTTGAGCGCGCTGATCTGCGGCAGCCGCTCCTTGAACTTGGCTTGGAGGTCCGCCTTCTTGTCGGCCCTCGCGACGCCGTTCACCCCCATCACCATCGCCGCCACCGCCAGAAACGATAACAGTCTGAACCTGCTGAATCTCATAGTGCAGCTCCCTTCGTCGTTGCGCTCTCGGTTGCATCGGTCTTCCCATCGCTCGCCGGCTGCGTCTGGGCCTTGTTGCCCTGCTGCTGCTCGAATGCAAAGAAATCATCGAGCTGCCGATCCACGCGGATGTTGATATCGACCGTCAGGTGGATCGGCTCGACCTTGTGAGTGATCTCAACCTTCGCACACGATGGCAACATCAGCAGCGTTCCTGCCAAGCCAGCCATTAATGCTTTTTTCACCATTGCGCTCCCGGTTACGACTACTCGCCAAATGCCATCTCGCGGCGGATGCTTATGACATTTCGCAGAATAGCATCAAACCCTCGAATATTCACCGTCAGCCCGCCGATTTCCTGCCCGTTCGCGCCCACGCCGGACATGTGCAGCCTGGCCATCAGGCCTTTGTCTTCCTTCAGCAGATCCACCATCAGCACGGAATACCGCAAGTCCTTCAACGCGCCCATAAGACTGGATTTCACCATTTCCATCTTGCCGCCTGGGGCGAAATCCGGGTTCTGCTTCTCCAGCATCGCGCCGATCGTCGCCTCAGGCGCAACAACGTGCAAATTCCCGCCCCCAGGCGTCGCGTAAACAAACCCTTCACCAAACTCCAACGCGGGCTGCGACCACTCCGTCACCGTTTGCCCGTCCTTCTTCGTCTGCGGCCAGATCAGATACACCGGCAGCCGCCCATACAGACTGCCGTCGCCCGTAAAGTGCTCCTTGCCAAACATGTCCACAATCTCCGCAAGGCCCAGCTTGTCGCCGGACACCGTCAAGTCAATCTGGGGCTTGTTCAGATCCAGCCGGAACGAGTTCACGTAGACCCGTCCGCCGGCCCAACCCCAGTCCGTGCCCTCAACATGGAACACGCTTGAGTTCTCTATCCGAAAAGTTAAGACACCATCCGTGAACTGAAGTTTGCCGGTATTCGCCTGCCTAACCGTCAGCCGCTGCCCCCCCGGCGTGCTCAGCGGGCTGAAACTGTCCACGAGAACGGTCCCGTTAATGCCCTCCAGCGAGCGATGGTATTCCTTGCTGGCAATGTTCACATCCTTCATCGTCAGCCAGACCCGAGACTTGATGTCCCCCCCCTCAAAGGTGATGGACAGCTTGCTGGCAACAGTGCCGCTGATGTCAAAGTCCTTCAACTCCTCGATCAAGCCCGGCAGCGCCTTCTCGTCTTTCAACACGAACGCAGGGACCGTTCCGGTGATCTGGCCGCGAAGCTCTCTGCCACCGAACTCAACCGACCCCTGCACCATGATCCGGGCAACCTCCTTGATGAAAGGCCAATCCATCTTCACATCCGCATGCGTGTCCGCAACACGGATCGCTCCCTTCGCAGCCGGGTAAACGATGTCGCGGAGCTGAATGGACGAGATCGTCAATTCCGCTCGCTGCTCCGACGCTGCATTCCACGTCACCGGAATCACCGCCAAAAGCCCGCCAATACGCACCGGTTCGGGCTTGTACTCCGCCGAGCCATCGCCGATCGATACCGTCGCCACAACCGCCGGTTCGCCATCGCCATCGACCTGCATCGTCCCCCCCACAGCAACACTGCCGATCGCCGCTTCGATGGCCTTGCTCTTCAGCGACAGCGCGTTCTCCGACTGCGCATGGAACGAAACACGCGGCAATCCGCCCGTCTGCGCCGCCGACATATGAACCAGCGGCTCACTGTGCCGGCTGGCCACATCGACTTTCCATGGCCCCGCGCGAAGCGTATCACCCCCCAACGCCACCTCCAGCGACTCAAAACCAACAACCGATCCGTCGCCCACGAATACTTCGACCTGCGACGGCATCGCGTTCGCTCTGAAACGAATCGCCGTTGCCAATCCTCGTATCCTGCCTCCCGCCGCCGAGACCGCCAACTCCGGCACCGTCAGGCTCGCGTCCGGCACATGCACCGTCCATGGCTCGTTGGGATTGTCAAACCGCACCGAAAACTGCGCCGGCGCCGCATCGATCGCCAACGCCGCCAGCGCCGTATCTTCACCCTTCTCGATCTTGATCGGCCACAGCTTCTGCTCCATCGAGCCCACCCAGAGACTCGATCCGGGCATGATGCTCACCTCCGCACGCTGATTATCCGATTGCCCTGAAATCCGCACCGCCCCGCTCAGCTTGCGCAGCACGACCGCGTCCTTGTTGATCGACAAACTGCCTGGCGAAAGCTGCACCAGCATCTGCTGAGTCGAAGCCTCCCAGGCCCAACCCCCATCGGCCGCCCGCCTGGCGCCGGCCTTGAACTGCCCATTGGCCGAGATCGCCCCCAGCGCGCTGACATCCATTCGCTGCATCAGCAGCAGGTGCGCCAATGGCTCCGGAATCTTCGCGTGGAGTCCGATCGAGACATCCGCCGCATAGGCCTTCTCCGGGTTGGCCCCAAACAACCCCCCCGCCGTCGCCTTCAGCTCCCGCAACAGCCAGTCTTCCCCGCGAGCACTGACACTCAAAACCAACCGCTGGTTTTCCTTCTCCGCCTGCACCGCAACGTTCGTCGCCGCCTCACCATCGAACGACATGCGCCTGGCGCCAGCGGTCGCCTTCGCATCAACCAGATTAAAATCGCCGTCCAGTTCGGCAGTTACCGTCCAATCCAGATCCTGCACCCAGACGCGGTGCTCCCCGATGCTCGCCCCGAACCTCACACCTCGCCCGCTTGTGCTCGCAATCAGCGTCGTATCCCGTGGCGTGCGGACATAGTGCGCCTTCAGGCTGACGGTGCCCGCGCTAACGGAAGGCACCCTCCCCGCGTATCGTGCCGGAACGCCCGCCGCCAGCGCCGCCGCCTCCAGGTCATCCGCCTCCGCCGTGAAATCAACCCGGTCCGTCGCCGGATCAAATCCACCGACAACGTGAACCTGCCCCCCTTGAATACGAAGTACCGCATCCAATTGGTTACGCCCCTGCCCCTGGTTCACCAGCGTTCCCTCCATCGGCACCCACAGCCGCCGCCCTTCCCACTGCAGCGCCAGCGTCGATGCCCGCAGCTCCAGCCGATCAAACGGAAGCTCCCCGCCGGATCCCGACAATCGTTTAACCGCCAAGGGGCCAAGGTCGACCCGCCCATCCTTGACCGTTATTTCCACTTCGGCGCCGTTCAGCCAGATCGTTTCCACCCGCCCCTTCAGCAGCGACGACGGGCTATAGCCAACACCGATATTCCCCACCCGCGCCAGCCCCTGATTCCCAACTCTCACCTGCGCCAGTTCCGTCTGCCAGAACGATGCGCCCCGCACCTGAAAACTCACCTCCGACAGGCCCATGCCCGCAAACGACGACGCCACCGCGCGACGGACGACCCAGGGCAGCACCAGCACCTGGAACGCCAGCACCAACGCCACCGCCACACCGGCAATCTTCAGCAGCCGGATGGCCCACCTTCCAGTATGCTTCAGCCAAGCCGTTTTCACACGAAACCCTCAACGATCCGATCGCTCGCCGATCTCACGAAATCCATCACAAGAAGCATAGCACAGCCAATGCCCCGCGGACACAGCCAAGATGAGCCTGCCCACTCCCCTCCATCACCCATGCAGATGCGATCGCACGTTCTGCTCTGTCAATACCCCTATTACGCGATCAACAGCCACGTTCGCGTTCTCCAATTCGCTTTCGCCCCTCGCCTGCAGTATTGGCAGCTCGCCCCCTCGTTTGCCGACGGCAGCCCTGAGCTCGACGCGCTGCCCCTCGATCGTCGCCAACGCCGCGATCGGCGAATGGCAATCGCCTTCCAGTCGCCGCACAATCTCGCGCTCCAGCCGAACACGCACCGCGCTCGGCTCGTGATGCACGGCCCCCAGCAGATCCTGCATGCGCTTGTCGCTCCGCCGGCATTGCAGCGCCAGCGCCCCCTGCCCAGCCGCAGGAAGCATCTCGTCCGCCGGGATCGTGTGCATGAGCGCCGCGTCAAACAGCCCCGACCGCTTCAGCCCCGCCATCGCCAGCACAACCGCGTCAAAGTCCCCGCCCTTCAGCTTGCGCAGCCGCGTATCGATGTTCCCGCGGATGGCCTCCACATCCAGGTCCTTCCGCAACGCCAGCAATTGGCACCGCCGCCGCAAACTCCCCGTCCCCACCTTCGCGCCCTGCGGCAGATCCGCGATCCTGTTGACCGCAATGCAGACCATCACGTCCCGCGGATCTTCTCGCTCCGGAACCACCGCGATCACCAGATCCTCCTGCTCCACCAGCGGCATCGTCACCGGCACGTCCTTGAAACTGTGCACTGCCATATCCACATCATTATCCAGTAGCGCCCGCTCCAGCTCCTTGGTAAACAGCCCTTTCCCCCCCAACTCGTGCAACGGCCGATCAGCTATCTGATCGCCCGTCGTCTTGATGATGCACAGCTCCACATGCAGCCCAGGATGGCGGGCCTCAAGCTCATCAGCCACCCTCTGGCTCTGCAGCCGCGCCAACATGCTGCCCCGAGTGCCCAACCGTACAACCAAAGACGTATCGCTATTAGCCATTATGAATCCACCGGCATCAGGCAAGTTGATTTCGGCTGCCCGTCCATCTAGTGTACGGCTAGCTTCGCTGGTATGGAAGGAGTTCACACATGCCCGGCCGGATCTTCCTCACGGGAAGCAGCGGATTTGTGGGGTCCGCCGTGATCGATCAACTCCTCTCGCAAGGCTATCTCATCAATGCCTTGGTCCATCGCAAGCCACCCGTATCAGCCGGCGAGCGAGTGCAGCTCATCCATGGCGATCTGTTCGATCCACAGAAGCTCGACCATGGCCTCCGCGACTGTATTGCCGTCATCCACCTCGTCGGCATCATCCGCGAGAACCCCAGCCAGAACATCACATTCGAACACATTCATAGCGAAGGAACGCGTCGCATTGTCGAGGCCGCCCGCCGGTCCAACGTGCGGCGTTTTGTCCACATGTCCGCCCTGGGCACTCGGCCCGGCGCCCTCAGCAATTACCACCGCAGCAAACACCAGGCGGAACAATACGTCCAGGCAAGCGCCCTCGACTGGACCATCATCCGCCCTTCCTTGATCCACGGCCCCGGCGGTGAACTGATGCGGATGGAGGCCATGTGGGCCCACAAACAAGCACCCCCACCCCTGTTCTTCGCTCCCTTCATGCCCTATTTCGCCGGCAAACACACCGGCCGAATCCAGCCCATCTACGTCAAGGACGTCGCGCGTGCGTTTGTGGATGCCATCGAAAAACCAGCCACGATCGGCCAGATCTACCCCCTCGGCGGACCCGACAAACTCACCTGGCCGCAGTTCCACCAGATCTGCGCCCAGGCAATCGTCGGCAAAACCCGTCGGACCGCCGCCCTGCCCGTCACCGTCGCCAACCTGCTCTGCACCCTCGGCATCGCCGGTCTGCTCGGCTTCAACCGCGACCAGGTCATCATGAGCCAGGAAGACAACACCTGCGACCTGGCTAGATTCACCAATGATTTCGGCTGGCAGCCGCAGGCCCTCGAACCAACGCTCCGCTCGTACGCAAATCAGCTATAGCCGCACAAAACCATCACCCCACCGCGTTCCGTAGCGACTCAATCGCTGTCCCCACATCCGCCAATCGCGCAGACCCGGCTTCGCGCTCCACCGCCAACGGCCCGCTATAGCCAACCCCCTTCAGCGCCTCCAAAAACCGCGCCGGTCCCACCTGACCACTGCCAAACGGAACCTCTTCACCCCACAATACGCCGGGCTGCCGCGACAAAACCGCATCCTTCACATGCACATGCCGAATGTGCCGGCCCAGGATCTTCACCGCCTCGATCGGGTCACCAGCCCCGTAAAGAATCATGTTCGCCGGGTCAAAATTCACATGCACATTCTTCGCCGACACGTCGTTCAGAAACTGCAGCAACTCCGCCGCCCGCTCCTGCCCCGTTTCCATCAGCAAATCAACACGCGCCTCCGCCATGCCCGCCGCCAACTCGCGAACGCGCTCGATGAGCACCCGATACCTCGGGTCGCTCGACATCGGTATAAACCCAACATGCACCGATAGCAGCCGAATGCCAAGCTGCTCAGCCAGCTTCCCCCCGGCCTTGGTGAGATCCCGCCGCTCTTCCCACATCTTGTCCGGCAGATACCCGCCCGTGTCGTGGATGATCGCGATCGTCGCGTAATCCTCCCCCGGAAAACTCATCATGCCCGCCGTAATCGTGATCCCGGCGTCGCGAAGCGGGTCCAGTTCCTGTTCCCGCTTCGGTTCGTCCATTTGCAGCAGCGGCAAGAACGCCACTTGCACATGGCTCAGAGTCAGCGTCCGCATCTGGGCCACCAAGTCGGCCATATTCGCCGGCTGAAGCGACCAACTGCACACTCCGATTTCATGTCCGCCGATGTTCATGGGCCTCCTCGTGGGTACTGTCTCAATCCTTTGGGCAACCTTCGATGCCCGGCCTCGCCCGCACCTACTGCGGCGGCGTGTGCCGAACTTCACTCACCTGGTAACGAATATACCGTTTTTTCATCCACCTTACCGCCAGCAGATCAATCAAAGCCCGCAACGCGCGGTTCCACAGCCCGTATTTCGCCGTCCCCGCAAACCGTGCCGAATGCTTCACCGGCGTCTCCATCACCGAATATCCACGCATCTTCACCAGCGTCGGCAAAAACCGGTGCATCCCGGTGAACAGTTGCAGCCCCTCCACGCAATGTCGCTTGTACACCTTCAGGCTGCACGCGCTATCCTGGATCGTCTCGTCGCTCAGCCAGTTGCGGATCCGGTTCGCGAGGAGCGTCTGCATCCGCCGGTACCCGCTGTCGCACCGCTTCTGCCGCCACCCGTTCACCAGGTCACATTTATCGAGCATCGGCAGCAACCGCGGTATCTCCTCCGGATCGTTCTGAAGGTCCGCGTCGATCGTCGCAATCACCTCCCCGCGCGCAGCCTTGAACCCTGCGTCAAACGCCGCCGTCTGCCCGCTGTTACGCGCCAGCCGCAGCACGCGAAGCCATGGGTAAGTGGCAATACCCTCGCTCAGCAGCTCCCCCGACCGATCCGTGCTGCCGTCATCAACGATGATCACCTCAAATGGCCGCCCGATCTGCTCCAGTGCCCGCCCAACACGCTCCAGCAGCGTCGGAATCGTCTCCTGCTCATTGTAAGCGGGAATCACTAGGCTGAGATACGGCGTTTCAGTCATGTTTCACTTCACAACCGGACGATGCCACCGTCCCCGCCGCTCCGCTGGTTTTACGCTCCCCAAACAATCCCACAATCACATACACGCCGAACACTCCCAGTCCCGCGCCCCCGATCACGTCGCTCACATAATGCGCATTCTCGAGCACCCGTTCCACAGCGACCATCCCTGCCACAACGTAAAACGCCCATCGCCACTTCGGCAACAGGATAGCCATCGCCGCCGCCGTCGCAAATGCCGTACAGCTATGCCCCGACGGAAACGACAGGTTGCTCTGCCAGAACAAACCCTTCAGCCCGCCGATAAACCAGTGCAGTTCAAACGCCGCCGGCTGCTCCATCGGCCCCACCAGCTTAAACGGCCTGGCCCGCCCAAAAATCCACTTCCCCAGGCAGTTGGCCAGCCCCGGAATCCCGGTCAGCAGCATCAACCCCCCCGCCCGCCACTTCAATGGATGCAAGAACCAGAATGCCCCCGCAATCATCATCGCGTAGTAGTACACCCCCGGCGCTTTCACCACCGGCGTAATCCAATGATGCCGAACCGCCTCCGCCGTCCCCGAATCCCGAACCCACTGCGACACCGGCCGATCCACCAAAGCCCCAACACCGATCCCAACAATCCAAAGCACAACCAGCAGCCAAACCATCATGCACCGCCGGCCAGAGCACGCACCGTCCGCACCGCCTTGAAGTGGAAGCAGTGGGTCCATCAGTAATTCACCTGCTCAGGCGGCCGCCGCATCCCCTTGAATCCCCGCCCCAGCCACATCTCAAACGTCCTCAGCCTGATACCACGCCGCTCAATCCTGCATTCCGGCAGCGGCTCCATCGTCTCGAACGCCGCCACCAACTCCGCCGGCGGCGAATGCCCAATGTAAATCGCCTCCCGCCCCATCAGATCCTTCCGATCCAATTGCCGATCCTCCCACACATCATACTGGCTCCGACGCTTCTGCCGGTCCTTCGCCTCCGGAGTCGCCGGCGGCAAAAACCACGACCCCGCATAGTACGTCCGCGGCCGCCCCTCCACATAAAAACCCATCTCCGCCGCGGTCTGATACTCCTCACAAAGCACAATCGCATCTCCCCGCAGCAACCGAAGCTGCCCCGAAACATGCCCCCCAAGCTCCGCCCACCCGCGCAGCTTATAACTCGGATCCCATTTCGCCGTCGGCTCCTTCTTCAAAGCCCGCGAAACCCTCGCCACCAGCGGATACACCATCTCCGTGTCATGCGCAATCGGCATGCACAGCACGCCAAACCCCACCGTCCCCCACAACCACCCGCGCCACCGCTTCCACCTGGCCGCGTCCTTCATCCGCGTCCCCAGGAAATACGCCGCCAGAATCATCAAGCTGAAATACGCCGGCGCCGGCCAATTCACCTGGATCTTCGTCCAGAAACTGTCCGCCCCAACGATCACAAAGTAGGTCAGCCCCATGCACACCAAGAACCGCATCTGCCGCCGCCGCGGATCGTCCTGCCCCCACCGCCCCACCGCATACACCACCGCGCCCACCAGTATCACCGCCAGCATCGGCCCCACCGCCCCGATCTGACTCCCCACAAACTCCAACGGATTCTTCAGCGAAAACTCGCTGTCCGCGCTCGTCCCCGTCTGTTTCGCCACATGTCGCATCGACACCCAACCGTGCTGCGCATTCCACACAATCACCGGAATCGTAAACAGCAACGCAATCGCCACGCTCACCCAAGGCCCCGCCGACGCCAGCTTCCTCCGGCTCTCTCGATCCACCAACAAAAAAAACACCAACCCGGGCAGCCACAGAAACATCGCGTATTTCGCCAGAAACCCCACCCCGATCGCAATCCCCATCGCAACCCACGCCCAGCCGCACCCATCCAACACGGCCTTGGCCGCAAACCACGTCGCCAACGCCCAGCAGAAGAAAAACGGCGGGTCGATCGTCATCAACATGCTGCCCGCCACAAACATCGGCACCAGATGGTTCAACAGCACCGCCCCCAACGCCACCCGATCGCTTCCAAACAGCTTCCGCGCAAGCCCATATGTCACCAGCGTCGTCCCCACCGCCAACAGTACCGCCGGCAACCGGACCGCCGGCATCGTATCCCCAGAAACCGCGCAGCTCGCGCGAATGATGTACGCAACCAATGGCCCCTTGCTGTAATAGCTCAAATCCAACCGCCGCGACCAATCCCAGTACTGCGCCTCATCCCCCGACAGATCCAAAGGGCAATCGTTCGTCAGATAATGGATATGGCTAAGCGCCCCAGACAAAATCAACCCTGCCAGAATCCACCGGCATCGCGCTGCCGTCAGCCACTCCAGCCGCCACACTCGCGCCGACCCAGTCGCCACGCTCAATGTTGTACATCCTGATTCCATGCAGGCGGGAATTGTACGGCCTGGCCCCCCGCATGCGTAGCCCCCCCCTCACCACCCAAACCGCTCCTCTTTCCACGGGTCCCCGTGCATGTGATACCCATTCCGCTCCCAGAACCCCGGCGTATCCGTCGCCCTCAGTTCAATCCCCCGTATCCACTTGGCGCTCTTCCACAAATACAGCCGCGGAACCAACCCCCGCAACGGCCACCCATGCTCCGGCGTGATCTCCCTCCCCTCCCACCCATATGCCAATATGCAATCCTCCGCCACAAACTCATCCAGCGGCACATTCACCGTAAACTCCGCCTCGCTATGGCACATCACAAACCGCGCTTCCGCCTTCGGCCCCGCCCGTTCAATCAACTCCCTCGTGCTTACCCCCACAAACGTATTATCCAACCGGCTCCAGTGCGTCACGCAATGCATATCACAGAAAACCTCGATCGCCGGCATCGCTCGGATCTGCTCATAACTCAACTCATATGGCCTCTGGCACAACCCAAACACCCGCAACGTCCACCCCGCCTCGTTCGGATCCACCCTCGGCACGCTCCCGTAATGCAGCACCGGCCACTTCGCTGTCAGCGTCTGCCCAGGCGGCGTCCGCACCTCCGCCCCGCCCCGAAGCGTATCCGGACTGATAATGCGACGCCGCTCCTGTGAATCACTCATAGGCCCCAGATCCTAGACTCCCCCCGCCGCCACTGGCAAGCCTCACCCTCGCCCCCGCGCTGCCGCCCGCCTCGCCAATCGATCCACCAGTTCCCCAAACGATATCCCCGCATGCTTCGCCGCCTCCGGCAGCAGGCTCACCGGCGTAAAGCCCGGCAGCGTATTAATCTCCAACAAATAAGGCTCATTCCCCCCATCCAGCATAATATCCACCCTCGCCAAATCCCTGCACCCAATCACCTCGTTGGCGCGCCTGGCCAGCTCCCTGCACCGCTCCAACACATCCCCCGGCAACCCCGTATCAAACCGATGCTCCGTCCCCTTGTCACGATACTTCGCCTCATAATCAAAAAACTCCCGCTTCGGCACAATCCGTATCGGCGCCAATGGTTTTTCTTCCAATATCCCCACCGTCAACTCCGGCCCCTTGATGAACTGCTCCACCAGCACCCGCCCATGCTTCCCCAACACCTTCTCACATGCCGCCTGCGTCTCCTGGCCCGTCTTGCAGATGAAAACGTCTATCGAACTCCCACTATCAATCGCCTTCACCACACACGGTGCCTCAATCTTCCTCCGCCCCGCGCCCTGACCATTCAGAACCTCGTACGCCGGCGTCGGCAGCCCCACCCGCTCCCACGCCTGCTTGCTCGCCACCTTATCCATCCCCAGCCGCGATGCCTTTGACCCCGACCCCACAAACGCGAGCCTCCTCTGCTCCAATATCTCCTGCAGCTCTCCCGACTCCCCAAACTGCCCATGCAAAACCGGGAAAATCACATCCGCCGCCCGGTCCAACCCCGACAAATCGTCCGGCAAAATATCCGACTCAAACACCTCATGCCCCACACTGCGCAGCCCCTCCGCGACCGCCTTCCCCGACACCAACGAAACTTCCCTTTCCGCCGATGGCCCGCCTCTCAGCACTGTCACTTTCATAAATCACCACGACTCCCCCGACCCACGTTCACTGGCAACTAACAACTGCGGTCACGGCCAAATCAAAACCTCAGGCTCCAACAAAACCCCCAGCCGGTAATAAACCGTCTCCCTCACCATCTTCATCAACTGCATCACGTGCTCGGCCTTGCACCCCTGCAGCGCCACGATGAAGTTCGCGTGCTTCGTGCTCACCGCCGCCCCACCGATCTGCATCCCCTTCAGCCCCGCCTGATCGATCAGTTGCCCCGCGCTCCCGCCACCCGGATTCTTGAATACACACCCCGCGTTCGGCGTGTTCAGCGGCTGGCTGTTCCGCTTGAACATCCAGATCTCCTTCGTCCGTTCCACGATCCGGTGCGGATCATCCTCCTCCAACTCCAGCGTCGCCCCCAATATGAACTTCGCCACTATGTTGCACGTCCGGTAATCAAAGACCAGGTCGTCTTTCGTCTGCTCAAACACGGTCCCCTCGGTGTCCATGACCGTCACCCGGCTCACCAACGTCCCGATGCTCCCGTACTTCCCCCCCGCATTCATCCGTATGCCCCCAGCCACGGTCGCCGGAATCCCCGCCAAACACTCCAGCCCCGCTCGCCCTGCCCGCACCGCCTTCAGCAGCAGCTTCTGCATGTCCACCCCTGCCCCAACCTTCACGGCACCTTCATTGAACTCCACACTCCGCCAGTACTCTTCGCTGAGCCGGAACACCGCCCCGTTCACCCCTTCATCGCTCACAATCAGATTCGCCCCAAGCCCGATCACATAGATTGGGATCTGATTCTCCACGCACCGCCTCGCCGCCTCCTGCAATTCCTCCAAGGTCCGCGGCCGAACAAACCACCGCGCCGGGCCACCCAGCTTGATCCATGTGTACCGCGCAAGCGGCACGTTCTCCGTCACGTACTCTTCCAATCCGCTGAATGGACCCAGGAGGCGCATCATAGATGTCGTTGGTTAGACCTTCGGTGTTATCACGACCACATGCGTTCCTACCGGCCCTCCGGCCGCGACCGGCACATTCTACGCGCTGACCAGCTCTCGGCCTATCTCGCAAATATTCCCGGCTCCCATCGTGATGATGAGATCACCCGCCCGCACTTCGCTCCGCAAATACTCCAGGATCGCCGCAAACTGCGGCAGGTGGATCGCCCGCTGGCCGTTGCTCCGGATCCGATCCACCAGATCCGCCGTGCTCACGCTCCGCTTATCGGCATCGGTATCCCGGGCGGCGTAGATATCCGGCAATACCGTCAAATCCGCATCCACGAAACTCCCCCCAAACTCCTCGAGCAAGAACCGCGTCCGGCTGTGCTGGTGTGGCTGGAATACGCAAATCAACCGCTTGGGCGCAAACTTCTCCCTCGCCGCCCTCAACGTTGTCCTTATTTCCGTCGGATGATGCCCGTAATCATCCACCACGATCGCCCCGTTGAATCGCCCCACCTCGCTCATCCGGCGATCCACCCCGGTGAACCGCGCCAATGCATCCGCCGCTCGCCCTGCATCCACCCCGCACGCCGCGCATGCCGCCACCGCCGCCGTCGCGTTAAACGCATTGTGCCGCCCCGGCACCGCCAAACGCAACTTCGCCACAATCTTGCCTTTATGAAATACCTCGCCCCGATACCCCCCCTCCTCCGCACCGCTCAACTTCGTGCACCAGTCCAACTCCTCTTCCCCATCAATCCCCACCCACTCGACCCGCGCCGCCATCCCCTCCATCACTCGCCTCACCCGCTCATCCTGCCCATTCGCAATGATCAGCCCCTCCGCCGGAACCCGCCGCGAAAATACGCGGAACGACTCGACAATCTCATCGATCCCCCCCGGGTAACAATCCAGATGGTCCGCCTCGATATTCGTGATCACCGCCACCTTCGGCGGGTAATTATGAAAGCTCCGGTCGAATTCGCACGCCTCCACCACAAACGCCTCCCCCCCACCCGATCGGCTCGACCCGCCCAACTGCGGCACCGTTCCCCCGATCACAAAACTCGGGTCCGCCCCGCACTCCAAGAGTGCAAAACTGATCATCGCCGTCGTCGTGCTCTTCCCGTGCGTCCCAGACACCGCCACCCCCAGCCGCTCCGCCATCACCTGCCCCAACAACTGCGCATACTTCGTCTGCCGCAGCCCCAGCGCCTTCGCCCGCTGATATTCCGCGTTGCTCTCCGGTATCGCCGCCGTCCGCACCACCAGGTCCATGCCTTTGGACAGCAACGCCCCGCTCTGTTCTCGCGAAATGGTCGCCCCGCGCCGAACCAGCTCCGCGGTCGCCGAATTCAGTTTCGAATCCGACCCTGTCACGATCGCCCCCGCATCCAGCAGCATCCGCGCCAGACCGCTCATGCCACAGCCGCCGATACCAATGAAATGAATATGTTGCCCCGTAAACCGGCTCACCGGCCGCGACTCCATTCGCATCTCATGCTCCATGGGGATCAGTACGCGCGGCATCGTACTCCTCTTCTGCCGTTAGTCAAAGGTCTGAATTGCGGAACGTGCAAACGGGGAAAGGACCACCCATTCTCGCGCTGCCCAAATATCATCGGCCACACTCCCCGCGTAAGCCCAGTTTCTCCCCTTCCCGGTTCCCTGTTTCTCCATTTTGCCGTTTCGACCTGACCCATTACCCCTTTCTACCCCCACCCCTCCGCCAACTCCCTCACCACCTTCGCCACCGCCTCCGCCGCGTCCGCCTTCCCCAGCCCCTTCGCTGCCTTCGCCATCCCCGCCCTCTTCCCAGCATCCCGAAGCAACGGCTCCAACACCGGCTTCAGCTTCCCCGCGTTCTTCTTCGCGTCTTTCTCATCATCCAATAGCACCGCCGCCCCAGCATCCGCCAATACCTTCGCGTTCGCACGCTGATGCTTGTCCTTGTGATACGGATACGGCATCAAGATCGACGGCACCCCGCACACCGTCAGCTCCGCACAACTGCTCGCACCCGCTCGGCAGATCGCCAAATCCGCTGCCGCCCACACATCCGCCATCGCCGGCGTAAAATCAACCACCCGCGCCGCCATACCCTTCTGACGATACCCCATGCTCACCGCCCCCGCATGCTCCCGCCCCGCCAGGTGCAGCATCTGCCAACCCTGAAAATTGATCTCGCTCAGCACCGCCAACACCGCCTCGTTCACCGTCTGTGCCCCGAGCGACGCCCCCGTCACCACCAGCGTCAGCAAGTGCGGATCCAACCCCAACCGCCCCGCCGCCTCCTCCCGCCCCGGCAACTGCATGATCTCCCGCCGAATCGGACACCCCGTCACCCGTATCTTCGGCTGATGCTCCGCCCCAAAATGCCGCCGCGTCTGGTCAAACTGGCAGCACACCGCCTTCACATACTTCGCCAGGTACTTGTTCGCCTTCCCCGGTATCACATCCGGATTCACGATCGCCGCCGCCACCCCCTTCTGCGCCGCGTATTTCACCGCCACCCCCGCCGCATACCCCCCCAGCCCCAACACCGCCACCGGCGACCGCTCCCGCAAAAACTTCTTCACCAGATCCTTCGTCTCCCGCCATCCCTTCCAAAACCGCAGCAACCCCGCAATCGTCCTCACCGGCGGCACAATCGGCTGCGCCACAAACTCAAAACCCGTCGGCTCCAGAATGACCCGGTCAATCTCCCTCTGCGTGCATAAAAAAACCGCCTTCGCCTCCGGCCAAACCTTTTCAAACGCCTTGGCCACCGAAATCCCCGGGTACAGATGTCCGCCGGTCCCTCCCCCAGCCAAGAGAATGGTTACCTGCTCACCCATGACCAGCCTCCAGCCTATACTCCCACCCCTTCACATTCCACCCCACCACCTCCGACTCATCATTCATCATTCCCCATTCATCACTTGCCCCGCCTCCTCCCTCTTCCTCCCCCGACAAACGCTATACAGCAACCCCAACGCCCCTGACGTGATCACCAGCCCGCTCCCTCCCGCACTCACCAGCGGCAGCGACATCCCCTTCGGCGGCACGCTCACCGTCGCCACCGCGATATTGATCAACGCCTGTATCGCAATCATCGCCCCTACCCCAAACGCCAACAACTGCCCAAACGCATCCTGCCTCTGCCGGATCGCCTGCCACACCACATACAATATCCCCAGATACAACGCGATCGTCAGCATCGCCCCGAACAACCCCAACTCCTCGCTGATCACCGCAAAGATGAAGTCGGTTGTATCCTCCGGCAAATACCCCAGCTTCTGAATTCCCCGCCCCAAACCTCGCCCAAATACCCCGCCAGTCGAGAAGCTCAACAGGCTCTGGATCATGTGATACCCCTCTTTCTCCGGCGCCGCATACGGGTCCATGAACGCCGTCATCCGCCTCCACCGATACTCCTTGTGCATCACAAAATACATCCCCGCCACGATCACCGGCGGCACCACCACCGCCAGATGCCATAGCTTCACCCGCCCCGCCATGCACATCGCCAACGCACACAGCCCAATCAGCGCCGCCGTCCCAAAATCCTCAATCACCACCAGCAAACAAATCGCCCCGACCGGGATCAGCATTGCCACAAACCCGCTGAACTTGCTCACATCAATCGTCCGCTCCGCCAGCACCCACGCCAGCAGCAGCACGACCGCCCACTTGCCCAACTCCGACGGCTGAATCTGGATCGGCCCCACCCTGAACCACCGCCTCGCCCCGTTCACCTCCTGCCCGATCCCCGGCACCAGCACCGCCACGCACGCCAGCCCCGAAATCACCAGAAACCACAAAATCGGATTCCGTAACCACCCCCCCTGCAGCAGCCTTCCATAATCCACGAACCCCACCCCGAAAAACGTCACCAGCGCAATCGCCACGAAGATCAGATGTCTCGTCCCCGCGTCCGTCCAATGCCACCGCATCGCCTGCCCCGCATTCGCCACGCTCATCGACGCCGACTGCACCATTACCACACCCAGGCACATCAACGCCAGCACGCAGATCACCAGAATATCCTGCACCCGCATCCGATAGATCGATGGCTGCATCATGACCATTT
This sequence comes from Planctomycetota bacterium, assembly GCA_026693085.1. Taxonomy (GTDB): domain Bacteria; phylum Planctomycetota; class Phycisphaerae; order Tepidisphaerales; family Tepidisphaeraceae; genus JAPLNB01. Next base: position 425 of record JAPLNB010000151.1, on the reverse strand, counting down.
CTTCCCCCTCGCCCTGGAAGGGAGAGGGTTGGGGTGAGGGTGGAAATCCCACGCCCACCAACCTCGCTGTCCTGCGCGTCCGGACGGACCATATCCTCCGCGCGCAGACCATCTGCACACGACAAACTCATCTCCAGTTATCGGACTCCCCCCACCCCCACCTTGCGTTTTTCCCCCAGCGAAAAAAAACACGGAGTTCCTCCGTGAGTCTTTCGGCAGACCTGAAAAACCCAAAAACCCGCGAGGTGACGCGGTGGCCGCGGCGGAGATCACGCGATCGGGCGGACGTGGTTCGTTGGCGGGAGGGGACGTGGAGGTAGGGAGCGAAGCGCAGCGATCATCCCCCGTGGCAGCCCTGGCCTGATTCGAGCGTGGCCAGGTAGTTCCACGGCATCCAGTCGGCGGGGACGGCGGCCAGCTCGCTC